>CACXXD010000024.1 GCA_902771445.1 uncultured Prevotellaceae bacterium
GTATTGAATCAAAGTGGGTTTGCAGGCATATCAAACTGAGTTATGACTTAGAACAGAATGTAACGGATGCTAAAACTCAGTTTGATATGGCTGTAAACCCACTTTGATTCAATACTAATCTCAAAACTTCCGCTAAGACATGACGTGAGCACTGCGGTTCCTCGCTTCCAGAATGCCACTTTCCGAAGGTGCTTTTTTTTATGAATAATCTTGACAAAACTACGGTGGGTCAGGGTACAGGTAAGTTTTTTTTCGGTGAATCTCTTTGTTAGTTTGAAAGAAAGTGCTAATTTTGTCAGCGATAATAAATTCTTGAGAATAAATATGCCGTTTCGTAGTAATTCAAGAACTTGATTTATGGGAGTGACATTTAATCAGAAGGAGCAGCAGTTCGTGTTCGATTTTGAGCATGACGGGAAAGATGATATCGTAAGTCTGACAGGCAACGGTTATCAAGTGGAGGCTTTTGGTAAATGCTTCTATTATGGTTATGAGTTTTCTGACCAGGTAGATGGTGCTGTACGCACGGCTTTCATTAAGCATGTTAAGTTTTCTGAACGTTTGCAGGACAACCAGGACTTGACGCAGTTCATCAAGAAAGCAGTCGATAATCTGAATCGTCGCATCAACCTCTATGACTATAACCTTGTGGTGATGCCTGAGTCATCGAGTCAGGTCAATCAATACATGCTCCGTTACATCTACCGTTTCGCTCAGCCATCACTCTACAAGATGGAGTTGGTGAAAGCCCTTCCTTCGAGTATTTCATTTGATATGGATGCATACGAGCAGCAGTATCTTGACGATGTGCTGGAGAATGGTCGTCCTCGTTACACGCAAGCGCAGAAAGAGGAGGTAAAGCAGTCTATCAGGCAGATGATTGATTTGATTCACAAAAAAGACTATTTCACGATTGCCAAGGATGTGAAGAAGAGCAGGTTTCGTCCCTATATCATGCACTTCCTGAAATTTGCCAGCGAGGATGACAAGGAATTGTGCAGACAGATTAGAAGGCAGAATGTTCTTATCGTAGATGATGTGACAACCAGCGGATCGACTCTCAACGAGATTCTGCGTACTCTCCGTATTCTGAATGAAGACAACGACATCCGAGTATTCAGTCTTATTGGCCGCAAGGATCTGATGGCAGATGCACTCTGATACAGATTATAAATTAAAACGTGACGTTATGAATATAGGTGATAAAGCGCCCGAATTGTTGGGCAAAGACGAGAATGGACGTGAAATACGTCTGAGTGATTTCAAAGGCAAAAAGCTGGTGCTCTACTTCTATCCGAAGGACATGACGAGTGGCTGTACGGCAGAGGCTTGCAGCTTTCGCGACAAGCTGGGCGAAATCAACGATGCTGGGTACAGCGTGGTTGGCGTGAGTGTAGACGATGCTGCCAAGCATGTTAAGTTCAAGGAAAAATATGAGCTGAACTTCCCCCTCATTGCCGATGTTGATAAGACACTGGTCGAGCAGTTTGGCGTGTGGCAGGAGAAGTCGATGTACGGACGGAAGTATATGGGTACCGTGCGCACTACCTTTATTATTAATGAAGAGGGAATCATTGAGAATATCATTGGTCCGAAGCAGATTAAGACGAAGATTCACGCAGAACAGATTCTTGAAAAGAAATAAACAGTAGTTTTGGTGATTAGCGAGAAGTTAGGCATACGCAGGAGGGCGGCACTCGAACTGGCCCGTCGGCTGAACCACAATCTGAGGCAAGAGCATCCTTTGCGACAGGTGTTCTGGGAGAGTACCGTGCGTTGCAATATCCATTGCCGGCATTGCGGGAGCGACTGTAGGCAGATGGCCAGTCAGCCTGACATGCCACGTGAGCACTTCTTCCGTGTGTTAGACAATATCGCCAGTCGCCTGAACCCTGCAGAGGTGTTTGTCATTTTGGGTGGGGGCGAACCGCTCGTGCGCGAAGACGTGGTGGAGTGCGCTCAGGGCATTGCCGACAGAGGCTTCCCCTGGGGGATGGTCTCCAATGGACTCTTTCTTACGCCTGCGCTCTTCAAACAGTTGCGCCGGGCCGGGCTCTGCTCGCTGACTGTCAGTCTCGACGGACTTGAAGAGCAACACACGTGGCTGCGTCGTCACCCCGACTGTTTTCGCATGGCCAGTCAAGCCATCGACATGATGGTGGCCGATGGAGGGATGGCATACGATGTCATGTCTTGTGTGCATCAGCATAACTACGACCAGCTGCCAGCCTTGCGTGATTATCTTATCGGCAAGGGCGTGAAGGAGTGGCGGCTTTCCACCATCTTCCCAGTAGGCCGTGGGGCGCAGGATGCCAGCCTGCAACTCACCAAAGAACAGTTTCGCGGATTGTTTGAGTTCATCAAGCAGACACGTCAGGAAGGGCGCATCCATGCGTCGTATGGATGCGAAGGCTTTCTGGGTGCGTATGAAGGCGATGTGCGCGACTGGCTGTTCCGTTGCGGAGCGGGTGTCACAGTCGCCTCCGTCTTGGTTGACGGCAGCATTAGTGCCTGTACCAGCATACGCTATAACTACCGTCAGGGCAATATCTATGAAGACGACTTCATGGACGTGTGGGAACATCGCTTCCAGGCACATCGCGACCATCGCTGGATGAAGCGCGACGAATGTGAGCATTGCAAGTATTGGCGCTATTGCGAAGGCAACGGACTGCATCTGCGCGACGATGATGGTCGACTGCTCTTCTGCCATTTAGCACGTTTGCAACAAGAATAGTTCTATCCTAACAATTTAATCATTCCTGTTATGAAGAAAAAAATATATGCCATCAGCAATCTGGTTCTTTCTTCGCTTATCGCACTTCTGGGCTTTGGCTCGTGCAAGACCCCAAAAGTGGAGATGAAAGATAAAGCCGTTTCGAACACAAATCAAGTAGTCCAGCCCACTGACACGGTGAGCAAACCAAAGCCACAAAGGGATATTCGCGTGCTCTACGGCCCACCTCCTGTGAGGAAGGAAGAATGGCACGCACCCCTGAGATTGGAAGAATAGAAGGGGAAATGCAGTCAGAGCTTCACGCTGGACAGAATCTCCTTTGTGGCGCCTGACTTGCTCTTAACGTAGTCGCCAGCCTTTTTGCTGCTTTCCAGCAAGAAGGCTGGTTCTTTTTCAAAGCGTTGCATGAACTGGGCAAAGTCAGTGTAGTTGTTGATTTCGAGACAGCCGCCTACGCTCAGCAACTCTTGCGCCTCCTGAAATTTCTTGTTGTTGGGACCGATGATGACCGGCTTGTACCAAACAGCAGCTTCCAGTACGTTGTGGATGCTCACCCCGAAGCCGCCTCCAACGTAGGTCACGCTGCCATAGTGGTAGATGCTGGAGAGCAGCCCGAAACAGTTGATGATGAGCACGTCGGCAGATGCCACGTCGGCTCCTTTCTCAGCATCGGTGTAGCGCACCACTTTTTTGCCTTCCAGTTGCTTCTCAATCTGTCTCAGGTGGTCTTCGTCAATCACGTGAGGTGCAATGATCAGTTTCCAGTTCTTGTGCTCGTTGAAGTAGCGAATGAAGATTTCTTCGTCGGGAGGCCAGCTGCTGCCCGCAACAAAGACATTTGCAGGCATGTCGGCAGTCTCTTTCTTCACGGACGAAACAAACTGTTCTACGATGGGCTGCTGTTTCGACTGTTCCTTGATCTGCAGTACACGATCGAAACGGGTGTCGCCCGTGATGCTGACATTGGTCAGACCGATGTCGGCAAGCAATCGCTTGCTCGTCTCATTCTGTACAAAGAAGTGGGTGAAGCATTTCAGTACATGGGCATATTCACGACCATACCAGCGGAAGAAGATCTGTCCCTCGCGGAAGATGCTCGACACGCTGTAGACGGGAATACCGCGATGTCGCAGAATGTGCAGATAGTTGTACCAGAACTCATACTTGATGAAAAAAGCCATCTCAGGGTGTATGATGTTCAGGAAACGACGGGCATTGGTGATGGTGTCGAGCGGCAGATAGCAGACAATGTCGGCACCCGCATAGTTCTTGCGAACCTCATAGCCAGAAGGCGAGAAGAACGTCAGTAGTATTTTGTATTCAGGATGCTCCTTGCGCAGTTGCTCCATGATGGGGCGTCCTTGCTCAAACTCGCCCAGCGATGCCGCATGCACCCATACGTAGCGAGCGTTCGGGTCTACCTTCTCTCGCAGGATGCTAAAGGCCTCACGCTCGCCTTGCCACATCTTGCGAACCTTTTTGTTGAAAAGACTCGCAATTGCGACACCAAGCTGATATAGATAAATGATGAGGTTGTACATATAATGCTAAGTCCCTAAAAGCGGGAGGGCTGAACAAGCGTTTCAGCCCGTATCTTTTAGTGGTTTGTCAAGTCTGCGCTTGTCAGACCCCACCCGCTAACAGCGGGGGCCTAAGCACTCGATAGCTCGTCTGGTGCGACGGATGGTCTCTTCCTTGCCCAAGAACGCAGAAATGTCAAACATGCCGGGACCCTTGCCTTCGCCGACAAGAGCCAGACGCCAGGCATTCATCACATTGCCCAACTTCAGTTCCTTGCTCTCAATCCATGCGTGAACGACTTGCTCCTGATGCTCCAGTGAGAAGTCGTCGAGACCTTCGAGCACGGTGCAGAGTTCGGTGAGTGTCTGTGCAGAATCTTCCTTCCAGCGCTTCTTGGCGGTCTTCTCGTCGTATGCGGTGGGCGCCTCGAAGAAGAATGAACACAACGGCCACAGCTCCTTGACAAAGTTGACGCGATCCTTCATCATCTCGCACACCTTCTCTATGCGTTCGAAAGAGTCCTTCACACCGTGCTCACGGCAGATGGGTTCGAAGAGTCGTGCAATCTCCTCAGCCGACTTCTTCAGAATGTATTCGTGGTTGAACCAGATGCCTTTCTCGTAGGCAAACTTGGCACCGGCTTTCGAGCATTTCTCAATGTCAAAAGCATTGACCAGCTCGTCGAGTGTGAACATCTCCTGCTCCGTGCCTGGATTCCAGCCAAGCAGTGCAAGGAAGTTGACCACGGCCTCAGGGAAATAACCTTGTTCGCGGTAACCACTGCAGAACACCTTCTCTTGTGTTTTCGGGTCGATGGCATTCCAGTCGAGCGGGAACACGGGGAAGCCCAGTCGGTCGCCATCGCGTTTCGAAAGTTTGCCTTTGCCGTCTGGCTTCAGCAAAAGGGGCAGATGGGCGAAGCGCGGCATGGTGTCCTCCCATCCAAAGGCTTTGTAGAGCAGCACGTGGAGTGGGGCAGAGGGCAGCCACTCCTCGCCACGGATGACGTGGGTGATCTCCATCAGATGATCGTCTACGATGTTGGCCAGGTGGTAAGTGGGCAACTCGTCGGCACTCTTGTAGAGCACCTTATCGTCGAGAATGTCGCTTTTCACGTGAACCTCGCCACGAATCATGTCGTCGACCATCACCTCTTGTCCGGCATCGATCTTGATACGCACAACGTATTGTGTGCCATCGGCAATGAGACGTTCCACCTCTTCGGCGGGCATCGTCAGCGAGTTGCGCATCATCATGCGCGTCTTGTTGTCGTATTGGAAGTTTTCAATCTCCTTGCGCTTGGCATCGAGCTCTTCGGGCGTGTCGAAAGCAATGTAGGCTTTGCCTGCATCAAGGAGTTGCTTAACATATTTCTTGTAGATGTCACGGCGTTCACTTTGACGATAAGGGCCGTACTGGCCACCAAAGGAAACACCCTCGTCGAACTTGATGCCCAGCCATTGGAAAGCCTCTATGATGTAAGCCTCGGCTTCGGGAACGAATCTTGTGGTGTCGGTGTCCTCAATGCGGAACACCAGATCGCCGCCATGCTGGCGGGCAAACAGATAGTTATACAATGCGGTACGTACACCGCCGATATGTAAGGGACCTGTAGGACTCGGTGCAAAACGCACTCTTACTTTTCTTTCTGTCATGTCTGTTTTTTTTGATTTTGGCTGCAAAGTTAATAAAAATTCACTAACAATGTGGCTGTAATCTGTATTTTTTTATATAAATTTGCCACTGTTTTATATATACATTGCAAGAAAAGAGTAAAACTTAGATATGAAACATGTGAATCTGATGGCCCAGTTGACTTTTCGCGATGCGCTCATGCGTATTGCGCTTGTCCTCTCGGTTGTGACACTCATTGTTTGGTTCATGCCACGTGAGACCCACCATAACTTCAAGGTGGAATTGGGAAAGCCCTGGCGCTATGCCGACTTGACGGCTCCTTTCAATTTTGTAGTTTATAAGAGCGAGGCGCAACAAAAAGTGCTGCGCGACAGTCTGTTGCGCGATTTTGAGCCTTACTACATCATGAACAAGACCATAGGACCAACCAAGGTGCGTGAGTTCCTACAGAACTATAACAAGGAAGTGGCGGCATTGGCCGATTACAAGAGTATCATAGCCAATCGTCTGCGTAATCTCTACGACGTGGGCATCGTCGATACGAAGTCGCCCATGCCCGAATTGCCAGATTCGGTGTTCTCCATCCGTGTGGTCTACGAAAAGAATGCTACGAGTGAGGTGATTGCCGACCTGTACACGGCTAAGGAGGCTTATGAGGAATTGATAAATGATCCGGCATTCGACAATCATCATGCCCTCATCTCCGAACTCAATCTGAACGATTATATAGTCCCCAACGTGCTATTTGACAGAGAGCGGAGCGAGGCCAGCAAGCAGGATTTGATTAGTGGAATGCCCATTGCCAATGGTGTGGCGCAGCGTGGACAGAAGATCATTGACCGTGGTGCCATTGTCGACGAGCAGAAATATCTCGTTATACAGTCGTTCCTCATGGAGAGCGAGCGCCGCAGCCAGGCCGATTCACAACTGACTACCACCATCATCGGCGAGTTCATCTATGTATTGCTGCTGATGACAGGCTTCACACTGTTCCTGAGCATCTTCCGTTCCGACTATTTCGAGCAGTTGCGTTCCGTGGGCATGATCTATGCACTCATCATGCTTTTCTCTATTTTTGCCTCGCTCATGGTGAGCCATAATCTGCTGCACGTCTACTTCATTCCCTTTGCGATGGTGCCTATTTTCATTCGCGTGTTTATGGACTCGCGAACGGCCTTTATGGCCCATGTGGTGCTGGTACTGATCTGCGCCTGTGTGCTGCAATATCCGTTGGAGTTCATTGCGGTAGAGTCGACTGCCGGCTTGGTGGCCATCCTCTCACTGCGTGATTTGTCGAGCCGTTCGCAGTTGTTCTGGACGGCTGCTGTGGTGACGTTTGCCAGCTGCCTTATGAACCTTTCGGTAGACCTCATTACGACCACGAGCCTCACCAGCATAGACCTGAGCGACTACAACTATCTTATGGTGTGCGGCATTGAACTGTTCTGCTCTTACCCACTCCTTTATATTATGGAGAAGACCTTTGGCTATACGTCGAACATAACACTGATTGAACTGTCGGACATGAACAAGGAACCACTGCGCAGCATGAGCGAAGTGGCACCCGGCACGTTCCAGCATAGTATTCAGGTGGGCAATCTGGCCGCAGAGATAGCACGCAAGATTGGGGCTAAGACGCAGTTGGTGCGCACGGGGGCCATGTATCACGACATAGGAAAGATTCAGAACCCCATCTATTTTACAGAGAACCAGTCGGGCGGTATCAACCCCCATGAACAGCTGAGTGACATTGACAGTGCAGGTATGATTATCAGTCACGTGACGGAAGGCCTCAAATTGGCCGATAAGTACAACCTGCCGGAGTCCATCAAGGCATTCATCTCCACCCACCACGGTCAGGGAAAGGCCAAGTTCTTCTATGTGAAATATAAGAATGAACATCCCGATGAGGATGTCGATGAGTTGTTGTTCACCTATCCAGGTCCTAACCCTTTCACCAAGGAACAAGCTATATTGATGATGGCCGACTCCGTTGAGGCTGCTTCTCGCTCCTTGCCGGACTATACGGAGCACAGCATCCGTCAGTTGGTCAATCGCGTCATTGATGGTCAGTTGGCCGATGGCTTCTTCCGTGAGTGTCCCATCACGTTCCGCGATATTCAGTATGCCAAGACCGTGCTCATAGAGAAACTGAAGACGATTTATCACACCAGAATCAGTTATCCGGAACTGAAAAAATAAGAGTTCTTGTTATTGGTTATAAAATAGAAAAAACAATGGCAGAAAGGCGAAGATATGGAATCGGTCTACAGTGGTTTCCCGACTTCATCAGCCGGCAGGCCATCTATGTGGACAAGACGGCCTACGTGTACAAACTGGCGCATGCCAATGGTAAGAACTTCTTCTTGAGTCGTCCCCGTCGGTTCGGCAAGTCGCTTCTTGTGAGCACCCTGCAGTGCTTCTATAATTACTATGCCCTCGACGTACCATAGAAAGCTATGAGATTGAGAAATTAGAATAAAGCAAAACAAATTACCAATAAACTAAAGCATTTATGAAAAAAACAAGACTACTTACACTACTGATTGCGCTCTTTAGCATCCTGAAAGTTTCCTATGCCCAGAACCTCGTAGCAGAGGAAGGTGCCTGGTGCTGGTTTGCCGACCCGCGTGCCTTGCACTATGAGAACGGCTCTGGCACCATCAATGCCACCTACATCGGCTATATCGATGTGCATGGCAACGTCAAGGCCACGCAGTACGACTGGGTGAGCGGTCGCAAGACCGACGTGCTCATTCGCAGTTATTTCCAGCCCGACGACCACAACAATCCAACGTTCGTCGTATTACCCGACGAGCGCGTCATGATTTTCTACACTCGTCACACCGACGAGCCTTGCATCTGGTATCGCATCTCGCAGAAACCTGGCGACATCACTGCACTGGGTGAGGAAAAACGGCTGGCTACGGCCAACAACACAACTTATCCTTCGCCTTTCATTCTGAGCGATGACCCGCAGCACATCTATCTTTGTTGGCGAGGCATCAACTGGCATCCTACCATTGCACGGCTGACCATGCCCGATGCCAACGACAACTGTCAGTTCGACTTCGGTCCCAAACAGATTGTGCAATCCACAGGTGCGCGTCCGTATGCTAAGTACCAGTCGAACGGCAAGGACAAGATCTATGTCAGCTATACCACAGGTCACCCCGACAATGAGATGCCCGACTGGCTCTACTTCAACGTCATCGACATCAACAAAGGCAACGGCCCCATCCTGCGCGACCTCAATGGCAAGCAGCTGAGCATCATAAATAATGGTGTGTTCCACGTCAACAAGACTGACTCTTATGCCAGCAACTATCCTGCTACCATCGTTGACAAGACGGCCAACATCCGCAACTGGGTGTGGCAGATTGCGCTCGACAAGGATGAACACCCCGTCATTGCCTATCCCCACATCGACGATGCCAAGACCTCGCATGTCTATTGGTATGCCCGTTGGAACGGTTCTGCATGGAAGAACACGTGGGTGACCTATGCTGGCCATGCCTTCCACCAGAACTGGAACAACACGGAGCGTTGCTATAGCGGCGGCATGAGTCTCGATCCCGATAACATCAACGACATGTACCTTTCCATCCCGACCAAGGACGGACAGTACAACAAGGATGGTGTCTATGAGATATGGAAGTACACCATCGATGATGATGGCAAGGTGGCGGGCTCGGAGCAGATAACCAAGAACTCGCCTAAGAACAATGCGCGTCCCTTTGTGATTCCTGGCTCAAAGAACAGCAAGATGCGTGTGGCGTGGATGCAGGGCGACTACTACTATTGGATAGTACAGAAGAACTATCCGAAAGGCTATCCCACAGCCATCCACAGCGACTATGCGTGGCAGGAAGAGCTGACTCAGGAACCGGAAGGTTTGGACCATCTTCCATATGCTTCCTTCGGCGCTAATAAGTCGGTGACTGTTGGCTTTGCCATGAATACGTCGAAATACGAAGGGACACTGCTGACTGTCGATGGAGCACAGCCTCTTACCTATAGCCTTGACGGCAGCGATCAGTATCCTGTCGTTACCATTGGCAATAAGTCTTACAAGAGTCAGAACCGCCTGCTCACCAGTGATGACTGGGCTACGCAGTCAACGGGTACCAGTGGCGATAATCACCCGACAAAAGTTTCTACCTGGGTGCTCACATTGACTTATGATGGTAAGACACTGACTACCTATCGCAATGGACTTGTTGACCAGGTCATTGAGATTGAAGGCATCGGCGGCGAAGTGAAACTTAGCTCAGACAATGCTAACAATCAGGAAGTTTCCTTCAATCATAAGGCTGTCTGCATCTTCAATGACTATGTCTGCCATTCGCCCTTGACCGTCCAGACAATCGTAAAGAGAGCTCAGACCGAGATTGATGCACGATTGGCTGATTCGGCTCTCGAAACAATAAAATTGCCCGATACGGTTCATTCTGACATGGTGCTCCCATCAAAGAGTTTGGGACTTGATGTCGCTTGGAAAAGTTCAGATGCTTCCGTCATCTCCCATACAGGTGTGCTGACCCGTCAGTCTGCCGATACAAATGTCGTGCTTACTGCCACCATAGGTGAGAAGAGCAAAGACTTTCAAGTGAAGGTCAGCAAGTTTGATATAGGCGACAATCTGCGTTATGAGCTGAAAGAACCTCTTGATTTGACAAAGAACACCGCTACGGGCTTCGCCACCAACAAGTTCGGTCTGGCTCCCGAAGGGCTTCTCGATGGGCTGCGTTCCTATACCTTCCTCGTTGAGGTTAATGCCAAGTCGCTGACGGGACAGCCCCGCATCTACGACTTCGGTTCTGGTTCGGGCAACAGCCTTTTCCTGCGTGCCAATCCATTGTCGGCTGGCATCAAGTATAATGGCGGGACCACTACGATGGTCAATGCCACAACACAGCTCGCGGCCAACACCGCTACGAAGCTGGCCGTTACCTACGATGCTGCCACGCGTGCTACGCGCATATATATAAATGGTGTGGAGAATGTGAGCGGTACGGCCAATCAGAACGAGTCTTATCTGCTCTATGAATTGGCCAAGGATACGCGCAACTACATCGGTCGCACGCAGTGGTGGGATTCCAGCTATGCCAACGACAACCAGGACTTCCGTGGCACCATCAGCCATTTGCAGCTCTACGATGTCATGCTTACACAGAAAGAAATCTGCCAATTGCAAGACATTCCCTACGAGGGAAAGGAACTGCCGTCGGCTCTGCTCAACGGTGACTTTGAGGGTTCCTATTCGGTGATGCCCAACAGTGGTGTGTCGGCTGACCGTGCCATCTACGTACCCGAAGGCTGGACTGTAGACTATGCTGAGCCGAACAACAACGACCTGACGGCACTGAAGGCTGGTGATCTTTACTACTCCAATTTTTTCGCATCGCGCCCAGCCCCCTCTGCCGATAGCAAGCAGACTTATTGGGTGCGACAGAACTGGGGTACGTCGACCATTACGTTGAAACAAGAACTGCGTCTACCGGCAGGTACCTACCAATTGACTGCTGATGTGTGGAAAAGTGGTCTGGGGGGCGATGCTATTGTTTCGCTTGCCACAGAGGGTAGGGCAACTGTCAGTGCGCCCTCACTGGAGAACGTAGAGCAGTGGCAGCAGGCCGCTATACAGTTTGTCAGTGACGGTGAAGCATCGACAACCGTTATGCTCTCTGCCATGCACAACAACAATGGAACCGAAAAAATTATAGGCTTCGACAACGTCCTGCTGACTCTCCAGCAGCCCGATGCCATTCAGACCGTCCGCGAATCAGCTGTTCACTCCGATGTTTTGTATGATTTGCAAGGTCGTCGCGTCACAAAACAGAGTGCTAAAGGATTATATATACAGAATGGGCATAAGGTCGTGAAGTAACCATGTCCTCTTTAAACAGTTCGAGCCTTACGCGGATGAACGCGTAAGGCTCGAACTGTTTGTTGGGACTCTAATGTCTGCAACAAATACCAGTGACCAGGTTCTGCAAGCTATGCTACTCTGCCATAATGCTGACGGATGTAATTATAAACCGCATCGCGATATTGTGTATGGTCTTCGCCATAGCAGTCAGGCAAATCCTGCCATAGCACATCGCGGATGGTGATAATTTCACCGTTACATAGCAAATTTGTAGCACGCAAAAATATGAATTTTCTTGACAACGACCCCTCTGAGTATCGCGTGGAATTCAGCAAACGGTAAGTTGGTCTCAAATACGCGAGTTTTGGAAGGGGTCGTGTATATTGTTGATTTATAGGGTGTTGTGAAATTTTGTTTCGCAAAAAGGATAGTTTTTGGTTCTTGGCATTTCGCCTTTCGAACAATTCTGGAAGACTTTCAACGGCATTCGTGCTGTGATTAGTATTAAATCAAAGTGGGTTTGCAGCCATATCAAACTGAGTTATGACTTGAAACAGCGAGTAACTAATGATGAATCTCAATTTGATTTGGCTTTAAACCCACTTTGATTTAGCATCAACCATAAAATGAGGCCTCAAGAATGATGTGAAGACATGTGTGTTCTCGCTCCAGAATGCTACTTTCTGAAGGTGCTTTTTTCTATGAATTTTCTTTACAATTTCAACTCACTTTTCTTTACAATCCATGAGCTGCTGATAGATGCCCAGGCCGAACTCGCGAGAGGCGGCATAGATGTACTCCATGATGAGCGAAGTGGCATGCTCGTAGTCGGGACCACCTTTCTCTCTGAGCCAGAATACGAACTCAAGACACATGCCTGCCTGTGTGGCATCGGCCTGACGCACCAGAATGGTCATGTTGCTCAACACACTGGGCTGCGTGGCCAGCCATTGCTCGATGTGCTTTCGGAAAAGTGTCACGTTGGATACCTTCCCCGCAACATCCTCCTTCGTTGCAAAGCCTTCGGATATCAGGTGCTGTTTGGCCTGCTCGTCAAGCAACTGTACTGAATTGAAGTCGAAATACACCTTGCGGGCCTGCTTGCGACCGGGACCTTCGCGCATGCCAATCCAGTTCTGAAAGGCTCCGTCGGCCAGCATCGTGGGTGGCACGGTGACGATGGTGTTGTCGAAGTTGCGCACCTTGACCACTGTGAGCGAAATCTCCTCTACTGTACCGTTGGCGCCAGCCGAAGGCACCGTGATCCAGTCGCCTTTGTGCAGCATGTCGTTCGAGGTCAGTCGGATGCCGGCCACCAGTCCCTTGATGGTGTCCTGAAACACCAGCATCATCACAGCCGAGGCGGCACCCAGTCCGGCCAGCAACGTGGTGGGACTCTGGTTGACCAGAATGCTGATGACCACGATGACGGCAACGAAGATGAGCACGATTTTCAGCACACCGCAGAAGGAGTAGAGATACTGCTGTGTGGCGGTGCGCGTCTCGCCTTCCAGCAGCTTGAACGAGTCGATGAAGACGATGCCCGTGCGCACCATCATGACGGTGATGTAGATGGCAGTCAGTCGGGACAACAGCTCGCGTGCCACGGGATACTCGTAGAACACCATGGGCAGCAGCTGCCAGATGACCACGGCTGGCACGATGCTGCAAGCTGAGCGCAGCACCTTGTCGCTAAGCAGCACGTCGTCCCAGTTTGAGGCAGTGCGAGCTGTCAGCTTGTTGATCAGCGGGATGAACTTCTTGCAGATATAGCCTGCCAGCGATGCCAGGATGATGGCCAAGACCACCAGCACCAGATGGCGCACCAGGGGTACGTAGCCGTCGGAGATGCCGCAAAGTCTGATGAGCTGTTCTACATATATTCTGATTGATTCCATAAAGTTTCTTTTTGAAAAATGATAGGTAAGTATTTTTTATTCCTTGCAGAGCGTTACGCACACTTTGTCCTGAAACGCACGGGCCTCGCGCCAACCGAGCGCCCCTTGGTTGATGATGGCAAAGCACAGCTCGTGGCCGTTGGGGGCCGTGGCATAGCCTGCCAGCGAGATGATGCCCGTCAGCGTGCCTGTCTTGGCCCTCACGTTGCCGTCGGCAGCCGTGCGCCCCATGCGTTTCTTCAGTGTGCCGTCTTGTCCGGCCACGGGCAGTGCAGGCATGAAGTGGCTGTAGATTTCGTTGTTGCGCCACGCATAGCGCAGCAGTCTCGTCAGCAGCTCGGGCGACACATAGTTGTAGAGCGAGAGTCCGCTGCCGTCGGCAAACTTATAGCAGTCGCTGTCCAGTCCCAGTTGGTTCACCAGCTGTTTCTCCAGTGCGCGGGCATAGCTGGCACGTGCGGGACGATAGCCGAAACTGGAGGCCAGATGGTAGTAGAGACACTCTGCATAGAGGTTGTCGCTGTCCTTCAGCATGCGCAGCAACAACTGGTCGATGCTGTGCCGACAGTGGGCTAGGGGGATGGCATCGAGTGGCAGACGGTCTTCGAAGAGCAGGGGCTGGTCGGCATAGACACCGCCGCGCTGCAACTCGCTGACGAATCGCTGCACGAAGTTGTCGCTCTTGCCCACGAGCAGCGGGGTCAGAGTGGGGTTGTCGTCGTCCCAGCACCAGCCCTCGCCCCAGCGCAGCGTGTCCTTCATGGAGCGGTCGAGCACGATGGCACCGCGCAGTGTGTCGATGCCCATCTGCTTCACTTGGTAGACAAAGTCGCGCAGGTCGTTGATGTCGAACATGGGGTCCATGCCGCCCACGCAGTAGAGGTTGCCCCTCAGCGTGCGGTTCCCAATGTCGCCCGAATAGTAGAGCGAGGTGGTCAGCTGGTAGTTGCCGCCCAGCTTGTCGAGCGCAGTGATGGCTGTCACCACCTTCATGGTAGAGGCCGGGCGCATGGTCTGCCGATGGTTGTAGGTGAAGATTGGCATGTCGGCTGTCAGGTCGTAGACCATCAGTCCCACTTGGGTGCGCTCCGTCAGTTCGCATTTCATCAAGGTGTCCAGTCGGGTTTGCAGGGTGGCAGGCCAGGTCTGTATGCCCGTCTCGTATTGCGTTGGCTGGCTACTGCTGGCAATGGGCTGTGCCATCAGTTGCACAGAGGCCAGCACGCTCAGAAATATCATTGAAAGTCTTTTCATATATGTTAATTATATTATTTCGCTACAAAATTACTAAAATGATTGTAAACAACCAATTTTTTCGCCTAAACCGTCGTTATTATTATCAGAATTATAGCCAAAATTTTGAAAATTATAGCTAAAAACCATTCCACTGATGGCAGCAAGTAGTGCTACAACACCGGCTCCGCAGACATTCGGCGGTGAGTTCGGCTATATGCCCTCACATAGCGACGAGCAGAACTGGACGGCATAAAAAACGTTGTCGGTTGACAATTCAAGCAAAAAGTACCAACCAACTGGAGATCAGTATGGTTGGTACTTTTTTTAAAATTCGGCAGGGAAAAGGGGTGATATTTCTCAATTTAACATAAATTTTTCTTGATTTACTTGTTTTATTAATCCAATTTGCGTAATTTTGTACCCTTAATGCAACTTTATCGTCCCTTTTTCAATCGTGACGAGCATTATGCTTTGACTAAAATTAAAAATAACAATAAAAAATTATGAAAAAGTATTTCCTTTCATTCTTAATGCTTTTTGCTGTCGCACTCTCCTCATGGGCAGACGGCGTGCACTTCACCTACGATGCGAACGAATATGCTTCGCACACAGTTATCTGGGCTACACTGGCTAATGCCGCAGGCGACCCCATCTCCATCAGCGATGCCGACTATTACGTGGGCGCATTCATCGACGGCAAGTGCCGTGCTGAAGCCGGATGCTACGTTGACAACGGTGTCAAGACCAATCGCTTCATGCTGCGCGTGGGCGGTGAGGACAGTGAGAAAGGACTGAAGAACATCACCTTCCGTCTGTTCAAGGCCATTGGCGGAGCCGGCCTGGGCGACGAATATGAAATTCCCAGCGACGTGACCGTCATCTACCAGGGCGACGATGTCACCGTGGGCGAGCCATCGAATCCATTCAAGATTACCTTCGTGCCAGCCACGAGCATATCCTTGCCTGAGAACATCACCATCCACAGGGGCGTGGCCGTCGACATGACCAACTACATCACCATCAGCCCGGAAAAAGGCCTGCTGCCCATCCTAACATGGGACTATGCTGCCAGCACCGACTACCTCTCAATGGAGGGCAACATGCTGACGGGCGTACAGATTACCGACAGCCCCAAGAAACTGAGCCTGAGCAGCAATTCGGGTACGCTCATCACCAACACCAACGTGACGGTCGACGCACCTGCCACAAAGTCGGTGTGGAAAGACGACACTTATTATGATGGCATCAAAGTGGCCGTGGGCGACTATGAGACGGTGACCAACATTTTGAAGACGGGCTATACGCTGACCCCGGAAGATGCCACGACAACCTTCAACTGGACTTCGGGCAACACCGATATTATTCAGCAGGCCGACAATGGCAACTGGTTGCCCAAGGCTGCCGGCACTACCGTCATGACGGGTGTGGCCAGCGACGACTCGGGCATCACCATGACACTGCAAGTAACGGTTGTTCAGGCCATTACGGGCTTCTATGTAGGCAGCAACGACAATGGCCCGATTGCTATTGTTGTGCAGAAAGGCGACAACGTGAGCGAGCGTCTGCGCAATCTGATGCATGTCTCGCCTTCCGGCATCGTCAATCCGCAATTCAGCTTCGAGCTGCCTGCATCCAACACTTCGCTGAGCATGCAGAACGGCGAAATCGTGGCAACCGAATCTTACGACTACAACAATGCCACGGCTGTAGCCAACAACTATGTGACGGTGAACGCACTCGACGGCTTCGGCGCAACAGCCAGCTTCACGGTCTATGTCATTCCCGCTCAGCCCACTTCGGTTGCTGCCAAGGAGGCTACGCTCTATCTGGCACAGTCGAACCACGGCAATCCTGTCGACTGCTCTGAACAGCTGTACGGCAACTTGCAGCTTGCACCTAACACGCTTACGCTCACCGATTTCACCGTATCACTTGCATCGAGCAACACCGACGTTGTGGCAAAGGGAACTGGCAAGAACGAATACGGATGGGACAAGTTCAACGTGCTGGCAGCAGGCTCTACGACGATCACTGCTACCGTAGAAGCTTTTGACAACGAGAGCGCTTATTACGATGAGGACAACAAGCTCGTTCTGCCTGAGAAGACCCTGCAAACCACATTTACGGCTTCGGTGCAGGAAGCACTCGGCTCGTTCACTTTGGAGAACGTGGTGGTATCGCGCAATGGCATCTACAAGGCCGTGCTGACACCACAGCCCGCAGGCGTTTCGGTCGATGCTGACCTGATTAGCATCAGCGTTGTGCCTGTAACAGAATTCCCTGCTGGTTGGAGCTTCGTTGATGCCGTGAAAGACGACACCGACGACACTGGCCTGACCTATACCCTCACCCCGAAGAGCGTGGGCAACGGCACCATTAATATATATTATGACGGCGAACTGAGAGGAACAGCCACCATCCACGTCAACCAGCAGTGGAAGCTGGGCAACGGATGGCAGTGGGTGTCGCTCTATCAGGGCAACCTGCCCAGCAAGACCAGCATGCAGAATGCTTTCGGCGACAATATGGTGGAGGCCCGCTCGGCCACGCAGCTCATCATCAACGACTCGCAGCTGGGCTACTTCGGCGACCTGACCTCGATGAACACCATGCAGACTTACAAACTGAAACTGAAGGATGTGGGTGCTATGGGCCTGAACTGCGACTTGGCTGAAGAACTTGAGGAGAGCTCTTACTTCCAGAATGCCAAGGGCAACAACGCACTGCAGGTAGCTTCGCACAAGGGCTGGAACTGGATTGGCAACCCCTACCAGTACTATCAGTCTCTGGAAGAGATCTTCGGTAACACCAACTTCAGCGAAGGCGACCAGATCAAGGGCAAGACTCAGTTTGCTGAGTACACTGGCGGCCACTGGACTGGTTCACTGACTTATCTGACCCCGGGCGAAGGCTATCTGTTCAAGAAGGCTAAATCTGGTAACATCAACTTTGTTCGCGAATTTAAGCTGGCTCAGGCCACATCGGCTCCCGCAAGCTCACGTGCCGCTGCAAACAACGGAACCGACCTCTGGGAGATTGACGATACTCCTTATGCCGACAACATGTCGATGGTGGCACAGGTCAACTCTGTGACCGATGCAAGCCATTGCACACTCTGGGCCTTTGTGGGCGATGAGTGTCGCGGCAAGGGCGTAGCCGTGGGCGACCGCCAGTTCATCACGATTCACGGTGTAGCCGGCGAGACCGTCAGATTCTATGTCTACGATGAGTCTTCGAGACTGTTGCACAGTGTCTATGGCACTCAGGTTCTGGAGGAAGGCCGCGGCACCTATAATGCTCCCGTCATGCTCTACGCTGGTAATAGCGTGAACGCTATCGAAGGCATCGAAGCTCCTGCAACGGGAACTCAGCAGATGTATGACCTGCAGGGCCGTGCAGTGAAGGAGGCCGGCAAGGGTCTTTACATGGTAGTGAAACAGACCGCTGATGGCAAGCGCATCGTTAAAAAGATAAAGAAATAAAGGAGAAGACTTGTCCTCTATGAAGTGGTACAAAGTAATATTCATTCTTCTCTTGTGCGGTGTGGTGCTCATGCCGAGTTCGGCTGTCGCCTATCAACTGCCCGACCAGAGTCGTTTCCATGCATCGTCAGTCTATTTTCTGACGTTGCAGGACAACGACGGCAAGATTCTTAACCCGGATTTTGCCGAAGCTGGAGCCATCGGTGCATTTGTGGGCAACGAGCTGCGTGGCATGAGCCGTCTGGAACCCACAACAGCAACAGCGTCGGTTTTCGTCGTCCGTGTATGGGGCGACGAAAACGACCCTGCACAGGTTGCGTTCCGGGTGATGCAAGAAGGAAAGGAGCATGTCGTCGGTATCTATGACTTCGGCCAAGGCGAAGACATGACCTATGGCACGGCGTCGGAACCGCTGCCACTGGTTCTTGGAACAGTGACACTTTCCTTCGAAAAGAGCACGCTCAATCTGTCAAAGCTGTCTGACTCGTCAGTGACACTGCATGCCGACGGAAACTTTCTGCCAAGCGGCATTGAACTGTCGTTCAGCAAGGCTGCCAATGGCGAGCCCGTGGCAACTGCCGTGATGGCCGACGACACCGGACTTAAATGGAACGTGAGAGGATGCTATGCCGGACAATACAAGATGCAGGTCAGCTATGTGGGACAGGTGCAGGCCTCAACCTGTTCCATCAACATACCAGCCGAATATCCTTTGGAGAATGGCTGGGATTGGATTTCGCTCTATACGGCCAGTTCGGCAACATCGGGCAGCATCATGCTGAAGGATGGCACACAGTGGGTGTCACCCATGCAGATAGACAATAAGAATAAGGTGGTGGAGATTCGCTCACAGATGGGGCAGCTCTACAATGATCCTGAACTGGGATTCTTCGGCAACATAGAAAGTCTCAAGATCGGCGACGGCAGCTATAAGGTGTACAGCCAGTACGAAGCGAAGAATGCTGAACGCATGGCCTTCAATGCTGGCTATACGCAACTGAGCGATGCCTGGATGATCGGCATGCGACAGGTGCAAAAGGGCTATACGTGGGTGACATATCCGCATGAGACAGACCATTCGATGGAAGCACTGAACAGCTATCTGGCTCGGACGGCTTCAAATGGTGATATGATTATTGGGCGCGACGGCTTTGCCGAGTTCGACGGCACACAATGGGTGGCACCTTCTGCCTTCCGTTTCAAGGCAGGCAAGGGCTACATCTACTATTCGACCAACCCGAACGCGCATACGCTCAACTGGGGGTCGGCCACACTCCCCTCCGATGCAGCAGAGGCACGTGGCACCAAACGGGCTTATGCCCCTGCATGGCAGTACAACCCCTATCAATATGCTGACTGCATGGCCATCGTTGCACAACTGGATGGCATCGATGACCCAGAGAACTATTCGGTAGGTGCCTTTGTCGACGGTGAGTGCCGCGGACAATCGCAGATGGTGGCCAACGGGCTGCTCTACATCGCAGTCGCCGGACAGACGGGCGAGCAGGTTTCATTCCAGCTCTATCACACTCCTTCACAGCAGTATCTGACTGTAGAGAGCCAGCAAATTTCGTTTGCCGGTCGTGCAGGCAGTCTGCGTGCGCCTATTGCCCTGCATCCTGACGTGACAGGTATAGCTGAAGTTATGGGCAAGGATAACAACCTGTCGTTCAGCATAGCCGACAATCAAGTTCTCGTGAATGGCACCAACCGTCAACCCATCATCACCGTGACTGATGCCCTGGGCAAACTGGTCATAAGACAGCAGGGCATGCAGGCAGCACTGCCTCGCTTGGCTCACGGTGTCTATCTGATTTCGGTGAGCGACGGATTGACGCATGTTGTCAAGAAACTCAAGAAGTAAATTAGAGATGCGTATAAGGAATAAGCTTTTATGTCTGCTGGCGACAGCATCGCTGGCAACACAAGCACAGAATATAAGTCAGATTGCACAGAGTGATCCCCTCATCATGACCGGTGTGGTGGGAACGCGAAACACCTATTATCACAGTTCTGTGGGCGATGGCTATGCTGCACCGATGAGCAATTTGTTCTATCTGAACCTGAACATCAACTACAAGGATTTCAGCATGCCGGTCTCATTCTACTTTACGAACGACAATCTGGACTTCAATCATCCTCACGTGTCGTTCAGTCTGAATCCGCGCTATAAGAACTGGACTGGCTATATAGGCCGGAACTCGATGGCCTTCAGCAACTACGTGATGAACATGTCGTTCAACGGAGTCGGCATTGAATACAACGACCAACATAGCTTTCACTTCGGTGCGTTCTATGGTGTGCTGCGCAATGCCATCAACGACGACCCAAACAGTAGCTCGGCCCGCTATCCTCAGTATAAGCGACTGGGCTGGGGCGTCAAGGTTGGCTACGGCAACAGCAACAACTACATTGACCTTTATTTCCTACGAGCCTACGACCGTCTGAAATCGCTCGACGATCACTGGCAGCAGAGACTGGCTCCGCAAGAGAACATCGTGGTAGGACTGAAAGGAAGTATCCGGCCGATTCAATGGTTTAGTCTGACAGGTAACCTGGCAACATCGTTGTTCACAAGCGACATGCGCATTGAGCAAGTGAAGACCGAACAGGCCGACAAGTGGGGTGGCATCTTCGATACCCGCTACAGCTCGATGGCTCGTCTGGCAGGCGACGTGAGTGCCACGTTCACCCTGAAGAACCTGCTCAATGCGAGTCTGGTCTATCGCGTCATTCAGCCTGACTATACCTCACTGGGAACCTACTACATGGCCAACAACTACCAGAGCTTCGGTGTGAACGTATCGGCAATGCCCGTCCAGAACCTGACACTGATGGGTACATTCTCTGCACAGTCGGACAACCTCACGCAGAAGCAGCTCTACACCACTCGCGGCTTTGTCTATTCACTCATGGCCTCAACACGTATCGGACAGCACTTTAACATCTCTGCCGGCTATAACGGTTACACCCAGAACCAAGGCGACGGAGTGGTCAAGGTGACTGATTCGACCAAGGTGAACCGCGTGATGCGAAGTTTCTCGCTGACCCCTTCGGCATCATTCTATGGCGAAGAGATGACACACAGCATTTCGCTTTCGGCCAGTCTGACACAGAACAGAGACCGAAATAAGAAAACCAGCGGAAACAGCGACGTGACATCGAAGGCCGTCGGACTGGGCTATACGATGGGTGTGATGAACTGGGACATGGACTTTATGGCTAATCTGAGCCACCAAGTATCCAGCGGCTACAAGAATAAGTACATCAGCAGCATTGCCACACTGGGAGCTTCGCGCTCCTTCTTCAAAGACAAAGGAATGAACGTCACCCTGAACGTGAATTTCTGCATGAACGAACTGGAGAAGAAGACAAAGACCTTCTCTGTGGGCGGCGACCTATCCTTGGGCTATACACTGAACAGGGTGCATGTATTCTCGGTGATGGCAGGCGTAAACAAGTATAATGACGTGAACCTGACACTGCAAGGCAAGGATCCCGATGCTATGGACATCTCTGCCAGTCTGAATTACACCTATACATTCTCGTTGTTCGATATGGGTGGAAAAGCAGGAAAACGGTATTAACAGACGAAATATACGATACAATTGACATGAAGATACGAATGAACAGGATAGTAGCCTTGGTGGTTCTTATTTGTGGATGCTTGTCGACTCTGGCACAAGATATAACAATCACCGTGTCACCAGTGCAGCGCGTCTTACCTCCACAACTGATGCTCCTCGTGGGCGACCCAGGCTCTTATTTCAATATCGCGATTATCAACAACAGCCAGACAACACAGAACATCTATCTGTGCATGCAGCTGGAGCACATCTACCCGTCATCGGGTGTGTCGGTCACCACACCTATCAAACGATTGCCGCGCACACCTTTAACGATTTCTGCCGGACAGGCACGTCAGTTGACGCTTGTAGAAATGCGAACGCTCTTCAGCCATATACCCAAAAATGAGGTTCAGGTCTCAGGCGGAGTGTTCGAAAACAATCTTGACGGCACTTTCGGCATATTGCCCGAAGGACTCTATCAGATGCATCTTGTGGCCTACAAGTGGGATCCACTGTTAGGCAATCCGCAGGTGGTCAGCAATCCACAGACGGGTGTTTGCGATTTCACCATCTGCTATAAGGCGCAGGCACCGGAGTTCATCACCCCGATGTCGATGAACACCGAACTGCTTGACCTGACCGTTGCCAAGATGAACAGAATGAACCCGCAGTTCACATGGCGCCAGCCCGTCGTGGCCTGCAACCCGTCAGCACAGCAGTTCACCTACGAGATTCGTGTTTGCGAACTGGCTCCCAACCAACAACCCGACGATGCACTGCGCAATGCGCCCATCTACATCCAGCGCAATCTGTTAGCACCGATGGCCATCATTCCGCGTTCATCGCTCGACCGAATGCAGAGCGACAAGATCTATGTGGCTCAGGTTACGGCCTCACCACGCAACACTACGAGTAAGATGATGGGCTTCTCTATGATTGAAAACCAAGGAAAGAGTCCATATCGCATGTTCCGTATTGTGGACAGTGACTTCGAGACGGAATCGGAAGAAAAGATGCAAGAAGAACCATTGGAAAAGAAAAAACGCGTGTTCGTTGAGGAGTACACCGATATTGCGGAGAGTACCGCTTTCCCAATTGGACTTGCCGATTCGCTCTATGTCTACCGTTATCCCCGCTTGCAGAGTCCTGCGTTCTTCGACTATGCAGCCCGCAAGTTGTTTGTAGGCGAGGACATCAAGATTGCTTGGCGCAAGGCTTGGTACTTAGGTGGAAAGAGCCAGCAGAAGAAGGACTTGGCTTTCAGATACGCAATCCAGCTGTTCAAGGGCGAACCGGGCAATCCAGAAGGAGCCTTGCAGAGCACCCCTATCTACGAGCAACGCACGTTGGGACTGTCTGACACCATTCGCTGGTCGAAAATCCAGGATCGTGTCAGCATGGGCGATTACCTGGTGCTGCGCGTCATGCCAGAGTGTACCAATGAACGAAGCATCGGATGGGACAAGGTGCCATGCAATGTCGTCGATTTTGCAGTCGTCGACCGTCTCTCGCGCCATTTTGTCCAGTGCACTTCTTCTATGTCGGTCAATTCTAAGCAGCCAACCACCAAGAAAGCATCCGACCTGAAAGGACGCATGGTTAGCATCGGCGAGTTCACCATGACCATCGACGAAATTACTAAGGTGGAAGGCTCTGACGCATTCAAAGGAAGAGGACGCATAGAGTGGCGCCCAATGGGCATCAAGGTCATGGTGGCCGTGAAGTTCGACAATCTGCAAATCAACCAGCAGAATCAGGTCTATGGCGGATACGCAGAGAGCTACCAGAGCACTGTTGAACGCAAACGCGGCGACATCGAGGCTGCCGAACAACTCTTCTCCGAATGGGGTATCGACAATCTGATAGGCGACATCAACCTACCTTACGCAGAGAAGATTCAGAAACTGACTGACGACGGACGAGTGAAGACACTGGCACAGAAGCTGGATATATCTGACTACTATGCTTACGTGAAGCGTGGCCAACTCTCATGGAGCCAGTTCCTGAAAGGCGAAATCGAGGAGCTGCATCTGCCGTTGCCCCTGCCCAAGAGCCTCAACCACACCCCTGTAGACCTTCAGATTGTGTCTATGCGTTTTGCTCCCGACAAGGCCACGATGAATGTGCTCGGCGAGTTGGCTCTGCCCAATTCCGACTATCACAAGAACGAAATGCTCTTGTTTGGTGCCTCGCAGTTGTGCCTTATTCCTTATCGGGTGCTGCCTGAGAATGGTTGCATCACGTTGCTGGACAACAGTACCGTGAAAGACCTACAGTCGTCTTTTGAGATGCGCTTTAAGGTTCCTACAGATTTGCTGAATCCCAAGGACGGATGTTACATCAGCTGGCACTCCGATGCACTGGAGCAACTGAATGTGGACTTCGATCTGTCGCTGGCTGGCAAGGCACAGGCAATGGGCAAACTGCCCACATTCAATTTCCGCACCACCATCAACGACTGGGATGACTGGCATGTCGTGAGCAAGATTGAAGGCGACAACGAGGGCAAGACACTGCAGAACTGGAACTTGCAGCGTGGCGACATTGTCATATACGACCACTCCAAGTATTACAATGCGCTGAGCAGAGTTCAGCAGACAGCCGGCCACAACATGAGCAGAGGTTCTGATGAACGTCAAGGCATTTACGTAGCTCATGCAGGTTCAGCTTCGTCTGACAATATTCTGTTTGTCGACGAGCAGAGCAAGAACTACAGCTCTCACGTCACCAGTGTATCGTTGAAGCTGACAGGCATCTTCGCCAAGAAAGAGCGTGAGACTCGTCTGGCCTGGGAGCTTGAAAATGCTCCGGCACAAGGCGACTGGTACTACTGCGTCTATCGCAAGGGAGCCGAGGACACCGACTTCCAGTTCGTACTGTCCACCAACAGTGACACTCCCGTCTATAGCGACTTCTTGCTAACCAAGGGACAGCTGGCACAGTATTACGTCACATTGCAGTTTGCCGATGGCCGCAGCAGTCGTCCGTCGAACATTGTGACCGTAACTGGCGAGTAATTGTATGAGATTGCTAAATTTGTAAAAGAAGAAATTATGAGATACACCAAAACAATATGCATCCTGTTGTTGTCGGTCTTGGCGATGACAAGCTGCAAGGAATTCTTTGAGATGGCAGATGTGGACGACGAAGTGTTGCCCACATCCATCACCATCTCACGCGGTAATTTCTCTATTATGGAGGGTGATCAGTTTGTGTTGCATGCACAGTCGGATGTCGACTCGTTGCTGAATGGATACTTTTGGCAGAGTTCCGACGAGTCGGTAGTCAGAATGGTGGGCGACACCGTAGTAGCCGTTGGCCCCGGTATAGCCACCGTCAAAGTCGTATCAGCCAGAAAGCAGTTGACGGCCATCATCGATGTCACGGTGGTGCAGCAGTGGCAAGTGTCGCCCTACGACTTTGCCCGTGAAATGATGGTCTATGCCGATGTCACCGTCAAAGGACAGAAAGCCAACGAGTCGATTCTCGTAGGAGCATTCTCAAACGGAGAGTTGCGTGGAGTTGGCGAGTTGTGCCAGGTCGGTTCACGTCAGTACGTTCAGATTCGCGTCTACGGAGCGGGCTATACTGAGGGCGGAAGCGGCACTGAGGTCATCAACTTCCGTTGCTACGACCGCACCAAAGCCGAGTTCTACGACTTCCCCACCAGGCTCAACTTCGACGGCATGACGCATGGAACGCTGTCGAATCTCTACAAGCTCACCATCAATTAACGAGCTGACAAACAAGATTTCGACCTGTATGGCTGGCATCCCCAGTCATACAGGTCGAAATCATTTTTCCTACATGCTACTTTCCTTGCAGAGCTTCAGTTTTCTTTGTTACTATCCTTCTTTCACCCACCATTTTGCACTTTGAAAGGAAAGAAGATAATAATTAGCGGAAAAAGTTGTACCTTTGCCAACGCATAATATTTATAAAAAACAGATTGCCATGCCGGAAAATAATCCCATAGCAGAAGTTTTTGGATTCCCTGTATAATGAAACAGAGAATGCAAAATATTACTGAGAAAGCAGTGCGTTGTTATTCAGAAGTCGTTCTTTGACACCCTACCCACTTTGCCCCAAACGACAAAAGAGAATGCCGACATCGCATGGTTTCTTTATGATTTAGAATACAACAAGCAAGAAAAACGCAATCATCTTGTATTGGTTGACACCGTTTGCACGGAGTTCCATGCGGCCCTGCAACAAGTCATCTACACCAAACCTGGCCAAATGTCCGACTTTTTGACTCTTCTGCATGGAAAGCTTGACGAGCGTATCAGTAATGAACCAGACCCTCATTCTGCTTTTGAGTTACTATGAAGCTACAAGAGATACAATTAAGTCTTTTCCCAAAGGAGGAAAAAGAGGAACTGCTGATTTCGAACAGTTTCGACTGGTATGGAAACGGAAAAACAAAATTGAGACTGCAAAGTTAACCATTACCTTGCAGTCTCAAAACACATCGATGGAGGGATGTTTACTTTTCTTTACTTCTTATCGTAAGCATGCACAGGATAGTCGGTGGTGAAGTGCAAGCCACGGCTTTCCTTGCGCTCTAAGGCGAAACGGGTGATGAGATAGCCCACGTTGATCATGTTGCGCAACTCACAGATGTCACGAGTGGCACGCACACGCTTGAAGAGCTGTTCCGTTTCCTCGTAGAGCATGTCCAGACGCACCCAGGCACGCTTCAGACGGAGGTCGGAGCGCACGATGCCCACATAGTTCGACATGATCTCGCCCACCTCTTTCACCGACTGCGTAATCAGCACCTTCTCCTCGTTGGTCATCGTACCCTCATCGTTCCATTCAGGCACCTTCTCGTTGAAGTCATACAGGTCGACGTGCTCCAGCGAGTGCTTGGCAGCTGCGTCGGCATAGACCACCGCCTCAATCAGCGAGTTCGAAGCCAGACGGTTGCCACCGTGCAGCCCCGTACACGAGCATTCGCCGATGGCATACAGACGGTCGATGCTCGTCTGTCCGTTCAGGTCCACTTTGATGCCACCGCACATGTAGTGGGCCGCAGGGCGCACGGGAATATAGTCGGTGGTGATGTCGATGCCCATCGACAGACACTTGTGGTAGATGTTCGGGAAGTGCCTGCGCGTCTCCTCAGCATTCTTGTGTGTCACGTCCAGACAGACGTGGTCCAGTCCGTGAATCTTCATCTCCTTGTCGATGGCGCGAGCCACGATGTCGCGTGGAGCCAGACTGAGTCGCTCGTCATATTTCTCCATGAACGACTCGCCGTCGGGCAGTCGCAGTATGCCGCCATAGCCGCGCATGGCCTCAGTGATGAGGAATGCCGGATGCGTCTCGCCGGGCGAGTAGAGGGCCGTGGGATGGAACTGCACGAACTCCATGTCCTGCACCGTTCCTTTGGCGCGATAGACCATTGCCTCACCGTCGCCCGTGGCAATGATGGGGTTGGTGGTCGTCTGATAGACGGCACCGCAACCACCCGTACACATCAGTGTCACCTTCGACAGATAGGTGTCCACCTTCTCCTCTGGGTTCAGCACGTAGGCACCATAGCAGTTGATGTAGGGCGTGCGCCGTGTCACCTTGGCGCCCAGATGGTGCTGGGTGATAATCTCCACGGCAAAGTGGTTCTCCTTCACCGTGATGTCGGGACAGGCCCGTACAGCGGCCATCAGTCCGCGCTGAATCTCTGCGCCCGTGTCGTCGGCATGGTGCAGGATGCGGAACTCCGAGTGTCCGCCCTCGCGGTGCAGGTCGAAGTCGCCGTTCTCCTTGCGGTCGAAGTTCACGCCCCAGTTCACCAGTTCCTTGATTTGCTCCGGGGCATTCTTCACCACCTGCTCCACGGCAGCACGGTCGGAGATATAGTCGCCCGCCACCATCGTGTCTTCAATGTGCTTCTCAAAGTTGTCCACGGCAAGGTTCGTCACCGATGCCACCCCACCCTGTGCAAACGAGGTGTTGGCTTCGTCCAGACTCGTCTTGCAGATGATACACACCGAACCCTTTTTAGCACGGGCCACTTTCAGGGCGTAGCTCATGCCTGCCACGCCTGCACCAATAATAAGAAAGTCGTATTTATAGACCATTGTTTTAGTGTTTTAATGGGTGCAAATTTAAATAAAATTTCCGAGATTATAAGCCAGTTGAGATAAAAACTGAAACAAATTGCCCCGAAAAGTTAGAAATCAAGGCTCACATACGCTCTTATGAGAACAGTATGTGGCCTTGACGTGCACAAAGATACAAAGAGTTTTGCGAAAACGTGCCGTTTGCGCGTTAAAAAGTGACGAAAGGCGGGTGTTTTTCGTTACTTTTTGTGTTCTTGCAGAAAAAAACACGTCAATTACAGAAATAGGGTGTCCAATTTGTAGTGCCATGTAATATGAAACTCATATACTTTTGGGTACATCAAATTGGGCGCCCTACTTGCAAATATACTAACGATACTACAGGTTGGCCAGTTCTACGACCTTGTCGACAGCTGCGCTCAGTCCGTCGACATTCTTACCGCCGGCCTGTGCGAAGTGCGGCTGACCGCCACCACCGCCCTGGATGAGCTTGGCAGCCTCGCGCACCATCTGACCCGCGTTCAGGCTGTGGTCGGCAACGAGGTCGTCGCTCAGCATGATGGTCAGTTGAGGCTTGTCCTGATGGCTGGTACCCAGCACGCAGAGCAGAGAGCCATCGACGGCGGCACGTATCTTGAAGGCCAGATCCTTGGCTGCGGCAGGCTCCATAGGCAGGGTGGCCTTGATGACCTTCACGCCGTTCACCTCGCGAGCCTTCTCCACCAGTTGCTTGGCGGCACGCTCCACGGCCTGTGCCTGGAAAGCCTCAATCTCCTTCTTCATGTGGTCGTGCTCCTCGATATATTTCTGTATGACACCCTGCAGGTCCTTGGCATTGTTGAAGAACGACTTGACGGCCTTCAGCGTGTCTTCGAAGTTATAGAGCAGTTCTTCGCACTCCTTGCCCGTCTTGGCCTCAATGCGTCGGATGCCAGCGGCCACGCTGCTCTCAGAGATAATCTTGAAGATGCCGATGCGGCCCGTGCTCTTGGCATGGATACCGCCGCAGAACTCGCACGAGGGGCCGAAGCGCACCACGCGCACCTTGTCGCCATACTTCTCGCCGAACAGGGCGATGGCACCCATCTTCTTGGCCTCTTCGAAGGGCGTGTCGCGATGCTCGTCGAGAGCGATGTCTTGGCGAATCATGTCGTTCACCATGCGCTCCACCTCGCGCAGTTGCGCGTCGCTCACCTTCTCGAAGTGAGAGAAGTCGAAGCGTAGCGTGTCGGGGCTGACAAACGAGCCCTTCTGTTCAACATGGTCGCCCAGCACCTGCTTCAGTGCGTAGTCGAGCAGGTGGGTAGCGGTGTGGTTGGCAGCCGAGGCATCGCGCTTGTCGGTATCTACGCAGGCCATGAACTGAGCCGTGAGGTCCTTCGGCAGCTGCTTCACGATGTGCACGCTCTGGTTGTTCTCGCGCTTGGTGTCGATGATGTTGATGGTCTCGTTCTCCGATACGAGCACGCCCTGTTCGCCTACCTGACCGCCCATCTCGCCATAGAACGGAGTGGCCGAGAGCACCAGCTCGTAGAACTCGTTTTTCTTCTGTGTCACTTTGCGGTAGCGCAGAATCTCTGTCTCGTATTCGGTGTAGTCGTAGCCCACGAACTGCTGTTCGCCAGTCTTCAGCTCCACCCAGTCGCTGTTCTCCACCTGAGCCGCATTGCGTGCGCGGTCCTTCTGCTTCTGCATCTCTACGTTGAACTGCTCTTCGTTGACCGTAAAGCCGTTCTCACGGCAGATGAGTTCAGTCAGGTCGAGCGGGAAGCCGTAGGTGTCGAACAGGCGGAAAGCCTGTACGCCATCGAGTTCGGTCTTCTTCTCTTTGCGGAGCTGTTCCATAGCCTTGTCGAGCATGGAGATGCCCTTGTCGAGCGTGCGCAGGAACGACTCCTCCTCTTCCTTCATCACCTTGCCGATGAGCTGTTGCTGCGCCTTCAGTTCGGGGAAGGCATCGCCCATCTCCTCGACGAGCGTGGGCAGCAGCTTGTACAGGAAGGCCTCTTTCTGTCCGAGGAACGTGTAGGCATAGCGCACGGCGCGGCGCAGGATGCGGCGAATCACGTAGCCGGCCTTGGCGTTCGACGGCAGCTGACCGTCGGCAATCGAGAAGGCCACGGCACGCAAGTGGTCGGCACAAACTCGCATGGCGACATTGATTTCCTCGGAGTTTTCGGAGTTCTCAGAGTTTTCGGAGTACTCTGAGTACTCAGAGTTCTCTGATTTCTCTGATTTCTCTGATTCCTCGAAAGTGGTATATTTCAGTCCTGTGATCTGTTCTTCGGCCTTGATGATGGGCTGGAACACGTCGGTGTCGTAGTTGGAGTGCTTGCCCTGCATCATGCGCACCAGCCGCTCGAAGCCCATGCCCGTGTCGATCACGTTCATGGAGAGCTTCTCCAGCGAACCGTCGGCCTTGCGGTTGAACTGCATGAATACCAGGTTCCATATCTCGATGACCTGTGGGTCGTCCTTGTTCACCAGCTCGCGGCCCGTCTTGCCACTGGCCTTGCGCTGCTCGGGTGTGCGACTGTCCACGTGAATCTCCGAGCAGGGACCGCAGGGACCCGTGTCGCCCATCTCCCAGAAGTTGTCGTGCTTGTTGCCGTTGATGATGTGGTCGGCAGGCACGTGCTTGGCCCAGTACTGAGCAGCCTCGTCGTCGCGGGGGATGTTCTCTTCGGGCGAACCCTCGAACACAGTGACGTACAGGTCTTCGGGGTTCAGCTTCAGTACATCCACCAGATACTCCCAGGCCATGTCGATGGCACCCTCCTTGAAGTAGTCGCCGAACGACCAGTTGCCCAGCATCTCGAACATGGTGTGGTGATAGGTGTCGTGGCCCACCTCTTCCAGGTCGTTGTGCTTGCCCGATACGCGCAGGCACTTCTGTGTGTCGGCACGGCGGCGCGGCTCCGGGTCGCGTGTACCCAGGATAATGTCTTTCCACTGGTTCATGCCGGCGTTGGTGAACATCAGCGTCGGGTCGTCCTTAATCACCATCGGAGCCGAAGGCACGATGGCATGTCCCTTCGACTCGAAGAACTTCTTGAACGAGTCACGGATTTCTTTTGCAGTCATCATTTTTTATTATATGTTTTACTTATTTACTATTTGGTGCGCAAAATTACTGCTTTTTTCGCGAACTAACGAAGAAAAACTGAAAAATCGTAGTTTATACAGGTATATCATGTTCGGATGCAGCACTCGTTTGTCAAAATAATTCATAAAAAAAAGGCCCTTCTGAAAGTAGTGTTTTAGAACGAGGATGCACCTGTTCTCATGCCGTGTCTGGCATGTCGTTTTGAGATTGATATTGAATCAAAGTGGGTTTGCAGCCATATCAAACTGAGATATGACTTGAATCAGAACGTGACTGATGATGGAACTCAGTTTGATGTGACTGCAAACCCACCATGATTCAATACTGATCACAACACAAATGCTGTTGATTGCCTCTTTGAGTTGTTTGAAATGCGAAATTTCTGGGACGAAAAACTGTTCTGATTGCGAAATTGTGATTGTAATCGGTTGTAAATCAGAAGGATGCGCAACTATGTCCAATACTCGCATATTTGCAGGCCACTTTAAGTTTGGTGAATTTCGTGCGATTCTCAGAGGGGTTGTTGTCAAGAAAATTCATAATTTGCTTGCACAAAAAACGAATACAACGGCATCTGAGAAAATTTTCCTCACGAAAAATTTTGTCGAAAAGAAAATATTCCAGAAATATTGTTTTTAGACTTGGCGGTGTGACCGTTTCCTCCTTCCTAATGATGAAATAGTGGGTATGGAGTGAAATCAAATTGACAAATTGTTGTTCTCTTTTTGAATTTTGATTACCTTTGCAACCGATTTGTGCTGAAACGGTTCGATTCACGGCATGAATGATATGGATATGAATGAAAAAATGATACTTTTAAGTTTTGACACCGAGGAGTATGACGTGCCACGCGAACATGGGGTCGACTTCTCGCTTGATGAAGGCATGGCGGTGTCGAGGGTGGGGACCAACCGCATCCTCGATGTACTGAAACAGAACGGTGTGCGGGCCACGTTCTTCTGTACAGGCAACTTTGCCGAAAATGCGCCGGAGGTGATGCAGCGCATCATGGACGAGGGGCATGAGGTGGCCTGTCATGGCGTGGACCACTGGCAACCGAAAGAGACCGACTTTGCTCGCTCGAAGGAGATGGTGGAGCGCGTCACGGGGCGCACGGTCTACGGCTACCGTCAGCCACGCATGTTTCCCGTTGTGGAATCGGAGATCAAGCGAGTGGGCTACGTCTATAACTCGTCGCTCAATCCCGCTTTCATCCCCGGGCGCTACATGCACCTCACCGCCCCACGCACGTGGTTCATGAAGGACGGCGTGATGCAGATACCCGCTTCGGTCACGCCCTGGCTGCGATTCCCCCTGTTCTGGCTGTCGCTGCACAACCTGCCCGAGTCGCTCTATCACTGGATGGTGCGCCGTGTGGTGAATCACGACGGCTATTTCGTCACCTATTTCCATCCCTGGGAGTTCTACGACCTGAAAGAGCATCCGGAGTTCAAGATGCCCTTCATCATCAAGAACCACAGCGGACGCGAGATGATGGAGCGCCTGGACCGACTGGTCAAGATGCTGAAGGGCCGCGGCTACGAGTTCGTCACCTACAAGGAATTTGTCGATAAGGTTAAAGCTTAATGTTAGAATGCTATGGTAAAGCTTGCAACAGTCTCACCGTGTTATAATGAAGAAGAAGTGCTGCGCCATTCCGTCGGTCGACTGACTGCACTCTTTGAGCGCATGATAGGCGAAGGACTCATCGCGCCCGACTCGATGATGGTGTTTGTCAATGACGGCAGCACAGACCGCACGTGGCCGATTATCAAAGAGCTGCATGCCGAGAACAGGTTCGTGCGCGGCATTGATCTGTCGCGCAACGTGGGTCACCAGAATGCCATCATGGCCGGCATGATGACCGCCCGCGAGTGGGCCGATGCCATCATCACGCTCGATGCCGACTTGCAGGACGATATAGAGTGCATTCCCAAGATGGTCAGGGAGTTTCAGGCAGGCCATGACGTCATCTACGGTGTGAAGGTATCGCGTGAGGCCGACCCGTTCCTGAAGAAGATGTCGGCACAGGCTTTCTACAAACTGCAGAGTTCGATGGGGGTGGAGAGTGTGTATAACCATGCCGACTTCCGTCTGCTCAGTCGTCGTGCGCTCGACATTCTCTCTACCTATAAAGAGCACAGCCTGTACCTGCGCGGTCTCATCCCGATGATTGGACTGCCGAGCACCACGGTCGACGACGTGATAGGCGAGCGCTTTGCCGGAGAGTCGAAGTATACGGTGCGCAAGATGTTCGGACTGGCACTCAACGGCATCACGGCCTTCAGTGTCAAGCCGCTCTATGCCATCTTCAACATCGGTCTGATGTTTCTGGTCATCGCCTTCTGCATAGGCATCTATGTCACCTATTCGCTCATCGTCGGCTCTGCCGTTCATGGCTGGGCTTCGCTCATCCTCTCCATCTGGCTCGTCGGTGGGTTCATCCTCATCTCGCTCGGCATCATCGGTGCCTACATCGGCAAGATTTTTACGGAGGTGAAGCGGCGCCCGCTCTATCATGTTCAGGAGATTCTGGGCGAATAGTGCTCGCATACGGTGTGGTGCAGAGAATCGAAAAATGGCCATTCAACATGTTTTAACAAAACATTAACACACGCATTTCCGTTCGTTTCGTGGAAAATGCGTAACTTCGCCCGCGATTAAAATATTGAACAGCATTATGGCACTGAATCTGAATAAAAATCTGAAGCTCTATTATTCTATAAAAGAGGTGGCCGATATGTTCGGACTGAATGAGAGCACGCTGCGTTACTGGGAGACGGAGTTTCCCTATCTGAAGCCGAAAACGGTGAGCACCAACAAGGTGCGACAGTATTCGGAGAAGGATATTGAGCAGATCAGGCTGATTCATAATCTGGTGAAGGTGCGTGGCTTCAAACTGGCTGCGGCCAAGAAGATGATCAATGCCAACCGTGACGGAGTGGACCGCACGGCTGAGGTGCTGGAGCGGCTGATTGATGTGCGTGACGACCTTCAGGCGCTGAAGCGTGAGCTTGACGGACTGCAATAAAACTGAACTATTCTTATACAGAGTTTTTATCCCATTTGCTTTTTTTGCTACACGATGAGAACCAATCTTTTCTTATTGTTGCTCTGCTTTTTGCAGGGTACCATTGTCTATTCCCAGAAACGAACGAAGTTTGAGTTCAAGCGCAATCTTCCCGTCTATGCCGACTCGCTGCTGAAGGATCTTACATACCCGATGGCTTGGGGCAACAGCGAGATACGCGATTTTGATGCTTGGCGCAAGGCAGCCCGGCAGAAGGTGTTCGACTGTATGCTGATGCCACCACCGCCGCCTGTGAGTGGAGAGTGGATAGTGGATAGTTTAGAGTTTAGAGTTGAGAGTGGAGAGTTTGCTACCGCTGCATCGGGCAATTTAAATGGTGCGGTAGCAAACTCTCCACTTTCCACTTTCCACTCTAAACTATCCACTCTAAACTATCAACTCTTATGTGAGGAGCAGCGTGATGGGTATAAGGCGCGGAAGATTGAAATTCGACTGTCACGCTATTACACCGTGCCGGCCTATGTGCTTATTCCCGATGGCAAAGGCCCGTTCCCGGCCATCAATGCCCTGCATGACCACGGTGGACATTTGTTCATTGGCAAGGAGAAGATGATTCGGCCTTTGGCCTGCGAAGACTCCACCGTCATCAAGGATGCCGACGAGTGGGTGGCCTCGCTCTACGAAGGACAGTTCGTGGGCGACTATCTGGCTAAGCATGGCTATGTGGTGTTCTCTGCCGATGCTCCTATGTGGGGTGAGCGCGGACAGGAAGAGGGGCCGCGGCGCGACCGCTACGACATGATTGCTGGTAACATGATGATGTATGGCATCGATCTCTCAGCTTATATGACCTACGATGATTTGAGCGGTACGGAGTTCCTGGCCTCGATGCCCGAAGTAGACCCGCAGCGCATCGGGTGCATGGGCTGTTCAATGGGTGCCTATCGCGCTTGGATGTTGTCTGCCCTGAGCGACCGCATCAAGGTGGGGTGTGCTGTCTGTTGGATGGTGACCACCGACGAGCAGATGTCTTTCAAGTATAAGCGGACAGAGAACGGAGGCTTTGCCAACTGCTTCCCCGGTCTGCGTCGTTGGATGGACTATCCCCACGTGGCCTCGATGGCTTGTCCCAAGCCCATGCTCTTCATCAACGGCTCTCAGGACAAACTCTTTCCCGTGGCTGGAGTTGAGAAGGCTTTCAATATCATGCACGAAACATGGCGCAGTCAGGCAGCCGACGATAAGTTGGAAACGGAGATTTGGGACATCCCGCACAGCTGTCCGCTAAAGGCTCAGCAGCGCGTGTTGGAGTTCTTCAAGAAGCATCTCTGAACTTTTAGAAACACCTCAGAACTTTTAGAAACACCTCAGAACTTTTAGAAACACCTCAGAACTTTTAGAAGCGCATCTCAGAACTTTTAGAAGCATCTCAGAACTCTTGTAAGTACGAGTAACTGGTGCGATACTCCCAGTTTGTTTATGTATCGCAAAAAAAAGCCAACCACTTCGTGAAAAGCGGTTGGCTCGTTTTTTATTGATCAGCTTGTAAAAGATAATCGACCTGTAACAGTGTTTGCAGGAATTACTCCTTGTTCTCAGCATCGATGGCCTTGATCTTTTCCTTGACCAGCTGCATGTCGTCCTTGAGCTTCTGAATCTTGCGGTTCATTTCCTCAATCAGGCTGTTGCCCTTCTTTGAACTTGCCGTAAGGAATCCAAGATTGTTCTCGTAGGTCTGAACATCTTGCTTGATGGCCTCGTATTGGCGCATTAGACGAGCACGCTCGCTGTCGAGTGCCTGCTCACCGCGCTCTGCCACTTGCTTCAGGTTGTCCTTGAACTTGTTCAGGCGACGTTTTGCCACGTTGACATTTAGTTCCTTGTAGAGCTTGTCGAGCACTGCATGATATTCCTTGTAGAGTTTGTCTTTCTCCTTGAAAGGCACATGACCGATGTTGTTGTACTCTTCCACCAACTGCTGTACAGTAGCTTGAAGGTCTTCGCCACCCTCTTCGGCAGCTTTCTTCAGTCGTTCAATCACCGACTGTTTCTTCTCAAGGTTCTGGCGCTCCTCATTGCGCTGGTCGGCACCTTGTGCGTTGCGTGCTTCGAAGAACTTGTTGCAGGCACCCAGGAACTCCTCCCACAACTGGTCGCCCAGTTTCTTTGGCACCATGCCGATGGTCTTCCACTCTTTCTGCAGTGCAATGAGCTTATCGGAAGTTGAGCGCCATTCGGTGCTGTCTTGCAGAGCCTTGGCCTTCTCGATGAGTGCGCGTTTCTTGTCGGCATTCTCTTTGAAGGTATCTTTCATGGTGCGGAAGTGCTCAGCCTTCTTGGCGAAGAAAGCATCGCAGGCAGCGCGGAAACGCTCGAATATCTTTACGTTCATCTTCTGGGGAGCAAAGCCGATGGTCTTCCACTCAGCCTGGATGTCGATGATTTCCTTGGTATGACGTTCCCAGTCGTTGCTGTTCTTGTTCTCTTCTGCGCAGATGGCCTCCACCTTTTCGCAGAGAGCCGTCTTCTTCTCCAGGTTCTCTTCTTCACGAGCACGCAGGCTTTCGAAGTGCTGTTGGTGACGCTTGTTGATGACGGTCGAAGCAGCCTTGAAGCGCTGCCAGATTTCTTCGCGCAACTCCTTTGCCACAGGACCGATTTCACGGTACTCCTGATGCAACTTCTGCAACTGGTGGAAAGCACTGATCACGTCTTGCTCCTCAGCCAGTTTCTCAGCAGCCTCGCACAGACGAGTCTTTGCTTCCAGATTCTTCTTGAAGTCCAGTTCGCGAGCCTCTGAATTGAGCTTCAGCAGGTCGTAGAACTGCTCAACATAGAGCTGATAATTGCGCCACAGCTCGTTGGCACGTTCAATAGGCACGTTCTTGATGTCGCGCCATTCCTGTTGCAGAGCCTTGAATTCCTGATAGGTCTTGCTGGCCTCCTCGGGTGAGGTCACCATGCCTTTCAGCTTTTCTATGATATTGAGTTTCTTCTTGAGGTTCTCTTCCTTTTCTGCCTCCTGTTCGCGGAACAGTTGCTGACGGCGTTCTTTGATGATGCCCATCTCGGCCTTGAACGATTCCTCGTCCTCGTCGGGCAACACTTGATAGGTGTTGGGGTCGCCGCCAGCCTCCAGATAGGCGCGTTGCTGCTCTTCGCGCTCAGCAATGTGCATCTTGTAGAACACAGTCTTCAGGTATTCCACCTCGTCTTTCTGTGGAGCTTCTTCGGCATGTGCGATTTCCTTTACACGCTCGAGCACCTCTTTCTTAGACTGATACACCTTGCGCTCTTCTTCAGCAGCTTTTTCTTCAGCTGCAACCTCTCCCTCGGCCATTTCGTCAGCGGTGGGATTTGTTGTTTCTTCTACTTGGGAAGTCTCGGTAGCGGCAGTAGCTTCATTCTGCTGTGCTACGGTTTCTTCTACCTTTGTTTCTTCCTGCTTGCCCATTTCGAGGGCGTTCTCTTGAGAGTCCATCATTTAACTTTGTTTAGTTACTGAAATGGTTAGATTCCACTATTTGCTATGTCTTCTTGTCGAGCTTCAGTGCACGGTTGTCAGCTAAGCCTCGTACATCATGAAAACTTCACGCAAAATCGTGTCAAAATTACGAAAAAGTTGTGAGTTAGAATCGTTTGTGTGCTCATAAAAATCCATAAAGAGTTGTTTTTTATGTTTTCTTAACGCTATTTAAACGCAATTTTGACTCTGAACTCCTGTTTTCTCAGGTTGAAAGCCTCATACGAGCCCTTTGCGATGCAGTGTCCACCAGGCGAGTGTCGACACGCCCACAGAGATGGCTATTGCCAAGGGGAATCCCAGCGGATGGGTCTCCATGCCGTTGATGAGGTTCATGCCGAAGAGCGAGGCGATGAGCGTAGGGAACATCATGAGGATGGAGAACGACGTCAGCGTTTTCATCACGGTGTTCATGTTGTTGTTGATGATGCTCGAATAAGTGTCCATCGTCGACTCCAGAATGTCTGAATAGATATTGGTCGTCTCGCGGGCCTGTGTCATCTCGATGCTTACGTCCTCGATGAGGTCGGCATCCAGCTCGTCAATCTGTAGTTTGAACTTCAATTTTGACAGCAGCGTCTCGTTGCCACGGATGGAAGTCTGAAAGTAGGTGAGCGAATCCTGTAGGCGCGACAGACCGATCAGCGATTCGTTGTTCACGTCGCGGTCCAGGTTGCGCTTGGCCTTGTCGATGAGCGAGTTGATTTGCTTCAGTCGTTTCAGATACCACACAGCCGACGAGTAGAACAGACGGAAAATCATGTCCACATAGTCGGTGAAGCCCACGCCGCGCTTCTGCTGATAACTCACGAAGTCGATCATCATGTTCGTCTCGTAGTAGCAGACGGTGATGGTCACGTCGCGTTTGTGGATGATGCCCAGAGGCACAGTAGTATAAGGTGTACGCGAGCGTACCTCTTTAACGTATGGGATGCGCAGGATGATGAGCATCCATCCGTCATCGTATTCATAGCGAGCCCGTTCGTCGGTATCGCTGATGTCGGAAATGAAATAATCGGGTATGCCGAACTTCTCTTCGAGTTCGTGCTGATCTTCCTCTGTGGGGCAGGTCACCTGAATCCAGCAATTAGGTTGCCATTCGCCCAACTGGCTGAGCCCGCCAGTAGTGTTCCAGAATGTTTTCATTGTTGCTAATCCTTTCTTTTGTAAACGTTCATAGCTCAAAGCACAGTGGGAATAATCATGCTTGTTTGCAAAAACTATTGACTGTAGCTCGTCAGCTATTCACTGTAAACCCTAAAAATAGAATAATGTGGCAAAGGGATTAGCGGCCTTGCCACCAACTCCCCAGCCTAACGTTTAAATGTTTCCGCCGGATAGTCGTCCATAATTGTGATTAATTTTGTATATAATTCGGATGCAAAGGTAATAAAAAAAGTTCAGAAAGCGAAAGAAATGGAGAAAAATTTGAGAAAGGACTGGCTGAGAGTGTCCCAGTTTCTCCCAGCCAGTCCAGCCAAAGCTCCGGGTTATTTCTCAGGCACGTCCTCGAGCGTCTTCTTCAGCAGTTGCCAGAAGGGCTCCACGCTGGCGATGAGGGCACGCTCGGTGGTGGTGTGCGGACTCTTCATGGTGGGGCCAAGGCTCACCACGTCGAGGTGCGGATACTTGCCCAGAATGACCGAGCACTCCAGTCCGGCATGATCCACCTGAATGATGCTGTCCTTGCCAAACAGCTCCTTGTATTCGTTCATCAGCAGATGCAGCACCTCGCTCTCGGGGTTGGGATCCCATCCGCCATACGAGCCTGCGGTCTCGACCTTCATGCCAGCCATGTTGAACACGCTCTCCAGTGTCTTCACGATGTAGTCTTTCATGTCCTCGCGGCTCGAGCGGGCCAGGATCTTTATGGCAGCCTTGCCGTTCTCAATGTCGATGATGGCCAGGTTGCTGGAGGTCTCTACCACTGAGGGGTAAGAAGGAATCATGCGGATGACACCGTTATGACAACCATAGATGGCATTGACCAGATTGTCCTGAATCTCGACAGGCACCTCCGTCTTTGGTGTCTCCACCTCTTCGACGGTCACGTTGATGCCCAGCGTCTCAATCTGCTTGTACTGATCGCGGAAGTCGCTCTGCCACTCCTCAGCCAGCTCTTTCAGTGCGGCCACGTTCTCCTTGGGGAGGGTCAGCACCGTCTCGGCCTTGAAGGGGATGGCATTGCGCATGTTGCCGCCGTGCCAGCTGGCCAGACGAGCATCGCACTCCTCGATGAACTCGCGCACCATCTGCACCATCATCTTGTTGGCATTGCCGCGGCCCTCGTGAATCTCCAGACCGGAGTGACCACCGCGCAGTCCGCTGATGGTGACGCGCACGGCTGCGTCCTCAGGATCGGTCTCTGTCTCTTTGTAAGCGAGCGTAGCGGTTACGTCGATGCCGCCTGCGCTGCCGATGACAAACTTGCCCCACGTCTCAGAGTCGAGGTTCAGCAGGATGTCGCCTTGCAGCTCACCTTCGGGCAGGTCGTTGGCGCCATACATGCCCGTCTCCTCGTCGGCGGTGATGAGTGCGTCGATCGGTCCGTGTTTCAGTGTCTTGTCTTCCATGATGGCCATGATCGAGGCCACGCCCAGACCGTTGTCGGCGCCCAGTGTGGTGCCTTTGGCCTTCACCCACTCGCCGTCAATCCACGGCTCAATGGGGTCGGTCTCAAAGTTGTGCTTCGAGTCGGGTGTCTTCTGTGGCACCATGTCCATGTGTGCTTGCAGGATGATGCCCTTGCGGTTCTCCATGCCTGGCGATGCAGGCTTGCGCATCACGATGTTGTTGGCAGGGTCTTTGAACACCTCGACGCCAGCTTGCTTGCCGAAGTCGAGCAGGAACTGTTGGATTTTCTCTAGGTGTCCGCTGGGGCGAGGCACCTGTGTCAGTGCGTAGAAGTTTTTCCAGATGCACTGTGGGTTCAGGTTTTGAATTTCGTTCATATTTTTTTTGTTTATTGATTAGTATTTGAATTGCTTTTGGCGAGAAATTAAATCTAAATATGTTTTTTGGGGTTGCCATTCGTCAAAATGATAGCCTTTATTAATCGGTCGTTTTTCTTGCTTTGATAAACGCAAGCCTTGCCCATGCCCATACCCCCAGAAGCACCACCAAAAGTGTCTGAAGCGTGTGGACGATCAGTACGAAGTAGAGGGCCTGTTCGTCCTGCACACCATAGAGGATGAGCATGGTCTTGACGGCGAAGTGCCACGGGCCGGCTCCGTTGGGCGTAGGAACGATGACGGCGATGCTGCCCACGACAAACGACACCAGCGCACAGCCCACACCCAGATGGCTGGTGAAGTCGAAGCAGAAGAACGTGAGGAAATAGTGCAGGAAGTAGCAACTCCAGATTCCGATGGTGAAAAACAGGAAGAGCGGCAGATTGCTGACATCCTTCAGGGTGCTGATGCCCTCCCACACATTGCCCAGTGTTGCTCTCACCTTATTATATATATATAGGTGTTTCAGCAGCAGGTGGAGCAACAGCAGGACGGCCATGCCGCAGACGGCAGTCACCAGATAGCCCGTGAGCGAGAATCGGTCAAGGATGGAGTCGAGCGAGGTGCCTGTTTTCTCGAAGAAGGTGCCGAAGATGCTCATCTGGAAGAGCAGGGTCGTGCCGGTGACGATAAACACGACCAGCATGTCGACGGCCCGTTCGGTGACCACGGTGCCGATGGCCTTGGGGAACGAGATGCCCTCCCATCGCTTCAGTACACCGCATCGGGTGAACTCGCCGCTGCGTGGTATGACGAGCGACGAGGCATAGGAGAGGAAAATGGCATTGACGGCCACACTGCGCCGGGGCCGTTCGCCCAGTGGTGCCAGCGTCTGTGTCCAGCGCCAGCCTCGGAAGGCCTGTGCCAGTATGCCGAAGGGCATGGAGAGCAGCATCCACGTCCAGTCCATTTCGTGCAGCAGCACGTTTTTGATGCTGTAAAAGTCGAAGTCACGGTACATCCAATACAGAATGGCCCCTCCCAGCAGGAGTGGCAACAGAATCTTAGAGATGTTTTGTAGTGTTTTCATAACTTTGCGACAAAGTTACGAAAAGTCGGGCGCAATACAAAAAAACTTGTTTCTTTTTTTTCCATGACCAAGCAATTTCGTCCTTTTTGCCTGCAAAAATGTTTGTAACGGTAAAAATAAGTTGTGACTTTGACATTCCTCTATGTGTCCTCCCTATCTCTGCGTTCTGCTTTTTGTCTACGCTTCCGCACCAGGGTGTCCAATTTGATGTACCCAAAAATACATGAAATTCATATTACAGACCCCACCCCTGCCCCTCCCCTTGATGGCACTACTAATTAGCCCCCTATTTCCGCACTTGAATTATGAATTTTCTTGACAAACACCCCTCTGAGAATCGCATGGAATTCACCAAACTGAAAGTCGCTTGCAAATATGCGAGTATTGAGAGAGGTTGTGCATGTTGTTGATTTACAGCGTGTTGTAAAATTTCGTTTCGCAAAAAGAACAGCTTCGCTCCATGAAACTTCGCCTTTCGAACAGCTCTAAGCGGCCTTCGTGCTGAGATTAGTATTGAATCAAAGTGGGTTTGCAACCATATCAAACTGAGTTCTTACTTAAATCAGAACGTAACGGAAGTTAGAACTCAGTTTGATATGACTGTAAACCCACTTTGATTCAATATCAATCTCAAAACAGCCGTTAAGACATGACGTGAGCACTGCGGTTCCTCGCTTCCAGAATGCATTTTTTTGTGAGTGCTTTTTTCTATGAATTATCTTGACAAAACTACAGTAGACCAGGTCACAGGGCAGGGGTGGGGTCTGTAACTTTAAATCGTCCCAACTCTTTTTTACATAATTTTATTTTGCATTTTGCCATTAGATTTGTAACTTTGCAACCACGATGAAACAAGTAAGACCTAAGAAAAACCTCGGTCAGCACTTCCTGACCGACCTGAGTATAGCCAAGCGTATAGCCGACACCGTGGATGCCTGTCCCGACCTGCCTGTGCTTGAGGTAGGCCCTGGCATGGGTGTCATGACGCAGTTCCTTAAAGAAAAACCACGACTGCTGAGGGTGGTGGAGATCGACCGCGAGTCGGTGGAGTATCTGAAGAAAACACTATTCAAAGAAGAGGACAGTTTAGATTGCGGAGATAACGTAGAGTGTGGAGATAGTGTAGAGTGTAGAGATAGTGTAGAGTGTAGATCTAGGTCGTCTATCGTTGAGGGTGATTTCCTCCGCATGGATCTTCGTCAGTTGTTCGATGGCGGTCAGTTTGTACTCACGGGCAACTATCCCTACGACATATCATCGCAGATATTCTTCAAGATGCTCGACAATCGTGACCTCATCCCCTGTTGCACGGGCATGATACAGCGCGAGGTGGCATTGCGCATGGCCTCGCAGCCGGGCAACAAGCAGTATGGCATCCTCTCGGTGCTCATACAGGCATGGTACGACGTGGAGTATCTGTTCACGGTCGAGCCCAGCGTGTTCAATCCACCGCCCAAGGTGCAGAGTGCCGTCATCCGCATGACGCGCAACAAGGTGCAGCACCTGGGGTGCAACGAAGAACTCTTCAAGCGGGTGGTGAAGACCACGTTCAATCAGCGGCGCAAGATGCTGCGCGTCTCGTTGCGACAGCTGTTGCCTGCCGAAGCCTCACTCTTCGCATCCCATGCCTCGCTGTTCACCCTGCGTCCCGAACAGCTCACCATTCCGCAGTTTGTAGAACTGACTAATCTGGTGGAAGAAGAAATGAGCAAATTGAAGATTGAAAATTGAAAATTGGCTGCGCACAATATATACATGATAATGAAACGAAATCTTTTCTTACTACTGTTAACCTTTCTCACGACCAGCTCCTTTGCCAAGGACGCACTTCCGCTCGACACCGTTCTTGCCCGTCTGGAAGCTCGCATCAGCGAATGTCTCGAAGACCCGCAGTACTACAATGAGGCCGACAGCTTGCTGAAAGTGGCCTTCGCACAAAAAGGGGCCAAGGAGTCTGGCTACTATCCTATGTTGCTCTATCGCCAGTCCAACTATTATATGTTTCAAGGCGACATGCCGAAGACCAAGCCCATCCTGCTGGGCCTGTTGCAGCGATTGCCCGATGCACAGTCGGCAGAATTGAACATCAGTGTGCCTCACGACCTCGGCATTATCTATCGACGAGAGGATCTGACTGACTCGGCACTCTTCTACTATGAGCGTGCCATTCAGGCCGCCACCAAGCAGAACGACAAGGAGTGGGAGATGGCCATCTGTGTGAACGTCGGTGTGCTGCACTACAATCTGGGCCATTATGCCGAGGCCGAGCGTTATCTTGCCAAGGCCATATCCTTTGTCGACGATGTCGACGACCCCTATACGGAGCTTTGCGCTTTTCAGGTGATGGCATCTGCGAAGATGGCCCTGCACAAGCTCGACGAGGCTGAGGCCAATATGCGCCGTGCCTTGCAGCTCGCCCGGCAGTCGGAGTCGATTGAGTGGCAGGTGCGCTGTCTCACCTCGCTGATAGGACTCTTCGTGGAGCGCAACCAGACCGACTCTGCCGCCTACTATGTGGAGCGAGGCAATGCCTTGCTGCCCCAGTTGCCCCCTCAGAATGTCAGCAGAGTGGGCTATATCATTGCCCGTGCCAACCACTACTATCGCACAGAGAAGTGGCGCGAGGCGCTCGACGACTTCATGGCTACCCAGGGGCCTGCCACCAAGGGCGAGAACGTGCTCTTCTATATTGCCAATTGCTATGGACATCTGGGACAGTGGCACGAAGCCTTCTGCTACATGGACAGTGCTCGCATGCGCAGCGATACGATCGCCTCGCAGAAGATGGTGGCGCAAGTGGCCGACTTCAACGTGAAGTATCGCACGATGGAGAAGGACCTGGAGATAGAACGCCTGCACAGTCAGCGCCTTTGGTTCACGGTGGTTGCGGTGGTCGTCTTGCTGCTTGTGGTCGGTCTGTGGCTGTGGTTCCGCCTGCGCCGTCAGCGTCGCGAAGCCCAGATGCGCATCAATACGCTCGAGGATGAGCGCAAGCGCATAGCCAAAGAGCTGCACGACGGACTGTGCAACGACATGCTGGCCCTGGAGATGCAGATGCAGTGGGCGCAGCCGCCCACGAATCCGGCACTGCAAGAACGACTGGGCTCGTTGCGCCAGGAGGCGCGTCAGCTGAGTCATCAGCTCATGCCGCCAGAGTTCGACAACATCACCCTGCCGCAGTTGCTGACGTCCTATGTCAATGCCGTCGGGCGTGCCACAGGTCTGCAGGCCACGCTCAGCGTAGGCGACGAACTGGAGTCGCTCGACGCTGCAACCAGTCATGAGTTGTATCGCATCGTTCAGGAGCACACTTCCAATATTCTGAAGGGCCACACGGCCAGTCGACTGGCCGTCACGCTCCAGCCCACCACCGCCGGACATTACCAGCTCGTTATGACTGACGATGGTCAGTATGCCAGCGACCGTGCGCAGGGCATGGGGCATCGCACCCTGCGCGACCGCATCACTGCCATTGGCGGGCGCAGTCGCATCTATCAGACCGACGGACAGAATGTCTTTGAGATTGACTTCTGACAGCGGTTCGACCTGTACGGTTGAATAGTTTAGAACAAATCACTTGTTTAGGCCTCCCCTATCCCCTCCTGAGTCAGGAGGGGTTAGGTGTGGTCTGAACCAATGATTTCATCCCAATTGATTTCAACCGTACAGCACGAAAATTTTTCTCCCGAAAAATTTTGTCGGAAAGAAATTACTAAAAATAATAAGAAATTTATTCCAGAAAAAAGTATTCTTGACAGCTGACGAAGTGTGATTTCTGAATAATTTCTGGAGCAATTTCTTCTAATTTCTTTCCGACCTCTGAATTTGCCAAAATTCAGAGTAAGTAGCCCTTTAAGTTGAACTTTTAGCATTTTCTTGACAGTATTTTGTCACCTGAATAGGTGAAATTTGAGTTCCGAGATGCGATAAAGCAGTTCGACATGCGTTTCATGTCGAATTTTTTCTGTAATTTTGGGTCGTCAAATAATAATAGTACTCCTGATATGGCACATAACTTTGAAAATGAATATCGGATATTGGCCCTCGATGATCACCCCGTTGTGCTCGAGGGTGTGCAATATCTATTGCAGAAGCAGTCAGGGGTTGTATGTACGGGCATCACCACGATAGAGGAACTGCTTGAGCGCTTGCAGAAGGGTGAGCGGTTCCATCTTTTTATTCTTGACCTTGAATTGCCCGATTCAGATGGCTTCGGGGCATTTAGCATCATCAGGGAACAGTGTCCCGAAGCCTCCATTCTCATCTACACCATGCACGAAGAGCCTTGGCTGCTGGCCCGACTGTCCCACTTCGACATACAGGGAGTGGTGTCGAAGAACGATGACGTGGTCAAGCTGATTGAGGCCGTTCGGGCCATTCGTCGGGGCAGGACCTACTACAACGAGGCCTATAGCGAGCAGTTGCGCATATTGCAAAGTGGCGTGACTTCGTATCCGGAGACGATGGGCGATGCCTTCAAACTCTCTCAGCGTGAGTACACAGTGCTGGAGTTGATCTCCAAAGGACTGACCACACCCGAGATAGCACATAGACTCTTCATCTCTACCAACACCGTTGGCACCTATCGGCGACGTCTTATGATCAAGTTCAACGTGCACAACGTGGCTCAGCTCATCAACAAAGGTAAGAAATTCTTAGGGGGGTGACTTCATTCCCTTTTTTTCTTCTCCTGTAGTTCTATATAAATATGTGTGCGAGCACAAAACGGTTGTGCTCGCACACAATTGTATTGATTTGCGTCAATAATCAGCCGAAGTTTTGCGAAAAAAAACGAAAAGTGATACGTGGTTTCGAAAATCGTCGTACCTTTGCATCGTCAAAAGGAAACAAAGACAAGTGATCTTCAATAGAGTAGAAAGTTAAAGGTAAAAGATTGAAAGGTATTAGATCATAAGGCAATAATGATTGCATAGAGAAAGTTTTAGAAAGTTAGTAAAAAAGTCAGTAGGTTGTTAGTTTAAGAAAAGATTGTTAGTAAAATTCAGGACAATAGGTTATTAGTAATAAGGTAAGATTGTTAGTAAATCAGGACAACAGGTGTTAGTTGAAAGGTAAAAGAAAAGATTGAAAGAAGGATAACAAGAAAGATGAAAGCAGGGGCGTCGTGACGACGCGTACTGCACGCAAGAGGGGAGATTCGATTCCACCTCTGTTTTAAAAAAGGAATATTTGGTTTTTAGTTATTAATATCGTTTTCACGATGCAGCTTGGAGCAATTCAGGACTGCATCTTTCTTTTTTATAGTGACACTTGGTGGCGAGTTCTGTTGGTCAATGCGGTTCTGAGTGGCGAAAAATCGCAAAAAATACTTAAATACTTGTTTGTTTCGTAGAAAAGCGTTACATTTGTAATCAGAATTCTAATATCCTAAAATATGATTGATGTTAAAGAGACTCTGCAGAAAGCAGAAGAGAGAATGGAAATGGCCGCTATGTTCTTGGAGGAAGAACTGAGCCGTGTGCGTGCCGGTCGTGCCAATGTGGCAATTCTCGACGGTGTAAGAGTGATGTCGTATGGCAGTCGCGTGCCGCTGAACCAAGTGGCCAATGTGAGTTGTCCCGATGCGCGTACCATTGCTATCAAGCCTTGGGACCGCAAGCAGATCAAGGACATTGAGAAGGCTATCATGGACAGCGACGTAGGCATTACACCTGAGAACAATGGTGAAGTGATTCGTCTGGCCATACCGCAGCCTACGGAGGAGCGCCGTCGTGACTTGGTGAAGCAGTGCAACAAAATAGCTGAGAAGGCCAAGGTGGAAGTGCGCAACGTGCGTGCCGACATCAAGGAGAAACTGAAGAAAGCCATCAAGGACGGTCTGTCGGAAGACAACGAGAAGGATGCCGAGGCTGAGCTGCAGAAGGCGCACGACAAGTATATCAAGAAGCTTGACGCGCTGATGGAGGCCAAGAACAAGGAAATCATGACCGTGTAAGGCCGGAAGATTGGAAGTTTTTTCTCGCATCTTGTGGCTCAGGTAGATTCCGTTTGTTTTTAACGATGATATGAAGGGACTTGTTGTAAAGAATACAGGCAGTTGGTACACCGTGCAGACTGACGATGGACGGCTGATAGAAAGCAAGATAAAGGGAAATTTTAGGTTGAAAGGCATCCGCAGCACCAATCCTGTGGCGGTGGGTGACCGTGTGGAATTGGTTGTCAATCAGGAAGGAACGGCATTCATCACGTCGATTGAGGATCGTCGGAACTATATCATAAGGAAGTCGCAGAACTTGTCGAAGCAGAGCCATATCCTGGCTGCCAATGTCGATCAGGCTTTCCTTGTTGTGACGGTGAATCGTCCGCAGACTTCTACCACGTTTATTGACCGTTTCCTGGCTTCGGCTGAGGCCTATCGCGTACCCGTTTATCTGTTGTTCAACAAGACCGATCTGCTCGACGATGATGAACTTCGCTATCAGGAGGCAATGGTCAATCTCTATGAGACCGTGGGCTACGAATGCTTGCAAGTGTCGGCTGTCACTGGACTGGGCCTCGACCAGTTGCGACCGCTCCTGCAAGGTAAGGTCACGCTGCTGAGCGGCAACAGCGGAGTGGGCAAGTCGACCCTCATCAACCGTCTGGTGCCCGATGCTAATCAGCGTACTGCCGAAATCAGCGATGCCCATAACACGGGCATGCATACCACCACGTTCAGCGAGATGATTTCCCTCGATTCGCATCTCTCACCGCTCAGTTCCTCGCCTTCCTATCTCATCGACACGCCGGGTATCAAAGGCTTTGGCACGTTCGATATGGAGCCGGAGGAACTGACCAGTTATTTCAAGGAGATCTTCCATTTCTCCAAAGAGTGTCGTTTCTCCAACTGCACCCATACCCATGAGCCGGGTTGTGCTGTGCTGAAGGCACTCGACGAGCACTACATTGCCGCCAGTCGCTATCAGTCCTATCTCTCCATGCTCGACGATAAGGAAGACGGCAAGTATCGTGAGGCTTACTGATGTAACAATTTTAATTTTTAACAATCTATACAAACATGAACAAACGTATGACAATCGGGGCCTTCCTTCTGGCCGCCTCGTTGGGTGTTTCGGCCCAGAAAGCAATGACTCCGCCAGCGGGTGGAAAGGCTATCAGTGATGAGTTAATAGGTATCTTCTTCGAGGATATCAGTAGTTCTGCCGACGGCGGACTTTATGCTGAACTGATACAGAACGGCTCGTTCGAGTTCAGTCCGTCAGAGCGTAATGGCTGGGGACCCGGTACTGCCTGGAGCATGATTCGTCCCGGACATTCGCTGGGCTATATGGAGCCTCGCATGGACAACCCCATTCATCCTAACAACCCGACCTACATGCGCCTTCATATCGAGCGTGTGAAGGAGTATTATGATTACAAGGGCTGGAAAGGATTCGGTATTCAGAACAATGGCTTCGATGGCCTGTCGCTGAAGGCCGGCGCAAAATATAACTTCTCTGCGTTCCTTCGCAATGTAGAGGGGAGCAACAAGACTGTGCGCATTGTGCTCATTGAGCCACAGGGACACAACAAAGACCCGAAGTTGCTGGCCGAGGCAACGATTGAGGGCGTGGCCGACAAGTCGTGGAAGAAATACGAGTGTGTGCTTACTCCGAATGCCGACTGTCAGAAGGCTGCGTTGCAGTTGCTCGTGCTCAATCAGGGTGTTGTCGATGCCGATATGATTTCGCTCATGCCAGAGGATACCTACAAAGGACACGGCCTGCGCAAAGATTTGGCCGAGGCACTCGAAGGACTTCATCCGAAGTTCATGCGCTTCCCCGGCGGTTGCGTTGTTCATGGCGGCGGCGATGGCTTCTGGAACACCTATCGCTGGAAGACAACCGTAGGCCCGAAGGAGCAGCGCCGACAGCTGAAGAACACTTGGGGCTATCATCAGTCAATGGGACTGGGCTACTTCGAGTATTTCCAGTTCTGCGAAGACCTGGGCATGCAGCCGTTGCCCATCTTGCCTTGTGGCGTGAGCTGTCAGGGTGCCAATGGCGGCTGGGGCATGAAGAACCAGGCACAGGACTGTGTTCCCATGAGCGAGATGGACGAGTGGGTGAACGAAGCACTCGACCTGATCGAGTGGGCCAATGGGGACGTGAACACCAAGTGGGGTGCTGTGCGTGCTGCTGCCGGACATCCCCAACCCTTCAACCTGAAGTATCTGGGCATCGGCAACGAGGAGCGCATTTCGCCCGAGTTCATTGAGCGCTTCAAGTATATGTATAAGAAGGTGACCGAGGCTCATCCCGAAATCGTTATCGTGGGTACGGCAGGCCCCGGCTCTCACCCTGGCAATCCCGACTTTGATAACGGTTGGAAACTGGCCGAAGAGATTGGACTGCCCATTCTCGACGAGCACTACTATGAGAAGAACGACTACTTCCTGAACAGCCGTCAGTACGACAAGTATCCTCGTGACCGCAAGACCAAGGTCTATCTGGGTGAGTATGCTGCCAAGGACAAGAAACTCATCGATGCACTGGCCGAGGCACTCTACCTGTTGCATGTTGAGCGCAACGGCGATGTGGTCAGCATGACCAGCTATGCGCCCCTCTTTGCCCGCAAGAATGCAACCAACTGGAACCCCGACTTGATTTATTTCGACAATGAGCGTCCGTTCCTTACTTGCAGCTACTATGTGCAGCAGATGTTCGGTCTGTCGTCGGGCAACTACTACTACGGCAACTGCGTGAGCTTCAAGGGCGATGCCGCTGGCACCGTTCAGCCTGTAGAGAAGAGCCTTTACGGTCAGTCGGTTGTTCTGAACACCAAGACGCGCAAGCTGTTTGTGAAGCTCTGCAATGCCGGAGCTGAGGCCAAGACCGCCAGTCTCGACCTTTCGCGCTTCAAGGGCCTGAAGCCTATGGCCACGAAGACCGTGCTCAGCGGACAGCCCGATGCAGAGAACAACTTCGACCAGCAGCCCATTCAGCCGCAGAAGGATACAGTGAAGATGAAGAAGAAAGCCGAAGTCGAGGTGGCTCCCTATTCATTTGTCATGCTCGAGTTCTCGCTCTAATCTGATTTAACCGATCCAGACTATCCGTTACTTCTCGGATAGTCTGGATTTTTTTTATTTCCCGGACAATCATTTCAGTCCGATTCTCCAGTTGTAGAATACCCAGAAAATGAAACTTATAAACATGAGAAAAACAACTTTATGCAGCTTGCTGATGCTGCCTTTGGCACTGTCGGCACAGCAGGAGACGGCAGTGACGGAGTTCAACCTTAGTGGTCCGTTTGCCGTCAGCACTCCATTTGCCACCGATACCGTCGACATGCACGGCAAGAAGTTCGACGATGCTTCACTTCTTGGTGCGCTCAACCACAAGGCTGTCGGAGCAACGAAGGTCTACAAGGATGCACTTTTGCCCTCGCTCGACAACCAGAAAAGCGTTGGTCTGCTCACTTTCTACGTCAACAACAGCAGCTATCTGAAGGCCAAACTGACGGTGAAAGGACCGAAGAACTATAAGGTATATGTCGACGGAACCGAAGCCGCTGCCGACTTGCAGCTGGCTCCCGAGCACCACACCGTGGCCATCAAGTATATGGCAGAGCCAAAAGACACCGATTCCATTCGCGTCACAATCGATGCTCCTGAGCGTGTGGCCTATACGCTCGACCCGAAGCATCCCTATATGGTACACGATCTGACCGATGGCTGTCGTGTGCGTGGCATCTCGCTCTCTCCCGACGGTGCCTTTGTGGTGCTCTCTTATCAGACCACTGAGCGAGGCGGTGAGAGCAAGTGGACGTATGAGTTGCGCGAGGTGAAGTCGCAGCGCCTGGTGCGCCGTCTCTCCCAGAACGTCAGATGGATGCCTCGTGCGTGCGCATATATAGAAGAGGAGAGGGAAGGGGGCCGTCGCATGCTCTATACCGTCGATGCGCGTAGTGGCGAGCGCACGGTGCTGGCTGCCAGTCTGCCAGAGGGCAGCTACACCGTCAGTCCCACCGAAGACTACCTCGTGCTCACCGTCACCGACGAAGGGCCTCGCGAAGATGCCGATGTGTTTCAGGTGCTGGAGATGGACGACCGTCAGCCTGGCTGGCGCACGCGTTCGCATCTTGAGCGTTTCGACCTCTCCACGGGTCTCTGTCAGCGCATGACCTTTGGCAACAAGGGTGAGTATCTGGCCGACATCTCGTCGGACGGAACGAAGCTGCTGCTCATGTCGTCGCGCAGTCGACTTTCCAAGCGTCCCACCACCGTCACCGACTATCTGCTGATGGATGCCCGGACGCTCAAGGTCGACACGCTGCTGGCTGGAGCCGAGTTTCTGGGCGGAGCCAGTCTGTCGCCCGACGGCAAGCAACTCCTGCTCGTTGGCAATCCCGAGGCATTCAACCGCGTGGGCTGTCAGTTGCCAGCCAATGTCACTCCGAGCATGACCGAAAACGAGTTGTTCCTCTATGATATTGCCACGAAGCGTGTGACCCCGCTGACCAAGGACTTCGACCCCTCCGTCAGCAATGTCGACTGGTCGTGGGGTGATGGTCAGATCTATTTCTCTGCCGAAGACCGCGACTACGTCAACCTGTTCGTGCTCAACCCCGCTACGGGCAGCATCGGCAAGCTGCCCATTTCGGGCGACTATGCCTATCGTTTCGACAAGGCCAGCCACTCAACCGCCATTGCCTATCTCGCCTACGAGACACTGGCTCCGGCCTCGGCCTATGTCATGGATGTGAAGAGCAAGAAGCAACAGAACTTCTTTGACGGGAAGACCGCCTTGGGCGAAGCCGAACTGGGTACGTGCCGCGACTGGAACTTCACCAACTCGAGGGGCGACACCGTCTATGGCCGTCTCTATCTGCCCAAGGACTTCGATGCCACGAAGAAATACCCCATGATTGTCTATTACTATGGTGGATGCTCGCCTGTCAGCCGCTATTTCGAGTCGCCCTACGCTCCGCAGTACTGGAACTCGCTGGGCTATGTGGCCTACATCTTGCAGCCCAGCGGTGCCACAGGCTTCGGACAGGAGTGGGCCTCGCGCCACGTGAACACAGCCGGGCGCGGACCTGCCGACGACATCATCGAGGGTACCAAGAAGATTTGTCAGGAGCATTCTTTCATCGATGCTACGAAGGTGGGGTGCATGGGCGCCTCGTATGGCGGTTTCATGACGCAGTACTTGCAGACGCAGACCGACATCTTTGCTGCTGCCGTGAGCCATGCCGGCATAGCCAATCACACCAGCTACTGGGGTGAGGGCTACTGGGGCTACAACTACAGTGAGGTGTCGATGGCCAACAGCTATCCGTGGAGCCATCGCCAGCTGTACGTCGACCAGTCGCCGTTGTTCAATGCCGACAAGATTCACACGCCGTTGCTCCTGTTGCATGGCACCGACGACACCAACGTGCCTATCATCGAGAGTCTGCAGATGTTCACCGCGCTGAAGCTGTTGGGACGCGAAGTGGCATTGGTCGAGGTGAAAGGACAGAACCACCACATCACCGACTATACGAAACGCGAAAAGTGGCTGGCCACCCAGATGGCCTGGTTCCAGAAGTGGCTCAAGGGCGACTCCTCGTGGTGGGACGCACTCTATCCGAAAAGGAACCTTTAGGAAATTGAAGATTGAAAATTGGCTACGCTCACTGTATAATACATGAATGCGTAGCCAATTTTCAATTTTCAATTATCAATTTATTCTGATTGTGTATTTACTCATGAACGACGCGCCGGATTGCAGGTGGTTCATGTAGGGCTTGTCCTTGAACTCACCCTGATAGCCGCGAGGATCGCCCAGACCGTACCAAGGCTCTATGCACACAAAGGGAGCGTTCTTCTGATAGGGACTCCAGAAGGCGATGATGGGTGTCTTATAGCTGACCGTGACAGCGGGCGAGCCGTCGGTGTCGAGCAGTGCAGCCTCGTGCGTCTGACTGTCGTGGAACTTCACGGAGTCGTGGGCAAAGAAGGCATCGTCGAACTCGATGTAGCCCTTCTCAACGTCGTCCATGTCTATTTCGGTCAGTTCCACCGAACCGTCTATGTGGCTCCGCAGTGCCTTTAGACTTCCCTCGTTGTCCAGTTTGATAGTGCCTTTGAGCGCATCGCCCTCCTTCATGCCTGGCACGTTGAAGGCTGGGTGTCCGCCAATCTGGAAGTGAATGTCGCGCTTGTCGGTGTTCTCCACATGCCACAGCACGTGAATCTCGTTGTCCGTCAGACGATAGGTCACGGCCAGGTTGAAGCAGAAGGGATAGACCTTCAGCGTCTCTTCGTTCTCGTGCAGGGCGAAGGTCACGCGGTCGTCGCCTTTGGCCACCAGCGTAAACTCAGTGTCGCGGGCGAAGCCGTGGCGGGGCAGGTGGTAGGGCTTGCCGTCCACATAATAGGTGTCGTTCTCCACGCTGCACACGATGGGGAAGAGGATGGGCGAGTGGCGTGGCCACAGTGGTCCGGCCTGCCAGAGATATTCGCGTCCGTTACAGTCTTTGATGCTTTGGAGCTCGGCTCCCAGTTCAGCCACTCTGATGGTGAGCTGTTCGTTTTTCAGTTCAATCATGTTCTTTCAGGGTTAGTTATTGTTTTTGTAAAGTCATGCTTTGCAAGTCAGGTTACAAAGTTATGAAAAAAGAATGTGAATCCATTCACTTTTCAGAAGATTAACGCACTTGGATTGAAAATCTTCGACCTTCGACCTTCCGCATTTGAATTATGAATTTTCTTGACAAACACCCCTCTGAGAATCGCATGAAATTCACCAAACACCAAGTGGCTTGCAAATATGCGAGTATTTGATGGGGTTATGTATGTTATTGATTTACAGCGTGTTGTGAAATTTTGCTTCGCAAAAAGAACTATTTCTCTCCATGAGACTTCTTCTTTCGGACAGCTCTAAGCGGCCTTTGTGCTGAGATTAGTATTGAATCAAAGTGGGTTTGCAGGCATATCAAACTGAGTTCTTACTTTAATCATCGTGTAACTAATGCTAAAACTCAGTTTGATAAAAAAAAGGGTGATTTCTTGTAGATGTCGAGAAAAATTTATATATTTGCCACATTACTATAAACCCCACGCTTATGAAGCACGGAAATACACGGAAACACCCTTCTTCCTCTCTCACCATCGACGATGAGTGGGACGGCGAGACCTTTATTGAATACTAATTTATAAAACACTACAAATATGAAAAAACAATTACTTTTATTCGTTATGATGTTGCTACCTTTGGTAGCGAGTGCCCACGACATTGAAGTCAAGAATGCTGATGGCGTTGCCATTTATTACAACTACACTAATAATGGTACGGAATTGGCGGTTACTTACCGTGGTGACCGTGGTGACAGTTATTCTTATCCAAACGACGATTATCAAGGCAACGTTGTTATTCCTGAGGAAGTAACTTTTATGAACAGAACCCGTAAGGTAACGAGCATTGGATTCGGTGCGTTCGAATATTGCACTGGCCTTACCTCCGTCACCATCCCCAACAGCGTGACGATCATTGGAAGTGAGGCGTTCAATGGCTGCCGTGGCCTTACCTCCATCACCATCCCCAACAGCGTGACGAGCATTGGTAGTTATGCGTTTTGTGGCTGTGGCTTTACCTCCGTCACCATCCCCAACAGCGTGACGAACATAGGAGGTTGGGCGTTCTCTGTTTGCTCTGGCCTTACCTCCGTCACCATCCCCAACAGCGTGACGAGCATTGGAAATGGGGCGTTCGAGGATTGCTCTGGCCTTACCTCCGTCACCATCCCCAACAGCGTGACGAGAATTGGAGGTGCTGCGTTCCGGCATTGTATCTAAACGGGTATAAACAACCAGGAATATCTAATACTATCTATTTGTAAAACACTCATTTTCAATTACTTTTGATTTTTAACACTTAATGGTTGGAATTTGGTAGTAACCGAATTTCAGTATATTTTTGCAACGTATTTCTACCGCGAGGAATTTACGGGGCTTCGATTTCGTCACTTTGCGGACTCAGTTGACAAAGGGTTACGACGGGATGCAAAGGATGACAAAACGGGACGGACGGATTCGGAGAGAGTCACGATGCGGACGGAGTTGACAACTGGCGACAATGGTGCATGACGGTTGACTCAACGGTAGGGGAAAAGGAAATGAACGTAAAACCATCAAAAGAGTGTTGAAAATGAAAGCAATTAGAAAGTGCAAGTATTGTGGTAAGGAGTTCGTGGCAAGGAGCGGAATGCAGAAGTTTTGCTGCGAGGAGTGTCAGACGAAAGCCAGTGATTGACCTCCAGCAGCAGGAGTACCTGACGTTTGCCAAGGCTGCGATACTTATGGGGTGTTCGAGGCAATATGTGTATAAGTTGGTGAATGAGGGAAAACTGGCGGCATCGAGAATCAGCAGCAGGATGGCGTTTGTCAGAAAGGCTGATATTGAGAAGATGCTGGCGGGGAATCCGTATCATAGAGTGCTGCCAACGAGTAGACCCAAGAAGGCATCTGTGCCAACATTGAGGAAGGAAGTATCAGAAGCCAAGAATTGTAAGGTTGATTCTGATGGAACGGAGGTGCTTGATTACATTTCCGGCGAGGAAGTCATGCGCATCTACAAGGTCAAGAAATCATGGCTCTACACTTCGGCCAAGCGGAACCAAGTGCCTGTTTGCCGTATAGCGGGAATGAACTACTACAGCCGCAAGCACATGGATGCATTGTTTGGCAAGTCGGCAGATGTGGAGGCCGTCAATGAGTGGCTGACTATGAAGGAAGCTCAGGAACTGTTTGGAATGAGCGCAGCCTCAGTCCGTTCCAATGCTTACCGCCATCATATTCCGACAAAGCGTGAGTATGGCCAGACTTACTACTCTAAAGACCATTTTGAGCAATTGAGACGCACCGACATCGTGGATGATGGCAACTACTACACAGCCAAGGAGGCTGCTGAGAAATATGGGATGAGCACTGCCAATGTCGGCATCATTGCCAAAAATAATAGCATCGCAACTGTCAAGGTCGGTGTGAAGAACCTGATTCCGAAGACAGACTTCGACAAGATTATGGCTGAGAGACTGGCCCAATATGGCAGCTATAGCATATTATGAACAACCAAGCGATACCAGTTATGACGGGCAATATGAGTAGAAGCATCTGCACATTATGCACGAACAACCAGCATTATCTGAATATTACGGCTACATTACGCATAATATCTGCCATCATACAAGAATAATGAGCGAAATTTGCAGCCGTGAAGAAACGCTTCACCTACGATTATTTACTATAAAATAACAATGTATATGAGCAACATCTGTAAGACCGTGACCCTCCGCACACGGAAAATCAAAGGCGGAGAACAACTATCGTTCTATCTGGACTACTATCCGGGTTAACGAGTCAACAATGAAGGTTATGCGCCATGAGTCGCTGGGCATCTACATCTACGCCAAGCCTAAGTCGCAGCGCGAGAAGGATTACAACGACCGCATGCGCGAGAAGGCCGAGGCCCTGCGCTGCCGTCGCTACGAGAGTATCGTCAACGAACGCTACGACTTCTTCGACAAGGAGAAGATGAAGGGTAGCTTCCTCGACTATTTCAAGGACAAGGCGTACAAGAAGAACACGAAGTGGGAGAATGTCTATCTCCACTTCAAGCAGTTCTGCAACGGCAAGTGCCGCTTCGATGAGATCAATGTGGACTTGTGCAACCGCTTCCGTGAGTATCTCCTGACTACCCACCAACTCAAACATACAGAGCAACTTCTGCACATCAATAGTGCTGCGGGCTACTGGTCAACCTTCCGTGCCGTGCTTCATACCGCCTACCGTGAGCACAAGATTGTCGAGAATCCCAATGGCTTCTTGGAGCGCATCGATACCATTCCCACAGAAAAGGAGCACCTTTCTCGTCAGGAATTGGTCAATCTCGCCAATACACCTTGCCAATCCGAAGTATTGAAGAAGGCTTTCCTCTTCTCTTGTCTGACAGGCTTACGCAAGAGCGACATCAAGCAACTTACCTGGAACAAGATCCAACCGTATGGCGACGGCTCCATGTATATCACCCTCCGCATGCAGAAGACGAAGGAGCTGGTGAACAACCCCATCAGCAACGAGGCTCTGGAACTGATAGGCTTTAATGACGGCGATGAGAACCGCAAACCGACTGACAAGGTTTTTGTGGGTTTCAACGACAGTCTGACCCAGTCCCCACTGAAGAACTGGCTGAAGGAGGCTGGCATCACCAAGCATATAACCTATCATTGCAGCCGCCATACACTGGGCTCGCTACAGGTTGAGGCAGGCACCAGCGTCTATACCGTCCAGCATATCCTCGGTCACAAGAACGTCGCCACGACCCAGATCTATGCCGCCATGGCCGACTCCAGCAAGCGCGAGTCCGTTGACAAAATCACGCTGAAATCCGCGAAAATCACCCAAATGAAGGTCGGAGAGGTTAAAAAGGCTTTATCGGAGTGTTAAATTTTAAAGAATAATTTTCAAAGGCATGGTTATTTGTGGTTTTTGCTTACCTTTGCCCGCAAATTTCAGGTTAACAATTAAATTCAAGTAACATGTATAGTAAAAAAGTTTGCATTTCAACTTCGACCGTTCTGCCTGCGGCATTCTTCGCAGCCATCAGTGCCGTGGCCTTGGTCGTGTCATTCATGGCTGCGTCATATCTCTACGCAAGAAGCACGCTCATTCCATACAGCGTACTTCTTGCCTTGTCGTTCATTCTGCTCGAACTTATGATTGTGGTCTATTTCTCATTGCTTTCAGAGTTCTGCAGCAGCATCTTTGGCAAGAAGAAAGACATTCCTGTTCTGGACCAGGTCGATATTGTGCAAGCCGTTCCTGCACAACTGATAGATGTGCAGGCAAGTCCTGTCCCGCCAGATCCTGACAACATGGGCCAAACACAGCCAGTCAATGAGGAACAAACGGAAGAGTTGCAGGCTCCAGACCCAACAAGTGAGGAACGTGCTATCTCAACCGGTCATGAGTCTGCATCCACCGATGTCACAGTTCAGAAGAAAAGAGAGAAGTTCGCCCAAGACCGTAAGGAAATCATGCAGGAGTATATCTATTACTCGCTCGGCCCTCTGCTGGACGAACAGGACATTCTTGCTGTATGGCTTGAATATGAGGGTTGGATAAGCAGCAGTACCTATCAGCCCAAGCCCAGACTCTGCAAGTGGAAGGAAAAGGTAACCAGCCGCGACGTGCGCCATCTGACATGGAACATAGCCAAGCGCATGGGCATGGAGAACGGATATAGCAGTGAGACCTGCGGTCGTTTCGTGAAGGCCCTGTTCCCAGACTTGTGCGTCAAGCGTGACGGTTCACCCTGTACGGACAGCTACCTGTCGCAGAACCTGCTGGAGGAAAAGCCCAATGACTTTATCAAGATTGACAAGCCTGAACCACATTCAATAGCTTTCCACTTCCGTAATATGGAAATGAAACAGGCTGTCTGATCATCTTACAATACTGACTCTGCATCGCCGTACAGATTCTTTGCTGGATCTGTGCGGCGATTTTCTATGCCTATAAGTGAACCTGACTATTAGCATACCCGCCCCTCCCGCTGCAATAAACAACCATTCATAACCAGAGGCGACCATAAAAAACCAGCGCCATCCACATTATACCATTATTATCTATGCATGGTGCATCATAAACTTCATAACGCAATGATAATGCAGTTCCTTTGCAGCCGAGACACAAAGGTCTCATCGTATCATATGAAGAACGTCGAATTGACATTCAACGACCTTCCGCAGGTCGTTGCCGAGCTTCGGGATGAAGTCGTCGGCATGAAGGTGGTACTGCTTGACCTTCAGAAAAGCCAAACCAAGCAGAAGTTGGAACGTGTGCGTCGCACGATGAACGTGGAGGAGGCTGCAGACTACTTGCGTATGCCTCTCAACACCCTCTACATGAAGTTGCAGAAGGGCGAGGTACCTGGATCGAAGCCCGGCAAGCGTTGGGTCTTGTTCAATGACGAACTCGACAAGTGGCTGGAGGTGAAACGCAAGAATGCCGTACCCCTGACCACCGAG
>CACXXD010000025.1 GCA_902771445.1 uncultured Prevotellaceae bacterium
CTAAACACGGATGTCAAGTTCTACTGGGCAGTGGTCGCTGCCAAAGATGTCGGTGTGAATCTTGGCATCCTCGACTTGCTCCATCAGACGGTCGCTGACCACAAAATAGTCGATGCGCCAGCCGGCATTCTTCTTACGCGCCTGAAAACGATACGACCACCACGAATATGTGACTTGCTCGGGATAGAGCGTGCGGAAGGTGTCCTTGAAGCCCTTGGACAGCCACTGCGTGAACTTCTGGCGCTCCTCGTCGGTGAACCCGGCATTGCGACGATTGGTCTTGGGGTTCTTGATGTCAATCTCTTCGTGGGCCACATTCAGATCACCGCAAACCACCACAGGCTTTTTCTGGTCGAGCTGCTGCAGGTAGGCCTGAAAGTCGTCTTCCCATTTCATGCGATAGTCCAGTCGCTTCAGCTCGTCCTGTGAGTTGGGTACATAGACAGTGACCAGATAGAACTGTTCCATCTCAAGCGTGATGACGCGCCCTTCATGGTCGTGCTCGTCGATGCCTACGCCCTTGGTCACCGACAATGGCTCGTGACGGGTGAAGATGGCGGTGCCAGAATAGCCTTTCTTCTCAGCAGAGTTCCAATATGAGGTATAGCCGGGGAAGGTGATGTCGAGCTGTCCTTCTTGCATCTTCGTTTCCTGCAAGCAGAAGAAGTCGGCATCGAGCTGTCTGAAAATATCACTAAATCCCTTTTGTTCGCAGGCACGGAGCCCATTGACGTTCCACGAAATGAGTTTCATAATTTTCGTTTATTTTGTTTTTACTGTTACTATTCATATCTGATGGCGAGCATGGTCAGGTCGTCGCTCTGTTCGGCTGCGCCGACAAACTGGTGGACAGCCTTGGTCATGTTGCTGATAAGTGCGTGTGGATCGGCCTGTCCCTTGGCCAGCGAAGCCTCGGCAATCCTGACAATCCTGTCGTCGCCAAACTGTGAGTGCTTGCAATCCTCGGCCTCGTTCAGTCCATCGGTGTAGAGGAAGATGGTGGTGTGAGGAGCGAGGGCGATTTGCTGGAGCGAGAAATGCCAGTCGGGCATTACGCCGTTGGGCAGATTGGAATCGCACGGCAGGATGCTCACGTCGGAACCAATCAGCAACGGCGAGTCGTGGCCTGCATTGCAATAGGACAGTTGGCCACTGGAAAGGTCGAGCACACCGACAAATAGGGTGACAAACATGCTCGAATCGTTCTCTTCGGACACGGAGCTGTTAATGGCACTGACAATGACATCGGGGTGGACCTCATGACTGGAGGCTGTGCGGAAGAGCGCACGTGTCACGGCCATGACCAGCGAGGCAGGCACTCCCTTGCCACTGACATCGCCGATGCAGAAGAACAGTTTCTCGTCGCGTATGAAGAAATCGAAGAGGTCGCCGCCGACGGCCTTGGCCGGTGTCACCTGTCCGTATATGTCGATGTCGGTACGCTCGGGGAAGGGTGGGAACTCTTTCGGCAGCATGTTCATCTGTATGTCGTGCGCAATCTTCAGCTCGCTTTCGATTGATGCCTTCTGAGCCGTGGTCTGCTTCAGCTCGTCGATATAGACGGAAAGGGAATGCTGCATGGCCTCGAACGAATCGCGAAGCTTCTGAATCTCGTCGTTGCTCTTGATGACGGGCAGAGGGGTCTCGAAGTTGCCTCGTGCCACTTCGTTGGACGAGAGAGCCAGATGCTTCAACGGGGAAGTGGAATGACGAATCGTGATGTAGCAGACGAAAAAGATCAGCGGCAACGTGATGATCAAGACCAGCATGGTGATGAAGATGACGATGTAGCTCATCAGACTGAAAAGCACATCGGGAACGACGATGCCCATCGACCAGCCCGTCTGACCGATAGGACCAAAGGCGATATAAGAAGAGATGCCCTTGACATCGATCTTGCCCACAAAGCCTTTCTTGCCTTCCATCATCTCGCGGCAGATAACGTTATCGAGCGTGTCGGAGGTCTGTTTGACATAGTCCTGGAATCTGCTTTTCAGCACCAGAGTGGAATCGGGGTGAACAATAAACGTGCCGTCACGACCGATGATGAAGCTATGGACATCGGAGTTTCCCGAACTGAAATGAATGCTGTCATTCTTGTCAAGCCATGACACCTGATCGACGAATTCCTTGAGCCAGTCTAACGACAAATCGACACCAAAGACTGCGACAAGCTTTCCCTCGCTGTTGCGGATGGGCAAGGAGTAGGTGCAAATGATCTGATTGGCACCTTTGTCATCGAAATAGGGAACCGACCAGTGCTCATGCCCTTCCTGGATGGTCTGGACAAACCACTCGGCTTGCATGTAGTCGTGTGTGGCCGAACCAATCTGCGCAGACTCGAACCGCCCGTGCGCCCTCCGCGCCACGTATGGCTCGAACCACCGTCCGCGCTGCGGATAGTAGTTGGCTGTGAAGCCGATGCCACAGCCTGTTATATAAGGATTGAGCTTGAGGAACTGCTCCAATATGCCATAGAGCTTATCGGGGTTGGCCAGGTTCTTCTCGATGTCGGGCCTGTTGTTCTTTGCAACGACTTCGACCACCGTGAGCACATGGCCCACGCGCTCGTTGGTGATATTAAGAAAACTTTCGTAGTGATTGGTCTCTTCGACCTTCAGGGCTGCATGGGAAATATAGAAGATGAGGCCAAAGGTGCCTGACAACATGACTATCAGCACTAAAATGATGCGCCAAGTCAATCGGCTGGCAAAAGACTTTGAATATGGATGATGTTTCATTTAGTATTCATTTATTGGACTACAAAATTACTAAGTTTTCACCAATTATCTTTGTTTTAAGAACAAAAAATACTGAAACTGCTTGAATAATGGTATAACGAATGCTCTTTATTCGAGATTTTTAGCTAATTTTGCATCGAAAAAGCAATTAAAGCTCTATCATGGACAAAAATATAAAAGATTTCAGACTTTTCCGACTCAGAAGTACAAGGTCGATTATCAAGAGCGGCTATCGGCTCTATCTTGACAATTTCCGCAAGATTTTCCGTTCCACATGGCTGGTAGCCATCGTCTACGCGCTTGCTTCAGGCATACTGATGAACATACTCACCACCCTACTGCCCAATTACTTTATCTCAATGATGGTGAGTGCCTACGCACAGGACGGTGCAGAGGGCAACCCCACGATGAACCTGCATCTGCTGTTCGTGGGCATCGCGCTCGTGTTCACCATCGTCTCTGCATTGCTGGCTGCCTTTGGCTTCACCCTGCTGGCCGAGCACCGTGACACTGAGAGCATGAGCGGTGCGACAAAATGGTATGGCAAGCTGGACAAAGGCATCCTCGTGAAGACCCTGGCCACATGGCTCAGCATGCTGGTGTTCTGCGCGTTGTATTTCGCCATCGGCAACATTGCCAATGTTTACGGACAGCAATATCTGTCGAGAATAGCCGTGATGGCACTGGTCGGAATCTGGACGGTGCTCTTCTTCGTCATTCTGCCACCGGTGATGCTCTGGATGGTAAAATACATCATGAGCGCCAAAGGCAAGACAAAGGAGAAGCAACATTTGCTGCGCTACTGGGGCTCGTCCATCGCCGTATCGCTGGTGACGGCCATCGTGACCTACATACTGACACTGCTCACCGAGCTGCCGGCCTTCGTGCTGTTTTCGGCCAACATCGTGTCGCAGGCAGGAGCCTTGCAGGGCGATCCCACAGGCATGCCCGACTACATGTCGTGGCTGAACATCGTGGTGTTCTCGCTGGCCGGATTCATACAGGCCTACATCTATCTCTCTTCGCTCTTCCCCTTCTATTATCTCTACGGCTCAACCGAGGCCCAGGAGAAAGAACGCAAAGAATTACCATCTGCCCCCGCTGACTTATGAAAAGAATACTCTTCATCGACCGCGACGGCACACTCGTCGAGGAACCACACGACGAACAGGTCGACGCATTAGAGAAAATACGCTTCACACGAGGCATGTTCCGCAACCTCTCGTTACTGCGCGAGAAGACCGACTTCCTGTTTGTCATGGTGTCGAACCAAGACGGACTGGGTACCAGCGCGTTTCCAGAAGAGACATTCTGGCCAGCCCACAATTTCATTCTGCAGGCACTGGAGGGCGAAGGCATCACTTTCGATGAGATTCTGATAGACCCGCACTTCCCCGAAGACAATGCACCCACACGCAAGCCACAGACGGGACTCGTGGAGAAATACATGAACGAGCCTGAGACCTACGACATCGCCAACAGCTATGTCATTGGCGACCGTGAGACCGATGCCCAGTTTGCCCGTAACATAGGGTGCAAGAGCCTTATTCTGGGACGCGACGGCATGACCTGGGACAAGATTGCCGAGATTGTCTTTGCCGGTGAGCGCATCGCCGAAGTGAAGCGAACCACGAAAGAGACCGACATCTGTGTGCGACTGAACATTGACGGAACGGGGCTTTGCGATATTGAAACAGGACTTGGCTTCTTCGACCACATGCTCGAACAGATAGGAAAGCATGGCGGCATGGACCTCTACATACGTTGCAAGGGCGATCTGAACGTAGACGAGCATCACACCATCGAGGATGTGGCACTGGCCCTGGGCGAGTGTCTGCTGAAAGCACTCGGCTCGAAACGAGGCATTGAGCGCTATGGCTACTCGCTGCCTATGGACGACTGCCTGTGCCATGTGTGTCTTGACTTTGGCGGACGTCCGTGGCTTGTATGGGATGCTGAGTTCCACCGTGAGCACGTCGGCGACATGCCTACGGAGATGTTCCTGCACTTCTTCAAAAGCCTGAGCGACGCCGCCCGCATGAACCTTTTCGTAAGAGCCGAAGGACAGAACGAGCACCACAAGATTGAAGGCATCTTCAAAGCACTGGCTCGCTCGCTGAAAATGGCTGTCCGGCGCGACATCTATCACTACGAGTTGCCCTCGACAAAAGGTGTGCTGTAAATTCCAGCTGAACAGACAAACGACAACAGAAAGAAAATGGAAAGACCCAAAATTGCCATCATCGACCCCAACACGCTTGCCGTGCTCGGACTGAAGCAAATACTGCAGAACGTCATGCCCATCATGAAGGTCGACACTTTTGGTTCCATCACTGAGTTATATGCCAATCACCCTGAGCAGTATTTCCACTTTTTTGTCGCCATGAACATCGTGCTGGAGAACCGACAGTTCTTTACGGAGCATCGCCGACAGACCATCGTGCTGACACTCTCGCTCGAAGGCGGCTCACAACTCAGCGAGTTCCATAGCATCTGCATCAACGTACCCGAACAGGCGCTCATCCGATCCCTGCTCACACTGCAACAACATGCCCATCCACAAGGAAAGAACCTTCCACCCATGCCGCAGATCCTGCAACAGAAAATTCTGAGCGACAGGGAGATTGAGGTCATGTCGCTCATTGTGCAGGGCTACATCAACAAGGAGATAGCCGACCGACTGAGCATCGGTCTCTCAACCGTTATCACACATCGTAAGAATATCATGGACAAGCTGGGCATGAAAAGCGTATCGGCACTCACCATCTATGCCGTCATGCACGGCTATGTAGACATCAACAAAATCTGAAAAGCAATAGCTCCCCTCTATCAGTGTCTATTAATGTGCTAAGCGAATAAAAGGAAATGCAGTGGACAGACCGCATCAGGCAAGTAAAAATCCTTCTGGTGGTCTCAGCAATCATCATTGCAGGGGCCTCGCTGCTGATTTCGCACTATCTGGTGCGTGACCTACAGGTAGAGGAAACAAGCAAGATGGAGGTGTGGGCGCAGGCCATGAATGCCTTCAACAATGCCGACGAGACTACTGACCTCTCGCTGGTGACGAGTGTCATTGAGAGCAATAACACCATCCCCGTGATTGTGATGGACCGGGAGGGCAACGTAGCTGATTGGCGCAACATAAAAATCAACGGCAAAGACACGATGGCCTACGTGTCGAACTATGGCCGACGAATGAAAGCCGAGGGACATGCCATCAAAATTGAACTGGAAGGCACATCAGACTATCTCTATGTTTGCTACGATGAGTCGACAATGCTGAAACGACTAACTCAGTTTCCTTATTGGCAACTGGGTATTGTCATGATTTTTGCTGTTGTGGCCATCTTTGCACTACTGGCCTCGAAGCGTGCTGAACAGAACAAGGTGTGGGTGGGATTATCGAAGGAAACTGCCCATCAGCTGGGTACTCCCATTTCGAGCCTGATGGCATGGGTAGAAGTGCTGAAGGAGAACTATCCCGACGACGACCTGATACCAGAGATGGAACAGGACGTGAAACGGCTGGAACGCATTGCAGAGCGTTTCTCCAAGATTGGTTCACTGCCCGAACCTGTAGATGCCTCGATGAACGAGGTGCTTGACCATGTGATTGCCTATATGGACAAGCGCACTTCGCAAAAAGTATCCATCAAGGGGCATTATCCTGACCATGAGGTGATTGTCAAGATGAATGCTTCGCTCTTCGAATGGGTGATTGAGAACTTGTGTAAAAACGCCGTCGACGCCATGGAAAGCGGTCAAGGAAAGATTGACCTGTGGCTGCTGGAAGAAGGTAACACCGTGGCCATCGAAGTAGCAGACAACGGAAAAGGCATTAAGAAAAAGGATGTTGGCAACGTGTTCCGTCCTGGGTTCACGACAAAAAAACGCGGATGGGGCTTAGGACTGTCGCTGGCCAAGCGCATAGTGGAAGAATACCACAAGGGACACATCTACGTGAAAAGCTCTGAACTGGGCAAAGGCACCACTTTCCGCATCGAACTGGAATGCTCCAGAGCATGAATTCTGTCTCCCTAATAACCAAGAAAGTGGCTACGGAAAATTGTCCTTAGCCACTTTCTTAGTGAATCGACTTTCAGAGTAGATTTTTACTTAGTCACTTCGTTCTCCTCCTGCATGTCAATGAACTGATGGTTCTGATCGTAGAACTCATACTGCAGGAAGGCCAGTTTCTGACTGCTGACTACGCGTATGCCGAACCCGTACTTCAGCTGCCAGCGGCGCTTGAGTGAGAGAACTCCCTGATTGATGAAAGCTGCAACGTAGGGATGTACGTGCAATGAGAATCGACTGATGCCTATCTTATTGACGAGACGGTCAATTTTGCTCTCTAATTGGTCGGTAAACAGGATGCTCGACTTGATCTTGCCGGTGCCGTGACAGGTGGGGCAACTCTCTTCGACCGCCACATCGATGGCCGGTCGAACACGCTGACGAGTGATTTGCATCAACCCAAACTTCGACAATGGCAGAATGTTATGACGCGCACGGTCTTTCTTCATGTTTTCGCACATGCGCTCATAAAGCATCTGTCTGTCTTCAGCCAGGTTCATGTCGATGAAGTCAACAACGATGATGCCTCCCATGTCACGAAGCCGCAACTGGCGTGCCAGTTCATCGGCTGCGCCCAGATTGGTCTCAAGTGCATTGGCTTCCTGTCCGTTTTCTTTTTTAATTCGCGTTCCACTGTTCACGTCGACCACATGCATAGCTTCGGTGTGTTCAATAATGAGGTAGGCTCCCCGCTTGTAATTGACAGTTCTTCCAAATCCCGATTTTATTTGCTTGGTAACGCTGAAATTATCAAAAATAGGCACGTTACCATTGTAGAGTTTGACGATGTCAGCCTTTTCAGGTGCAATGAGCGAGACATAGTCACGAATCTGGTTGAAAATTTCAGGATCATTGATGTGAATTCCGTCGTAGGTGGGATTGAAGAGGTCGCGAATGAGTGCGACACTCCTGCTTTGTTCCTCGAACACAAGTTGTGGCCGCTCTGTGGTTTTCTGAACGCGAGTGATAGCGTCTTCCCATCGCTTGAGCAGCACCTTCAGCTCCTGGTCGAGCTCAGCAGCACGTTTTCCTTCAGCTACAGTGCGCACGATAACACCGAAATTCTTCGGCTTCATGCTCTGCACCAGTTGCTTCAGTCGGCTGCGTTCCTCGCCCTTCTTGATTTTCGAGCTGACAGATACTTTCTCACCGAATGGGATGAGCACCATGAAGCGTCCTGCAAAACTAAGGTCACATGTGAGTCGAGGCCCCTTCGTATTGATTGGTTCCTTCACCACTTGCACCATCACTTCCTGTCCCACTTTCAGCACATTCTGTATGCTCCCTTCCTTAGGCAGTTCTGGCTGCCGGGTTGCTTTCTGCAGTGGGAAGAGTTTCTTGCGGTCGCTTGCTACTTGTTTCAGATATTTCTCAAAAGAGCTAAATTGAAGTCCCAAATCAAGATAGTGCAAAAATGCGTCGCGCTCAGAGCCGACATCCACGAAGCAGGCATTAAGTCCGGGCATGAGCTTACGGACTTTTCCAATGTAGATGTTGCCCACGGCATAGGAGGCCGAACGAGGCTCGTTCTGGTATTCTACGAGTTGCTTGTCTTCAAGCAATGCAATAGAAATCTCCTTGGGCTGAACATCAATGATTACTTCGCTTGTCATTCTTGTTTTTTTAGTTGATTGGGATTCTTACAAAAAAGGGTGCACCAGCATAGTATGTTATGCAATGGTACACTCCTTTCATTCATTTGTTTCAGACTTGGCAGGCAATTTTACTTGCTCTTATGTCTGTTCTTGCGCAGGCGCTTCTTACGCTTGTGCGTAGCCATCTTGTGGCCCTTCTTTTTCTTTCCGTTAGGCATAATTAAAAGTGTTAATTAAAAAATTATTTTTGTTTGACTTAGTTCTCTAAAACCTCAATGGCATCCATGCGTTCAATAAAGCTCTTGGCAGGCTTAAAGGCAGGCAAGTCATGGGCTTCAATGACAAGTGTCGTATTCTTTGAAATGTTTCGTGCTGTCTTCTGTGCACGATGCTTAACGATAAAGCTACCAAAGCCACGCAAGTAGACATTCTCCTTGTTTGAAGCCAAGCAGTTTCGAATCTCTTCCATGAAAGCTTCAATCGTAATGGATACCTCCCTTTTGTTGATACCCGTCTGCTCAGCAATATTATTAACTATTTCTGCCTTCGTCATTTTGTTTTTTCTATAATTTATTGTAAAATTCAGTAATTGGAGTGCAAAGATACTGTTTTTCAGTCAGATACAGAAATTTTCAACGTTTTTTTTTGAAAAATTATCAACTTTGTGGATGTTCCGAAGATTCATTCACATCAAAATAGGCAGTTAGTTCTTCTTTTGCGCTCTCATTTTCGTTAGGCAGGTCTTTCAGTATCTTTCCTTTTTCCAACAAGGCAATGCGCGTGGAAATCTCGATGGTGTGCTGCAAGTTATGTGAACTAACAATGATAGTGGCACCTGTAGCACGCCTATAATCGACAAGCAAATGTTTCAAGATGTTCTGGCTCGAGGGATCAAGAAAGTTGAAAGGCTCGTCGAGCACCACCAACCGTGGATGGCGAATGAGTGCCGAGATAATGCCAACCTTTTGCTTATTGCCAGCCGAAAGATTACGGATAAGTTTTTTCTGTCCGAACACCTCACCTCCTGCAAATCGCTCATAGTCACTCAGTCTCCTGACGATAATATCGGGGCCGATGCCACTGATTTTGCCAATAAAATCGAAATACTCCTCCGGCGTAAGATAGTCAATCAAGAATCCTTCGTCAATATAGGCACCCGTAAACTGCTTCCAGTCTTCACTTTGCGAAGGGACAATGCCGTCAATGGTAACACTGCCTTCGTCGGGCCTGAGCAAGTCGAGCATCATGCGAAAGAGTGTAGTCTTACCTGCGCCGTTGTTGCCCACAAGACCTAACAAATCGCCTTTGTTCACTGTGAACGAAGGAATGTCGCAGGCAACAGTTTCGCCAAAACTTTTTTTTAGGTTCAGAATTGTAATCATTGTAAAAAATGGTAGGACTAATAGGGTGATAAATGGGCCTATGAGGCTTATGCCCCATAGGCCATATTTATTAGACCAGACCTTTGCCGTGACAGTTCTTAAACTTCTTTCCACTGCCACAAGGACAAGGATCGTTACGACCAGGCAGCTTATCGCGGACAATCGGTGTCCGCTGCTGTTGTGGCGCACGCGTATCATGCTGTGCGGCAGCACGCTGACCTTCGTCAACAAGTTTTTCTTCCTGTTGCGGTGCATCCTGCCTGTTCTCCGTGTACTGACGGCGGTCAGTGTGTTCTTCTGGAGCGGCCTCCTGCACCTGCTGTTGCTGCTGCTCTGGAATTGCTGCACGTGTCAGAATGCTTACCGTACGATTGTTCATGTTGTTCACCATATTGTCGAACAGTTTCACGCTCTCCAACTTAAAGATGAGAAGCGGATCTTTCTGCTCGTAACTGGCATTTTGAACCGAATGGCGCAATTCGTCGAGTTCACGCAGGTTTTCTTTCCATGCTTCATCAATGATGTGCAACAGAATCTGTTTCTCAAACTGCTTTACAACAGACTTACACTGGGTCTCGTAAGCCTCCTGAAGGTTACAACCAATGTTATACATGTGACGGCCATCGGTGATGGGCACCATAATGCGCTCAAACAACTGGCCTTGCGTCTCGTAGACCTGCTTAATGACAGGCCATGCCACTTCCTGAATGCGCTCCACTTTACGATTGAAGTTGGCCAGCACTGACTGGAAGGCTTTTTCCTCCATTTCCTCACGATGACGTGTATCGAGCAATGCCTCTTCATTGAAAGGAACTTCCATAGCAAACAAACGGATGAACTCTTCCTTGCAGCCTTCGTAGTCATTGTTTTCTATGACGTTTGCAACACGATCCCAGATAACGTTAGCAATGTCCATACCGATGCGCTCACCCATCAATGCATGACGGCGCTTCTCATAGACAACTTTACGCTGCTTGTTCATCACGTCATCATATTCCAACAGGCGCTTACGAACACCGAAGTGATTCTCCTCAACTTTCTTCTGAGCACGTTCAATACTATTCGAGATCATAGAGTGTTCAATCATCTCGCCCTCTTTGAATCCCAGACGGTCCATAACCGATGCAATTCGCTCAGAACCAAACAGACGCATCAGCTTATCCTCAAGCGAAACGAAGAAAACGGAAGAACCTGGGTCACCCTGACGTCCTGCACGACCACGCAACTGGCGGTCTACGCGGCGGCTCTCATGTCGCTCCGTACCAATGATAGCCAGACCACCAGCAGCCTTTACTTCGGGCGACAGCTTAATATCAGTACCACGACCAGCCATGTTGGTGGCAATCGTCACAGCACCCAGTCCGTTGGTTGACTGACCAGCCAATGCCACGATGTCTGCTTCTTTCTGATGTAACTTTGCGTTCAAGACCTGATGAGGAATGCCTTCACGCTTTCCTGTTTCCGGATCGACATACATGTCAAGCATACGAGAAAGCAACTCTGAAATTTCGACTGACGTTGTACCAATCAGGGTTGGACGTCCTTGTTTACGCATCTTTACGACCTCTTCGATAACAGCCTTATATTTCTCACGAGCTGTTTTGTAAACACGGTCGTCCATATCGTTTCGAATGACAGGCTTGTTGGTAGGAATCTCTACCACATCAAGTTTATAGATGTCCCAGAACTCACCAGCCTCAGTCGAAGCCGTACCTGTCATACCTGCGAGTTTATGGTACATACGGAAATAGTTCTGGAGCGTAATTGTGGCAAATGTCTGTGTGGCAGCCTCAACCTTGACGTGCTCCTTGGCTTCGACAGCCTGATGCAGTCCATCGCTCCAGCGACGTCCCTCCATGATACGTCCCGTCTGCTCGTCCACAATCTTCACCTCGCCATCGATAACCACATACTCATCGTCCTTATTGAACATACAGTAAGCCTTGAGCAACTGCTGCAAGGTATGAACGCGCTCCGACTGTACAGCATAATGAGCCATGAGGTTATCTTTCTTCTCCACGCGCTCTTCGTCACTCAGTGAAGTATCGCCTTCGAGAGACGACAACTGAGCTGCAATATCGGGCAAGACGAACAGCTGGGCATCATTCACCTGATTGGCCAGCCAAGCCGTACCCTTATCAGTCAGGTCGCAAGAATTCATTTTTTCGTCAACAACAAAGTACAGAGGCTCGACACACTCAGGCATACGGCGGTTGTTGTTCTCCATATAGATTTCCTCTGTCTTCAACATGCCAGACTTGATACCTTCTTCTGACAGATACTTGATGAGAGGCTTATTCTTTGGCAGAGCCTTATGCGAACGATAAAGCGAAAGGAAGCCCTCATCGAGCATGGTCTGTCCTTCTTTCTTATTACCGGACTCGACCAAACGTTGTCCTTCTCCGATTTTTTGCTTAGCTTCAGCCAAATACTGCGTGGCCAACTGTCGCTGTACGCCCACCAGCTTCTCAACGAGAGGCTGATATTCCTCAAACATCTGCACTTCGCCCTTTGGAACCGGTCCACTAATAATCAAAGGTGTACGTGCATCATCAATGAGCACAGAGTCAACCTCATCGACGATTGCATAGTTATGTGCACGCTGTACAAGGTCTTGGGGTGAAATAGCCATATTGTCACGTAGATAGTCGAAGCCAAATTCGTTGTTCGTACCGAATGTGATGTCGGCCATGTAGGCCTTGCGACGTGCTTCGGAGTTGGGCTGATGCTTGTCTATGCAATCAACAGACAAGCCGTGGAACATGTAAAGTGGTCCCATCCACTCAGAGTCACGCTTGGCCAGATAATCGTTGACCGTAACAACATGAACACCATTGCCAGTCAACGCATTAAGAAATACTGGGAGCGTAGCCACCAGTGTCTTACCTTCACCTGTAGCCATCTCTGCAATCTTACCTTGATGGAGCACCGTACCGCCAAAGAGCTGAACATCATAGTGAATCATCTCCCACTTCAGGTCATTGCCTCCAGCCGTCCAATGATTATGATAGATGGCCTTGTCACCATCAATGGTAATAAAATCTTTGCGAGGATCGCCAGCCAGTTCACGATCAAAGTCGTTGGCCGTAACGACAGTCTCTTCATTCTCAGCAAAACGGCGAGCCGTGTCCTTAACGATAGCGAACACCTCAGGCATCACCTCGTTGAGAGCCTGTTCATAGACCTCAAGCGCGTCTTTCTCCAGTTTGTCAATCTTTGCGAAGATGTCGGCACGCTCGTCAATAGGTGTATTCTCAATGGTATCCTTGAGTTTTTCAATTTCTTCTTTCTGCTTCTGAGCAGAAGCCTGTACCTGCTGACGAATGGCTGCCGAGCGCTCGCGCAACTCGTCATTGCTTAGCTTCTCGATAGCGGGATAAGCAGCCTTGACCTTCTCTACAAAAGGCTGAATGAGTTTCATGTCACGCGACGACTTGTCGCCGAACAATGATTTCAGAATTTTAGCAAAATTCATTGTGATATATTTTCTTTATTTTGTTCTTTTTGAATGAAATTGGGTGCAAAGGTAGTTATTTTTTTGCACAATCGAGCATAATTCGCTCATTATTTGGAATTTGCGAAAAAGAATGCTTAGAAAAGCGGTGCAGAAGAACAGGCATTCGGCGCACGAATGCGAATCGACCGTGCTATGGTGGGAGCAATGCGATCGACGGTCACTGGTGTGGTGATACGCTCTGCACGGACACCAGCACCATAAATGATAATTGGGAAAGGAATGAAAGACGCACGCGACAGCTCATTCTCTTGCGTGTCTTCGTTCAGCAACCGCCAGCCTGGGGCAGTCTCAATGAGCACGTCGCCACAATGTTCAGCATTAAATCCATTACGAATCTTACGCAGATGTTCATTGTTGTCGGTCATCAACTGCAATGTGGTATAAACATTGCGCACTCCCGACATCATGGCCAAGAATTCTTGAGCACGGCTCGTTGCCTCATTGATGCTTATTTTCTTGGTCTCCAGCAACTTGTGATTCAGAAACACCTGATTACGAAAATAGGCTTCTACATATTTTCCTTGTCCCCAGATGGCCCCGAAGTACATGTTCATGAGATTGGCGGTCCTGCTCAAATAGAAAGTTCCAGAGGGAATGCGGAACTTCTTGTAATCGGCATCCTCTTCGTCACAGTAGCCCGTACTCGTCAGCACAAAGAGCACATTGTCCCTGCCTATTCGCTGTTCAAGGAGCTTGACCAGTCTGCCAATCTCACGATCAAGGCGAACGTATGTGTCTTGCAGTTCAATCTGACATTCTGTGACAGGACGATGATCGTAATTGCCTGCATAATATGTCAGACAAAGCAAATCTGTCACCCTGTCATTGCCCATGCCTGTACTGGCAACACATTGCTGCGCCAAATCGGTCACATCTTCGTTAATCAAGCCACTCGTTTTGTATTCCCGATAGCAGCGAGGCCCAGTAAACGCATGCTTGAAGGGTTTTTGCAACCCCGTTTGCATGAAATAGCTGAAGTTGCCAACAAACTCATTGAATGGCTCCCAAGTAATTTCTTTGATTCGCTTGCATGGTGCTTGCAGTCTGTTATAAGCACTCATCCAAAGCGGAAGCGAAGAAAAATAGTATTGCGAAGAACACCAACTGCCCGTGACGTCGTCAATCCACAAAGCTCCGTCAGCGGCATGGCCTGCAGAAAGCACGGCGGCATCGCGGTTAGGCGCTATGGCATAGACGATGCCTCGACCCGCAGTGGCCACTTTCAGTTCATCGCCCAACGTAGAAGTGCAAAGCTCTGCTGGTGAACTGGCATCGAGCGTCTGTATGCCGGGAAACTTCTTGTCGTCAACACAATAGACGGGGCGCAACGTCTCACGATTGAGCCAACGCTCCCCTACTATATTATTATAATATGGTGTAACTCCCGTGCTCAGCGATGCAACAGCCGATGCCCTGTCAACAGGTGCAAACGAATAGGACGCATTCTGATAGACCACTCCTTCATTAAGCAATCGCTTAAATCCATCAGAAGTATAAAGTGGGGAAAAAGCCTCCAAATAGTCGCTACGCAACTGGTCGATTGCAATACTGACAACCAACTTTGGCACAGTATTACTTGCGTCTTGGCTGAAGACTTCAACCTTCAGCCCCAACGTGACCAAAAGGGTGATATAGAGATATTTATTTGTCATTGATAATGTGACTACAATAACGTGTTAGCAAACATAATGCCAAAAATTCCATTCCTTCGGCATAGTCTTGCAAAAAACTCCCCAAAAGGAACAACAACATACAAACGAGAAGTACTGTCCAATAGCGTGTAGCCTTGCGACGCGCCACCGAAGGAATGAAGAATAGCCAGGCAGGATTGAACAGAAGAATCTGCAAGTTGGTGCTCGTAGTGGGATGCTCAGAGAAGAACATGACGAACAACAGGCAGCCTGCCAGTCCAGTGAGTGCCATCAGCGTAACGTCTGGCCATACCAGTCGGCGTTTTTTGGTCTTCTCATAGTAGAAAAGGCACAGGCACCCCAATAGCAGAAGGATGGCACAGGTCAGCGGTCTGAACAAATGAGTGTCGTCAACCATCTGAATGCCAGCCTCAACAAGCACACGCTGATCCTTGACCAGTGGGCGATATTCGCCGTTGGAATATATCTGCGCATGGTCGAAGTCATACATCAGATTAAGCGGAAGGAACTCCTGTTCACGCCTATTAGTCTTAAAATCGGCCTTCAAGCCCAAAAGAAGGTCATTGCCCAGGGCTGTCCACGGATGCTCCGCGGTCAGCTCATGAATCATCTCACGGAAACTGGGTTCAAAGTCCTTTCGCGGCTCATAGATAATCTTGCCTGACAGGTTATTTTCTATGATGTCACGTGGCCGAGTTGAACAATTGTCATAGAAGAAATTGTAACGATAAACGCGATTCTGCGGCATCATATTGATGCTAAGCGCCGTAGCGATGCGCAATTTCTCTTCGTTTGTCAGATTGAGCACCTGCTCCGTAACCATGCATCCCCACTGCTTATAGTAGGCGCAAAAAGGCTTATATGGCGATATGCCCAGTTCATAGTCGGTCTTACCCAGCACAAAGCGAATCACGAAGTGGGGCGCTTCAAAATTGAACACCCCATAGTTGAAAATAAGGTCATCGCCGCTACGCAGATTATGATACCGTAGGGCCGTATGACCATACAGACTGTAAATCTCATTATGAGGTGTGCAGGTAATCAGACCGATTTCGACACTGTCCATCTTGCTTGCCGTCTGACTGTCAGCATGTGTGGGTAACGCAAGAAGCTGGAAAAGAAACACCAGACAAAGTGCCTTAAAAAAGAATGCAAACTGTTTCACGGTGCAAAAATACTTAAAAGTTAGGAGTTTAATGTGGGAGATACGAGTATTTTCTACGTGTTTAACTTTTTTTTTGCCATTGTTTCTAAAAAACTTCTAACTCCTACTCCCTAACTCCTAACTTTTTCGTAATTTTGCACGCTGATATTTAGAATAGTATAAATGAACAAAAGAATCTTTTGTGGTTTTCTGGCTTTCTCGTTGGCATTGAGCCTTTTTGCGCAGAATGGAACAATGTCGCCCTATAGCCAATATGGAATAGGATTGTTAGCCGACCGCACTTCGGGCTTCAGTCGTGGAATGAACGGAGCTGCACTGGGCTTACGCCAAGGTAACATTGTCAACACGTTGAATCCTGCATCTTATTCTGCCATTGACTCCCTGACAATGATTTTCGATTTGGGTGTGTCAGGACAGGCCACTCGTTTCACAGAAGGAGCAACAAAGGTGAGCGCCAAGACGGCCAACTTAGACTATGCTGTGGGCAGTTTTCGCCTGCTCCCCAAACTCGGTATGGCATTCGGCATTTTGCCTTTTTCGAACATTGGCTACAAGTACACCATTAAAGAGACTATCGCAAACAGCAGTACGACGACCTCTGTAAATTACGAAGGCAGTGGTGGACTTCACCAGGTGTTTATCGGTGCTGGCTGGCGAGTATTCAAGCCGCTGTCCATTGGTGTCAACGCATCATTTATCTGGGGCAACCTGACTCGCACCATTGCCAGCACAGCCACTACCGATGTCAAATCGATGTCACGCACCTATTCATCGAACATCAACAGCTATGGACTGGAATTTGGCCTGCAATGGCATCAGCCACTGGGAGCCAAAGACCGTCTGACACTGGGTGCTACCTTTGGACTGGGTCATAAACTGGGGGCCGACGCAGTCTGCAAGGTCGACACCTTCCCTCAGACAGTATCCAACGGCTATGCGTTGCCCATGAGCTATGCGGCAGGTCTGGCATGGAACCACGGACAATCACTGTTTATCGATGCCGATGTGTCGTTGCAGAAATGGGGTAAGTTGGACTATCCTGCGCTCAACGACAACGGCAAATACGTAATGCAAAACGGATTGCTGAAAGACCGCTATCAAGTGCGTGCAGGTGTAGATTTCGTACCGAACCCAATGAGTCCGAAATTCTTTCAGCGCGTTCATTACCGTATAGGCGGTGGATTTACGACACCTTATTATAAAATAAATAATGCCAATGGCCCAAAGGAATTCAGTCTGAGTGCAGGCTTTGGCTTTCCCCTACAGAACAGCTACAACAACCGCTCGGTGCTGAACATCAGCGCCCAATGGGTACGTACATCAGCTGTCGACAAGATCAAGGAAAATACATTCAGAATCAACATCGGCCTTACTTTCAATGAACGATGGTTTGCAAAGTGGCGAATTGATTAGGCCTGTAGACATTACAATATAATTAAGGTGACACCAAAAGTAACAGTTGACGACAATGGGAGCAGCGGCTCAAGACACCGATGCAGGTGTGCTGTGCTGTTACTCCTTCTTCTATTTGCCACTGTCTTTCCTTTTCTTACTTCCTGCAACGAGGTTCATGAGCATACCGCTCCGCCTGTCAACCCTGAAGACTCTGCATCAATGATGATGTCATACGGTGTGAAGACACTCATCAGCGATTCAGGTGTCATCAAGTATCGTATTCTTACCGAACAGATGGAGGTGAACAACGTGCGACAGCCATCGCGATGGGAATTCATGAAAGGTATCTTCTTTGAACAATTCGACGAGAAGTTTCAAGTGCAAGCCTACGTGCAGGCCGATACTGCCTGGTATTTCGACCAGCAGAATCTGTGGAAGCTGCGTGGCAGGGTATATGTGCGCAACGTCAACGGACTCATCTACTTGGGCGAGGAACTCTATTGGGATGGTCGTGTACACGAGCTTTACTCAAACGTCTACTCTCGTTTGATCACACCCGAACGAACCATCGAAGGAACCTGTTTTCGAAGTGACGAAAACATGAATCATTATACGGTGACGAACTCAAAAGGCTCGTTTGTCAATTCCGACATCGAAGGCGACAAGAACAACGAGCCACAGCCCGCTTCAGCCACCAACGACACAACGACCACTCAGCCACAGATACGCCCTGCATCACAGAAGCGAAAGGCCAGTGGAAAATAATAAAGAACGACTTCAATGACAGCTCAAATCATAGGACTCATCATTACAATGCTTTTCTCAGCATTCTTCTCCGGCATGGAGATTGCATTCGTATCGAGCAACCGACTACGTGCCGAGATGGATCGCGAGAAAAACGGACTGTCGCAACGTGCGATAGCATTGTTCTATCAGCACCCCAACAACTTTGTGTCTACCATGCTGGTAGGCAACAACATTGCACTGGTCATCTATGGCATTCTCTTCGCACAAATCTTCGATGCAACCCTGTTCTCGGGACTTGCCGACGGAGTCCGTGTGACCGCCGACACGTTGTTGTCCACACTGGTAGTTCTTTTCACAGGCGAATTTCTTCCAAAGACCATCTTCAAGAGCAATCCCAACACCATGCTCACCATCTTTGCCGTGCCTGCATGGCTCTGCTACGTGGTGCTCTACCCTATCTCACGCTTTGCCACATTGCTTTCCAAAGCCTTGCTCCGAATCATGGGTATCCACATGAACAATAAGGCAGACGACCGAGAGTTTACTAAAGTAGACCTCGACTACCTTGTCCAGTCGAGTATTGAGAATGCCACCGACGAGACAGAGATTGACGAAGAAGTACGCATATTCCAGAATGCCCTGGACTTCAGCGATACAAAAGTACGCGACTGCATGGTGCCCAGAACAGAAATCGATGCTGTCGAGGACATCTGCGACATAGAGCAACTAAAACAGCGTTTCATTGAGAGCGGACACTCAAAGATTGTCATTTACCACGAAGATATTGACCACATCATCGGCTACATTCACTCTTCCGAACTGTTCCGTATCAACGAGGAATCAAGGACGGGCAAGACTAATTCATCGCAAAGAAATCGCAATTCCGCAGAGACACCGACATCCCCCACTATCAACACTCAGCTGAAAGATCTCGTCCGTCCCATGATTTTCGTGCCTGAGACAATGGCAGCCAGCAAGATGATGCAGAGTTTCCTTTCGCAGAAGAGGTCACTGGGCGTGGTTGTCGACGAGTTTGGCGGCACCAGCGGACTTGTGGCTCTCGAAGACATCGTTGAGGAAATCTTTGGCGATATTGAAGACGAGCACGACTCTACCAACTATGTGGCACGGAAGATGGAAAACGGCGAATACCTGCTTTCGGCACGTCTGGAGATTGAGAAAGCCAACGAGTTGTTCGATTTGGAACTACCGGAGAGCGACGAATACATGACAATCGGCGGACTCATTCTGCATGAATATCAAAGTTTCCCGAAACTGAACGAGGTTGTAAAAATAGACCGCTGGGAATTTAAAATTATCAAGAATACAGCAACAAAAATAGAACTCGTTCGACTAAAAGTCTGTGAATAAGCCAATTTTTCGAAAAAAAATGCAGTTAATTCACTTAAAATTAGTAATTTTGTCGGCTGAATTTCGAAAATTGAATAAACATCTATCAGAAATTTAAATATAAACTAAAAAATAAAAAACAAATGGCAGCAATTGGAAAAATCAGAAGTTGGGGTCCCATGCTCGTAGGAGTGATTGGTTTGGCCCTTTTCGCCTTCATTGCTGAAGAGCTGTTCCGCTCGTGCCAGGCCACGAGCAATGAGCAGCGTCAGCAAGTGGGACAAGTGTTAGGTAAGAAAATCTCCGTACAGGAATTCCAGTCTCTCGTTGACGAGTTCCAGGAGGTACTGAAAATCACACAGCAGCGCGACAACCTGTCGGAAGAAGAGCTCAACAATGTGAAGGATCAGGTTTGGGGCATGTTCGTACAGAACACACTGCTCGAGGACGAGTGCGCTAAACTCGGACTGACCGTGACCGACGAAGAGATCCAGAACATTCTGACGGAGGGAACAAATCCCATGCTCCGTCAGACCCCATTCGTCAATCAGCAGACAGGCCGCTTCGACGTGGCCGCCCTCTCTAAGTTCCTGAATGACTATAAGAGTGCAGCTTCGCAGAATCGTCAGGTTGCCGACCAATACGAGGCTCTTTACAAGTATTGGAAGTTCACAGAGAAGAACCTTCGCCAGAATCTGCTGGCAAGCAAGTATCGCAGTCTGCTGGCCGGCTGCATGCTCTCAAACCCCGTTTCGGCTGAGGCATCCTTCAACGACCAGAACATGGAGAGCAGCATCCTGCTCGCTTCTATGCCTTATTCATCCATCAACGACAACGACGTGAAGATTGAGGATGCTGACCTGAAGGCAAAATACAACGAAAACAAAGAGAAATTCAAACAGCCCGTTGAGACACGCAACATCAAGTATGTCTCTCTGCAGGTTGTTCCTTCTGATGCCGACCGTCAGGCACTGATGAAGACGATGCAGGAAGCTCAGCAGAACTTGATGAATGGCCTTGCTGCCAGCGATGTCATTCGCAAGTCGCAGTCACAGGTTCCTTACACTGGCATGGCCGTTACTCGTGCCGCTCTGCCTAACGACATTGCCGCAAGAGTCGACTCAATGGCTGTTGGTCAGACCAGCGCTCCCTTCGAGACTCGCTCAGACAACACCATGAATGTTGTAAAGCTGTTGGCCAAGACACAGATGCCAGACTCAGTTGAGTATCGCATGATTCAGGTGGGTGGTGCAACCATCGACGCAGCCCGCGCTACCGCAGACAGCATCTATCAGGCCCTGAAGGGTGGTGCCGTGTTCGATTCTATCGCCAGCAAGTACGGTCAGCCCGGAACCAAGCAGTGGATGACCTCGGCCATGTACCAGAACGCTCCCGTCATCGATGCAGACTCTAAGGCATACATCACTGCCATCAACTCACTTGCAGTCAACGAAATCAAGAACCTGGAGCTCTCACAGGGCAACATCATCTTGCAGGTTACTGCTCGCAAGGCTATGGTCGATAAGTACGACGTGGTGATTGTGAAGCACACCATCGATTTCTCTAAGCAGACCTACTCAGATGCTTACAACAAGTTCAGCCAGTTTGTCAGTTCAAGCAAGACCGTTGAGTCGCTGGAGCAGAATGCTCCTAAGTTCGGCTTCCAGGTGCTGGAGCGCGAACACATCTCCAACAACGAGCACAACGTGGTGGGCATCCGTGCCACACGCGAAGCTATGAAGTGGATCTTCGATGCCAAGAAGAACGAGATTTCTCCTCTCTACGAGTGCGGCAACAACGACCGTCTGCTGGTGGTGGCTCTGACCAAGATCAACGAGGTGGGCTATGCCGACTGGGAGAGCGTGAAGGACGAGCTGAAGCGTGAGGTGATGAGCGACAAGAAATTCGACATGCTCTCCAAGAAACTCGAAAGCGCCAAGTCGATTGCCGATGCTCAGGCTCAGGGTGCTCGTGTCGACACCGTACCCCTCATCACTTTCTCTGCCCCTGTCTACGTACAGGCTACAAGCGGACGTGAGCCCATGCTGAACGGCGCTGTCGCTTCTACCAAGCAGGGTGAGTTCAGCAAGAAGGTTGTCAAGGGCAACGAAGGTGCATACGTGTTCCAGGTCCTCACACAGAAGATGCGTGAAGGAAACAAGTTCGACGATAAGACTGAGGAGCAGCAGCTGAAGCAGCAGGCTCTTCAGGCTGCCGGCAACTTCATGCAGGAGCTTTACGAGAATGCCAAGGTCGTGGACAACCGCTACCTTTTCTTCTAAGAAACTTGTTTTTTCTACATAACTCCGACGGGCCGTCCACTTCAAGAGGATGGCTCGTCTTTTTTGTTTCCATTAACGATGATATTTCGGGATTTATTCGTATTTTTGCATCGAAATCCTGAAATAAAGGAGAATAATCTCAAATTACTGTATATTATGAAGAAATACTTATGGCTATTAGGCTGCTCGCTGCTGACCCTCATGGTGGCATGCATGGCATCTGCCCAAACGCAGCTGGACAAAACAAAAGTCGTATTACTGTCCGATACGCACGTCATGGCTCCCGAACTGCTTGTCGAGGAAGGAACCGCATGGTATAACTACCTCGATAGCGACCGCAAACTGATTGAATATAGTCGCGAGTTGTTCGACGTAGTCATTGCCAACATCAAGGACAATATACGTCCCGGCCTGGTACTCCTCACTGGCGATCTGACCAAAGACGGAGAGGTGCTGAGCCACGAATATGTGGTGAAGAAGCTCGACGAACTGAAAGCCATTGGCATTCAGACGCTTGTCATTCCAGGCAATCACGACAGAGGCGCCCACTACAATGCCAACTACTACATTGGCGACCACACCACTCCCGCCGAAGTTGCCACCAACGAACAGTTTGCCAAGTTCTATGCCAACTATGGCTACGGTGAGACTTCCGAGCGTGATTCCGCGTCCCTCTCCTACATCTGCGAGCCAATTGCAGGCATGGCCATCATCGGCATTGATTCCGGCACCGACGGCACCGTCCGTGAAAGCACGCTCTCATGGGTCTGCCGACAAGCAGAGCAGGCACGCAGCAAAGGCAAGCGCGTCATCGCCATGATGCACCATCCCCTCGTCCCCCACTTCAACAATTCCGATAAATTTCTGGAGACATCGTCGGTAAACGATTGCGAGAACGTGCGCAACCGACTGGCCGATGCCGGTATTGGCGTCGTCCTTACGGGCCATTTCCATACGTCCGACATTCTGAAAGAGTTCAATGCCGACCTGACCAAGGAGATTTACGACGTATCGACAGGCGCCTTGTCGTCATTCCCATGCGACTACCGCATCCTGACCCTCAGCGAGGACAAAAGCCAACTGAGCATCGAGACCGAGCGCATCACCGAGCTGCCCAGCAATGCTGCCTTCCATGAGCAAGCCGAGGAGCAACTGAAGGAGAAGGCCAAGAAGATGATAAGCGGTCAGGGCGGTGCTTATGCGATGGTAGCCGACGATGCTGCCAATGCCTATATCGAGCATGCCAAAGGCAACGAGAATGAGTCGGCGAAAGCACAGGAGATTCTGAAAAGTCTGCTAAACTATGCCAAGCTGGCCCGTCTGCTGCACGTCATGGACGAATCGAGAATAGAGATGCTGGAGAACATGGCCCACAGCATGCTCGAAGACCTGAGCAACTATGGTGTGGAAGGGCGCGAGAACCGCGTCGACGATCTCACCCTGACCATAACGCTGCCTGTGTCGGAAACGAATGCCGTCAACACCATGAAGGGCAAAGCTCAGCACGACCCGACCGTCTATTCACTTAACGGCATCAAAGCATCAAACAGTCCACAACGGAAGGGGCTCTATATCCACCACCGTGCTATTCATGCAAAGGGGAAATAGAGTTCCCTATATTAGAACATTTCTTTTAACCATTTTGCGAACTATGTTCAGATTCTGACAAGCACACGCGACACCCTACTTTGCAACTCCTGTATATTCATGCCTGTGCGTGATATAGAAATACAGACCCACGATGCAGGCGACAAACTCGGCGACTGCCTGCGACAGCCACAGTCCGTCGATGCCAAAGAACAGGGGCAACAGCAAGATGGCGGCAGTCTGGATAATGAAGGTCTTGCTGAAGGCAATAATGGCCGACACCTTGCCATTGTTCAGTCCGGTGAAGTAGGCAGAGGAGTACTCGTTGAAGCCCTGGAAGAGGAAAGCGAAGGCATATAGCTGCATGGCATGGACGGACAAGCGGTAGACCTCCTCATCGTAGCCCACATAGATCTGCGCCACCATCGAAGCACAGACCATGCAGAGCACAGTCATGAGTATGCCGAAGCCGAAGTTGAGGACATTGCCTTTCCTGAGCAGGCTCTTCAGTTCAGGATAGTTCTTGGCCCCGTAGTTATAGCCCACGACAGTAGTGGCCTCCATAGCGAATCCGTAGAAGAAGGATGCAAAGATACCTTCAACGAAGATGATGACACCGTAGGCAGCAACACCGTTTTCGCCAATCAGTCGCAACAGCTGGTAGTTATAGAGCACGAAAATAAAAGATGTGGCCATGTCGTTGACCATCTCCGAGGCCCCATTGCTACAGGCTTGCAGCAGGGGCTTCAGTCTCGTTCGGCACTTCACGAAGCGAAGCTGACTGGAGTTGGGCCGTGAGAAATATATCAGCGGTACGAGGCCATTAAGACAGGCGCCTATGCCAGTGGCCACCGCAGCCCCGATCATTCCCCATCCGAAATGGACGATGAACAGATAGTCGAAGGCCAAATTGCTTATCAGGTTGGCAATAGACAAATAGAACCCGAACTGCGGCTTTTCGGCGGTAATCAGCAGACTCTGGAAGGCATAGCCCACAATCATGATTGGCAGAAACAGGAACAGCGTGCGCCCGTATGGCACACCATATTTCAGAATCTCAGGCGTGGCTCCAATCAGTGAGGCTACCCAGGGCAGCAGAATCATGCCTAACACGGCGAGGACGAGGCCCACGGCCAATGCCACCCGGACAATCATGGTGAAATACTGATTGGCCTTCACCTTATCGCCATTTCCCAGCTGACTGGCTATCAAGGCACTGCCTCCCGCCCCGAACATATAGCCCACCATTGAGAGAAGCAACTGGAAGGGATAGACGATATTGACGGCAGAGAAGGCAGTCTTGCCAATGTAATTGGACGTGAAATAGCCATCGACTACATCGTAGGTGATGGAAATGAGAATCATGCCGATGGTGGGCATGGCGAAAAGCAACAGCTTTCGGTATGTGAAATGATCGGAAAGATTAATCGCTTTCATAAGGACTGAAGAATTGTAAAAAAGCCTGGAGGCACTACTCTAAAACTATTCCTTCGAAATAATGGATGTAGAGCTGATGAAAGTCCACCATGTCTACTTTCCGAAAACAGTTGGCAGCCCACTCCATCTCAGAGTCGAAGCGTCCAGAGTTGTCGTCGTTCTCGAGGAACTCCAGTTCGAGCCGTGCGCCGGGTGCCTGATAGGAGTTGCCAAGTTCGAGCTGGAAGGGGTAAAGCTCGGCCAGTTCGTCGGCATTGATATTCAGCTGGTAGTTGACCTCCATAGGATCGCTGACGAAGGGTGAGTCGCCCTCGGCAAAATAGTCATAGCTGCAATGAGTGATGCCGTCAGTGACCTGCCGCTTGACCTCGGCCAGTGCTTCCTCAACGCTGTGTATGCGGTCCATGTGCAAGCCAACGGGCAAGTTCTTGATGAGCATGCCCACGGAGTCGGCGGCAAAACTGCCCAGGCGGTTGTTGAAGATCCAGTTGGTCATGACATCGTTGCACCCCGTCTTCCTGTGGAGTGCCAGCAGGGCTGCGGTGATGGCTATGACACTCCTGGTGGTATTCAGCCGAGACTCTGCAGCTTTCAGATCGTCTGCGTCGAACGGCAGTCGCACCACGCGGCGGGCGGCTTGCAGCTTGTGCGTGCCTTGTTGACTGGCCGCCGGGGCCGTACACCAGTCATAGCCCCCATATTCTGCCTGGAAATAGGCTTTGTCTTCCTGGTATTGCTGGGACTTTCGCAGCCTGTCCTCTGAAGCCAGATAGGTACAGTAATAGTCTTTCGGCAGCGGCTCACCCTTGTAGGCCCGCACGATGTCGGACAGTACAATGCTGAGCGACGAGCCATCCATCAGTAGATGGTGGACATCGAAGAAGATGTAAGTGTATCTGCTTGACCGAAACATGCGCACGCGCAACAGGGGTGAGTTGAAGACAGAGAACGGCTCAACCAGAGAGTCGGCCATGCGCACCACCTCAATGTCGGTCATCTCCTCGATTACGACTTCGGCAAACAGTTCCGGCCTGTAGGTCTGCACCAGCCTTCCCTCGTCGTCGAACGAAATTCTCATGGAGAGTGCCGGATGATTGCGGATGGCCTGATTTACCGCTCTGCACAGCCGGTTAGCATCCGTCTTTCGGTTGAAGCGGAACAGATAGTACATGTTGTTCCACATCGTAGAATTGACATTGACCAGCTGGAAATCCATCATCTTGGTCTGCATCATGCTCAGTCTGTGCGGCTTTCTTCGCTCCTGTTCCTCTATCTCATCGAGCGACTTGCCCTTCTTCTTCTCATGCAGCATGACGGCAATCCGCTCAATGCTGCGCAAGGAGAAGATGTCGGAACTCATGACGTCAAGCGACTGTAGGCGCGACAGCAGCATCATGCTCTTCAGCGAATCGCCTCCCAGTTCAAAGAAATCGTCTGTGATGCTGATTTCCTCCTTATCCATGTGCAGCACCTCAGCGAAAGCATCTCTTATCTGCCGCTCCATATCGTTGCGCGGTGCCTTCATCTCGTGGACTGATGCCGCAGGCTCCACCTCGGGCAAGGCATTGCGGTCCACTTTGCCATTGACGGTCTCTGGCAACTGGTCTATCTGTATGATGACAGAAGGTATCATATACTCCGGCAACTGCTGTCGGAGATAGGTGCGCACCTCTTCCATGTCGAGCGGCACCGATGCCGTCAGATAGCCAGCCAGATAGTCCGACTTTCCGTGCCAAAGTTTGACGGCACTCCCCTTCACGTCGGGATAGGTGCTTATCACCTGTTCTATTTCGTCCAACTCGATGCGGAATCCGCGAAGCTTGATCTGGTTGTCGATGCGCCCCCAAATCTGAATGCGCCCGTCTTGCGTCCATGAGGCCAGGTCGCCACTGTGATAGGCCCGCATGCCCTGATACGTGAAGAAGGCCTTTGCCGTCTTCTCAGGAAGTTTCACATAGCCACGGCCCACGCAGTCGCCGCAGATGATCAGCTCGCCTTTCTGGCCGACACCCAGCACCTCGCCCTTGTCGTTCATGACATAGAAGCAGGTGTTCACCATCGGCCCGCCGATGGTGATGTCGCCCTCGCCCTCCATCACGGCAGCCGAACAGCCCATCGTACACTCCGTAGGGCCATACACATTCAGGATGATGCTGTCCTCACGCAGTTCACGCAGCCTGCCGTAGAGTCCGCTTGGGAAAGCCTCGGCCCCGATGTCGTAGAACCTGATTTGTCGCAGTGCTTCCCGGCAGATGTCCATATCCACAATGTTCATCAGGAAGGTCGGTGTACAAGTGATGCCCGTCACCCCACTGCCGATAATGGTCTTGGCCAACAGCACAGGGTTATGTATTTCCTCTTCCGTGGCCATGCAGACCGTGTTTCCGTTGCACAATGGCACAAACTGCTCTACAATGGAAACGTCGAAGGAGAAGGCCGCCATTGCCAGCGACACCATGCCTGGCGATGCGTAGTGCATAATCTCTATCGACTTCTCGTCTTTCTGAACATAGTTGGCCAGGTTGCCCTGCTCTATGAGCACCCCCTTGGGCCTGCCTGTAGAGCCGGAGGTATAAATGCAGTAGGCGAGGTTGTTCCTCCCGATGCTGTCAGCCGAAGGATAAGCAGCCAAGGACTCGTCGCACGGGCCGTCGATGCCGGGGATGTCCTCCATGCAGATGATTTCGAATCCCTTGCCGGAGAGTCCTGCATGCTCTGCCATGACCTTACGGCTGGTCAGCAACACGGCCACATCGCCATCCTCCATGCAGAAGTTGATGCGATCGTCAGGATAAGACGTGATGAAGGGAAGAAATGCCGCACGCGCTTTCAGTATGCCTTGCTCTGCATAATAGGCATACTCCGACCGATCCAACAGCATGCCCACCAGGGCATCCTCGCCCAGACGGCGCGAAAGCAGCATGTTGGCTACGCAGTTTGATTTTCTGTCCAGTTCGCTGTAACTGATCTTTCGTCCAGAGACGATGACAGCCGTCTTCTCTGGATGTTCGACGGCTTGTCGGTGAATCTGTTCCGAAGCGGGAACAAACGTGAAATCTGATCTTGTTTGGTTTG
>CACXXD010000026.1 GCA_902771445.1 uncultured Prevotellaceae bacterium
ATGAGGTGGAATGGATGGGCAAACCATTTTCCGTCATCATCAAGCGCGAATCGTCCGACTCGCTGCCGATGCTGAAGGACGAGACGGGACAGAAATATTATGACAATCGAGTGACACTCACGGTCTTGCGTTCCGACAGTTCGGTCTTCATGAAGAAAAGCTTCACCAAGGAGTCGTTCGCCTCTTATGTCGATACAGACTTCAAACAAGAAGGCATCTTTGAAAACATCGTCTATCACGGAGTGGAAGACCAGAAATTGAAGTTCGGCGCAGTAATCACACGGCCTGGAAGCGAGGACGAGTTTGTTCCGCTCGACATGTACATTGACAGTGAGGGCGGTCTGAGCATAACTCAAGGCAAGTTGTTCGATACGACGGAGAAAGAGGAATCTGAAGAGAATTAGAAATAGCAATCATAAACAGAGATTACAGAGAGCTTTTGTGCATGAGACACGGAAGTTCTCTTTTTTGCAAGATTGCGGGGCTGTCTTTTAATGCGGTGCTTCAAGCACCGAGCAATGGACGAAAGGGAGGGAAGAGGCTGAGGATAAACAAACAAGAAAAACAGCGTTTCCTTTGCGGAAACGCTGTTTTCTTGTTTATGCTTATGTGGATTGTCGGGATTACTCACCCTTCTCCATCTGAGCCTTCAGCTGAGCCAAAACGTCAATGTCGCCGAGTGTCGTGCTGGCGGCAACGTTCTCAATCTTCGGAGCATCGTCCTTCTTGGCGCGTGGAGCAGCAGCCTTGCGGGCAGCACGCTTCTCGTCGCGCTGTGCATCCTCGTAGGTACGGCTGTGCGACAGGATGATGCGCTTTGAATCCTTGTTGAACTCAATCACCTTGAAGGGCAGTTCCTCACCAGCCACGGCCTGTGAGCCATCCTCCTTGACGAGGTGCTTAGGAGTTGCGAAGCCTTCCACGTTCTCGTCGAGCTGTACAACGGCACCCTTCTCCAGCATATCGGTAATCTTGCCAGTGTGGACAGAGCCGACAGTGTACTTGCTCTCAAACACATCCCAAGGATTCTCCTCGAGCTGCTTGTGACCGAGGCTCAGGCGACGGTTCTCCTTGTCGATGTCGAGCACGACAACGTCGATGGGCTCGCCAACCTTCGTGAACTCTGAGGGGTGCTTCACCTTCTTCGTCCAGCTCAGGTCGCTGATGTGAATCAGACCGTCGACACCCTCTTCCAGCTCAACAAACACACCGAAGTTGGTGAAGTTGCGAACCTTTGCAGTGTGCTTCGAGCCAACAGGATACTTCACCTCGATAGCCTCCCAAGGATCTTCCTTCAGCTGCTTGATGCCCAGGCTCATCTTGCGCTCGTCGCGGTCGAGGGTCAGGATGACAGCCTCAACCTCGTCGCCCACCTTCAGGAACTCCTGAGCGCTGCGCAGATGCTGGCTCCAAGACATCTCAGAAACGTGGATCAGACCCTCAACACCGGGCTGAACCTCAACGAATGCACCGTAGTCGGCAATGACGACAACCTTACCCTTGATGTGGTCGCCCACCTTGAGCTCAGGATCCAGTGCATCCCAAGGATGAGGAGTGAGCTGCTTCAGACCGAGAGCAATGCGCTTCTTCTCTTCGTCGAAGTCGAGGATGACAACATTGATCTTCTGGTCGAGCTCAACCACCTTCTTAGGATCGTCGACACGTCCCCAAGACAGGTCGGTGATGTGGATGAGTCCGTCTACGCCGCCGAGGTCGACGAATACGCCGTAGCTCGTGATGTTCTTGACGGTACCTTCCAGAATCTGGCCCTTCTCCAGACGAGAGATGATCTCCTGCTTCTGTGCCTCGAGCTCCTGCTCGATGAGAGCCTTGTGAGAAACGACCACGTTGCGGAACTCCTGGTTGATCTTCACCACCTTGAACTCCATCGTCTTTCCGACGAACTGGTCGTAGTCACGTATGGGGTGAACGTCGATCTGTGAGCCGGGCAGGAAAGCCTCGATGCCGAACACGTCGACGATCATGCCACCCTTTGTGCGGCACTTGATGTAGCCCTGAATGACGGCCTGGCTCTCCAGAGCCTCGTTGACGCGATCCCAAGACTTCGACATGCGAGCCTTCTTGTGAGAAAGAATCAGCTGGCCTTTCTTGTCTTCAGCACTCTCCACATAGACTTCCACGACATCGCCCACTTTCAGATCGGGGTTGTAGCGGAACTCGCTGGCGGGGATGATGCCGTCGCTCTTGTAGCCGATGTTGACAACCACCTCTTTCTTGTCGACAGAAATCACCTTGCCGTCAACGACCTGATGGTCGGCCACTTTGTTCAGAGTCTCATCGTAAGCCTTGTCAAGCTCTTCCTTGCTGATGTTGGCCACGGTGCCGTTTTCAAACTCGTCCCAGTTGAAATCCTGCAACGGCTGAACGTTCTTTGTTAAATCAGACATAAAATAAAATACTGTTTGTCTCCTTCAAGGAGACGTTGGCCCGAACAGGCGTGTGTCAAGCCATGCTAAGTTGTTAAACTTTAAATGATAGGAGTCTGCGCCTGTTCAGGCTCCTATTTGCCTCTCTCAGAAATCCTTAGGAAGTCTTCGGGGCAAAATCGGCTGCAAAGTTACATTATTTATTTGAGGATTGTCATCAATGAATTTGTATTTGTTATGACTTTTATGCTTATTTAACCAAATTCCGCTGTAAAGTAACACTTCAGTCATTACGATCCCTACTTCCACACTTGAATTATGAATTTTCTTGACAACACCCCCTCTGAGAATCGCATGAAATTCACCAAACTTAAAGTCGCTTGCAAATATGCGAGTATTGAGAGAGGTTACGCATACAATTGATTTACAACAGGTTGCAAAATTTCGCTTCGCAAAAAGAACTATTTCTATCCATGATGCTTCGTCTTTCGAACAGCTCTAAGCGACCTTCGTGCTGAGATTAGTATTGAATCAAAGTGGGTTTGCAGGCATATCAAACTGAGTTCTTACTTGAATCATCATGTAACTAATGCTAAAACTCAGTTTGATATGACTGCAAACCCACTTTGATTCAATATCAATCACAAAATTGCCGCTAAGACATGACGTGAGCACTGCGGTTCCACGCTTCCAGAATGCTACTTCCCGAAGGTGTTTTTTTTTATGAATAATCTTGACAAAACTACGGTGAATCAGGGACACAGAGCAGCGAAAGCTTACTCATGGTGATAGGGTTCGCCTTTGATGATGGTGCATGCGCGGTAGAGTTGTTCAACGAAGATGGCACGTACCATCTGGTGAGAGAAGGTGAGCCGCGAGAGCGACAACTGCTCGTTGGCACGCTCGTAGACGGCAGGCGAGAAGCCATAGGGGCCTCCTATGACGAAGACAAGCCGACGGGCCGTTTGCAGCTTCTTTTCCAGCCATGCCGCCAGCTCCACGCTGCGCGGCTCGCGCCCATGCTCGTCGAGAAGCACCACGGTATCGGCAGGTTGCAACTGTTTCAGAATCAATTCGCCTTCCAGCACCTTCTGTTGCTCTTCTGAAAGGCTTTTCGTGTTTTTTAGTTCGGGAATCACGCTGACGGCAAACGGCATGTAGTGGGTGATACGCTCGCGGTAGTCGTCAATCACCCTCGCAAACTCCTTGCTCACCGTGCGCCCTACGAGAATTAATTCGGTCTTCATGCTTTTTCTTCGTCGTCGATGGCATAGATGCTGCGTCCGTGATGTACGGGACAGAGCGTTTCGTTCTTGTCAATAGGCTCATACTCATCCTTCCGCTTCGGGTTCATGGGGAACCAGCCTTTCTGCACCCTCTTCTTCTGCGAGAACAGTTCGCCGATGGTCCAGAGCGAGGAAGCACCAAATACCCCGATCAGGGCAGAGATGAGCGCATTCTCGATGAACAAGGCAACACCCACCGACAAGATGCCGATGACGAGGAAGACCCACCAATAGCGTGTGCCTGTATGATATTCGACCTTGATTACAAGAGGATGGAACAATCCGATGATGAGGAATGTTGAGATGGCGATGATGATGCCCGTAAAATAGATTTCCATTAACTTGGTTTTAAGAAATTGGCTGCAAAGTTACACACAAATTTGCATATTTGCAAGAAACAGGGACATTTTGCGTACTGCGGTTGAAATGGTTTAGAACAATCCCAACCGCAGATCGAAAAAAATTATAGAAATTATAATAATTCCTGTCCTTTCAAATTTAGAACATATCTCTGCGCCCAATATTGTAAGGAGCGGGAGACCTTGATCAATCCATGTGGAATAGTTCCGGCAGTGGGATGGTGACAGGCGAGTTGTCGGGGTTCACCTCCATGATGTCGGCCATCATGTCCCACCAGCGCTGCGTGATGGGGTCTACGTTCTCGGTGTCCTGCGAGTTGCCCTCCTTTGAGCACTCCTGATAGGCAAACAGGATGTTGGTGTCTTTGTCCCAATAGATGCTGTAGTTGCCCACACCCTGGTCCTTGATCATCTGTTTCAGTTCGGGCCAGATGGCAGCGTGGCGCTTCTGGTACTCTTCCTCACAGCCTGGCTTGAGGAACATTTTGAATGCGAATCTTCTTGTCATTGTCTTAGTTCTTTTTAGTTAATGATAAATAATAACCCAGTTTATAGATTTTAAAAATGGTCAGATTTGGATGCCGCCCCGCAAGCCTGTGGCGCTCGATGGGACCGAACAGTCGGTGCCAGAGACGGATGGCAGCTTTCACGAAGCCGAGGTGTATGCCGTTGACAAAGGTGAGCAGATAGTTGTAGCCGCGCAGCTCGTTGCTGAACTCATAGAGGGTGTGCAGTCCCTCTTCGGTCTTCTCGACGAAAGCCAGGTTCTCTTCGAACGAGTCGAAGCCCACCGGATTGTCAATGTGCTCGATTCTGATGCCGTGCTGCCGCAGTGTCTTGCCGAAGAGCACGTCTTCGTAGCCATAGCGCCGAAAGCGTTCGTCGAACGGGTGGGCCAGCATCAGGTCGCGCCTGATCATGAAGTTGGAGGTGTGGAAATCCTTGTAGGGCTTCTGCTGCCGCTTCTCGGCAGTGTGACCGCCTTCAGCCGCCTTCTCGTACAGGTAGCGCAGGTTGTGCATGTCGCCGCCACCCACACGGTAGCCACCATAGACGACCTCTTCGGATGTGCTGTTCAGATAGTTGGCAAGAAACGCGGGGTCGACGATGCTCATGTCGCTGTCGATGAAGAGCAACCATCGGTAGGCGGCCTGCCGGGCCAGATAGTTGCGTATGGCTGCGCGTCCAACATTTACACCTCTTTTAATATATATACAGCCGGGCATTGACTCAATGGCCTGGTTGGCTTCGGTGCAGTCGCTGTCGGTAGAGCCATCGTCGGCCACGATGATTTCGTAGTCCAGCCGGTCGATAGCCTTGGCCTGCGCACAGAGTTTGCCGACCAGCTCGGTGCATACATCGTTGTAGGTAGGTATAAGAATGGAAAGTTCTTGCTTCATTGTGTGCAAAAGTACGAAAAAGATTTGAGGATGGCAGACTGCGGCTGGCATAATTTTGCAACGACAATGCAAAAAAACACTAAAAGAATATATAAATCACAGTGTGACGAATGCCGAATCACAAAAATGTTGTACCTTTGCAGCCGCTATTACGAGATAATAGCATGAAATTCAAATTTAATAATCAAAACAAACAAAACAAATGGCAACAAAAATCAGATTGCAGCGCGGTGGTCGTAAGAGCTATGCTTTCTACAGCATCGTCATCGCCGACGCTCGTGCACCACGTGATGGTCGTTTCACTGAGAAGATTGGTACTTACAATCCAAATACCAATCCCGCCACGGTAGACTTGAATTTCGACCGTGCATTGTATTGGCTCGAGGTTGGCGCCCAGCCCACCGACACTGTTCGCAACATTCTCAGCCGCGAGGGTGTGCTCCTGATGAAGCACCTGCGTGGTGGTGTGAAGAAGGGTGCTTTCGACGAGGCTGCTGCCCAGAGAAAGTTCGATGCATGGAAGGCTGACAAGCAGAAGGGTCTTGACAAGGTTCGCGAGGACGAGGTAAAGGCCAAGAAGGAAGCTGCCAAGAAGGCCCTCGACGAAGAGAAGAAGGTCAACGAGGCTATCGCCAAGAAAGTGGCTGAGAAGAAGGCTGCCGCTGCTGAGGCTGCCGCTGCCGCAGCTGCTGCCGAGGCTACCACCGAAGAGGCTCCTGCTGAAGCTTAATTTTCGGAACAGACAAGCAGAAGGCCGCACTCACTGTGAGTGCGGCCTTTTTTGCGTATTTGCTTACAGAACACCTATTCCTTTTCGCTGATTTGTCGGTAGAAGGCTTCGTATTGTCGCGCCACTTTCAGGTAGTCGTGGTGGCGACGGACGTACTCGATGCTCTCACGCTTCAGCCGTGGCAGCAGTTCGGGGTGCAGAATGAGCTGTTCCAGCTGCTGGTAGACACTCTGATAGGTGGGCTCTACGTTGACGATGGGGCGCAGTTCACGCTCGTTCAGAATCTCATAGTTTTCCGGTTCGCCGCCTCCTATGCAGACGATGCCCTTCGACATGGCCAGCAGGGTGTTCATCGACGGGGTGTAGCTGTACAGCTGGTCGAGCATCACGTCGGCCCCTTCCATCATCTGCTGATAGGTGTCGAACGGCACTCCCTCGGCTTTTTGCAGTACCATCCGTTCGGGATATTTTGCGGCCAGCTCCTCAGCAGCTCTCAGCATGATGTCGGTCCCCTTGTATTCGCTTCGGCCCCGGCTGATGCCGATGAAGACCTTGAGGGGCGAATGAAGGTCGAAGTGACTGGCCGATACGGCAGAACTGAGCGCGATGGGGAGCGGAATGTAGGCCGTCTTCTGCGGAAAGTTCGGCTCATAGCACACGAAGTACTCGTAGAGACAGGCCACGATGCCGTCGCACTCCCGGGCTATGAGTCTGTTCAGTTGCTCCTTCTGCGTTCCCATCCATTCGCGTTGCTCAGTGACGGCAGTCTGGTCTTGACGTAATTCGTCGCCAATGTTGAAGTCGCTGTAGCGCAGCGGCTTGCGGTTGACGCACTCGCTCACCCAGTAGTAGTCCATGCCCATTGCGCCGAGCACCACGCAACTGTTGTGGCGGCGCAGATAGCGGTAGATGGGGGCAATGCGTTCGGCTTTCAGTTCAACAAACATGGGGTTGATGAGTTGCACCACGTCGAAGTTGCGCCATGCGGACAACCTGCTGTATATCTTGGCCAGCAGTGCCAGTCCGCCCAGTTTTCCGTCGTGGCGCAGAAGGTCGATGTCGCGGGGATAGTTTTTCCAGAAGTCACCGTTAGAGGCCACGGTCACGTCGTGTCCCAGCTCGCGCAGTCCCCTGGCCAGCGTAGCGTGTACGTTGCTATATTCGCCCAGCAGTAGTATCTTCATCGTTCTTTCTTCATCAGTGGTATGGCCCGCATCAGCATGGAAAGGCCCGCTTCGGTGTTGGCCAGCCTACGGAACCACACATATTTCTTCGTGTAGTTGCGCCGTGGCAGCGGATAGAGGCCCATTGTGTGAAGTGCCTTCAGCTGTCGGTCGAGATAGTGGCGGCTTTGCGTGAGCAGAATCACGTTGTAGATATAGTCCATCGCCAACTGATGCACCCTGCGCTGCAGTGCCAGTCGCGATTCGGTGGGCAGCGTGTCGGCAATCTTGTTGAGCCGCTCGATCACCGACCTGAAGTCGTTCAGCCGTTTCAGTCGATGCCGAATGCTAGTGGCATTGACGATGGAGTCGTCGCGTTTGCGATAGAGATAGGCCTTGGCAGTGGTAGCGACGACCGAGTCGCAGCGCAGCAGCAGTTGCGGAGTGAACTCCTCGTCCTCGTGGTAGATGCCCGGCGTGAAGCGCAGTTCGCCCAGCACCGATCGGCGGAAGAGATAGCCCCAGGCCGTTCCCCTCAAGTTCTGTGTGCGCATGAAGGTGGTGCCGCTCACGGCGGTTGCATCGTCGCAGACGGTGGGTGTTTCCGTCTGGCTGGTATAGTCGAAAAGCATCATGTCGGGCCGCTTGTAGCGAACGATGTCGAGACAGTGTTCGTAGCTGTGCCTGATGAGCATGTCGTCGCCGTCTACAAACTGTATGTACTGTCCGCTGCTGACACGGATGCCCGTGTTGCGGGCCTCACTGAGTCCTTTGTTGGCTTGTCTGACGTAGATGATGTCGTTTACGTAGAAGTCCAGTTGCGGCAGTGGCGACTGCTTGGAACCGTCGTCAATCAGGATGATTTCTCTTTCGGCGGCACGCAACGAGAGCGACAGAATGCTGTCAAGACACATGCGCAGCAAGTCGACAGGCAGGTTATAGCTGGTGACGATGAAGCTCACGAGCGGCTGCTTCTGATTTGATGTAGAAAAATGTTCAGTTTGCATAGTTTTTGTATTCCAACGATGTTTAAGACCAAAGCCTTTATTCTTTGAAGTAGAGAGAGACCGCCGCTGAGTGGATTCACTGAGCAGGCAGGCAGCAATGGCTCGTCGCCAGTCAGCTCGCATACATCCATCTGAATGTTCAGCACGTGCATGTAGTAACGGGCATCGCGCAGCATGGCCGGCTGGCTCAACACCGAAAGATGGCTGTCGAGCAACAGGCTCATTTCCCTTCCTTTGGCAGTGGCAGTGATGCCCTTGGGATTGGCTGAGTAGTAGTAGAGTCCTTGATGAGTGGTGGCAATGAGCTTCGCGCTGGCAAGCAGAAGGGGCAAAGTGGCAATATCCTCGAAGACGCGCCCTTTGGGGAATCGCACATCGAGAAACAACTCGCGACGGTAGAGCTTGTTCCAGGCATAGGCATGCTCGTAGGCATGACCGTTCAGCCAGTAGTCGGTCGTGTCGGCATAATACTTTTCGCCGAAGTCAACGATTCGCTGTTCCTTGGCACCGAAGTGCCAGTAGAATGGAAACTCAAGCATGTCGATGTCGGAACGATGACTGAGCAACCGTAGCAGCGGCTCGTAGGTATCGGGGGCAATGAAGTCGTCGGAGTCGACAAAAGTGATATAGTCGCCCTTTGCCTGTTCAATGCCTGCATTACGCGCATCGCTCAGTCCGCCGTTGCTCTTGTGAATCACGCTGACGCGCTGGTCGCGCTGCGCCCATTCGTCGCACAACTGCGGGCATCGGTCGGGCGAGCCGTCGTCAACAAGCACCACCTCAAGGTCGTCAATCCCTTGTTCCACAATGCTTTTCACGCATCGGTCAAGCGTTTCCTCAACGCGATAGACGGGTATGATGATGCTGAGTCTCATGCCTTTTCCTCGCTGTTTCTGCCTTTGGTGAATCTGTTGATGATAGAGCGAATGTCCAGTCGACTGTTCAGTTGCACGAAACTGTAGACCATGCAGACGGCTGTCGTGGCCGACATGACGCCATAGCTGACCCAAGTATCGGAAAGGAATGCCGCCGCGAAGCAGGCAATGGCCAGCATCAGCATAGTGACGAGCATACGGATGGCAACAGCTGAATGACGGAACCCATAGCGCAGGCGCATCAGTACGATGCTGACCATGACGTCGATGATGGCCGAAGCGAGCGCACCGTAGCCCAATCCGTCGAGCCCGTAGAAGTAGTAACACCCGGCAATGACGCAGAATGTCTTGGCATTGCCCCAGATGGTCTCAACCCATAAGATGTATTGCTTGTCGCCCTTGGCATAGGCAATATAGTCCATCGGGAAGCAAAGTGCCTTGAAGATGCAGGCCAGTCCCATGAACGAAATGAGCGTTCGAATGGCCAGGAACTCGTCGGTCAGCAACAGGGTGATGAGCAGCGGAGCCGTGAGAATCATCAACATGGCCAGAGGGGTGACGATCAGCAGCACGATCTCCGTCTGTTGGTTCACCAGCTGGTGGGCCTCCGTCGTGTGATTCTGAATGAGGGCAGACAGCCGAGGATAGTAGTCGGTGGCCATCGCGGTGAAAATCATGCTGATGTATTGCATGCTGATGAAGTTGGCCGCCTGATAAAAGCCGACATCCGACACCGAGCCGGCATTGCTGATGAAGGCTGTCAGCGCATAGGTAGTGATGGCCCCCACCATTGTTCCGATGGTCATGACGAGTCCGAAACGTATGATGCCCTGTCCCTCAGTCCATACCTCGCGGAGTGTCAAGCGGGGGCGATCGGCCCTGACGCGTTTGTCGCGATAGGAATAGAAGCGCATGACGGTATAATAGATGGCACCGGAGACAATCATGGCTGGCACAATGCCCTGAATGCCCCACACATAGTAGATGGGAATGCTGATGAGCAGTCCGCAGATGGGAGGCACAATCGAGCAGAAAGCCAGTTGCTTGTAGCGTTGCAGTCCTTGCATGACGGCCATCTCGCCCGTACCCATCATGGTGACGAAGACCGACAGACTGAGCAAGAGGAAGAGCGAGACGTATTCGGTTGTGCCGAAGGACAGCTTCGACATGAGGGGCGAAAAGACGATGGTTGACAGCAGTCCCAGACAGGAAACGATGAAGATGAGGGTACGCACGATGCGGACGGTCATGGCAAGTGCTTCAGCCGAACCCTCTTTATCTGTCTGCGAGATGTTGCGAACGGCAGAGATGTTGATGCCGAGCAAGGCAAACTGCTGTACCGTGTTGGCCGCATTCTGCAGAAGCGACATCATGCCCATGCCTGTGGAATGGAGGATGAAGGCAACCAGTTTGCCGCGAATGATATTGATAACCACATTTATGAACTGAGCACCTCCGAAGATGGCTGTGCTCGAAACTATCTTTCGGTAGCTGCTGGTCGTTCGTTGCGTGGTCTCCATAGTGCGTGCAGGCGGTTAGAACTCTATGAGATGGAACGGTCGCTTGCCCACACGGGCCGCCGCGTAAGGAAAGCCGCTGTTGTGCATCACCGACGACTTCAGCAGGAAAACCTGGCTGGCATGGGCGATGACGAAGAAATCGAGGAACGTCTTTTCGTAGTATTCGTAATTGCGCACGGTGTCGTTGCCGATGTGTGAGATGTTGCCCGGTATGGCAGCCACGTTACATTGCTCCACAGCCTGTTCCAGAAAGGTGGTGCTATCCGAGCAGACAATGACTTTCTTGTCAGGATACTTGTGGGTGATGACGGCCAGTTGCTTGATTGTTGCGTCGAGCAACTCCTGTTGCTCTTCGGCAGAGAGCGGTTCGCTGTAGGTCTCTTCGTTGAAGTCGCCGAGCAGTCCGCAGAACCGTGCCGACACGCTGATGTAGTCGGTGCCGATGGAGGCAAAGATGTTGTCAAGGTGCGATTGCAGCCGTTTGCCGGGCTTGAACAGTTCGTTGAACAGCTTGGAGAAATCTGTGTCGTAGCAGAAGAGGGCGTTCGAATAGAAGTGCAGTTGCAGCTTGCGGTCTTGTTTGAGTGCCTTGACGAATTGTGATTTCTGCCATGTGCGCTCCTTCTGTGTGGCCGTCTGCGTGTCAATCACGACGGGCAGTGCCTGCGAGTCGGCAAACGTCACTTCGTCGGTCTCTATCCGCCAGTCGTATTGATTGGGTTCCAGATAGTCGGAAAGCAGGAAAGGGTGAGTGAAGTAGATACGGAAGTCGCGCTTGCATGCCTTGCACGTCTCATACAGGCTGACGGCTCCGCGAAGTCGATCGACCAGTCCGCCGCTGGGTGCATTGCCGCAGAACATGCTGACCGCATAGGGCTGGAAAGTCTTTTTCCTTTCGGCTCCCATGTAGCTACCGGCAATCTGCTGTCTCACCTGATCTTCAGTGCGCCGACGGATGTAGTGCCGACGGTAGGTGAGCGGCATGTATCGCTGTATGACTTTCTCAAAGATCCATTTCGGGGCATATTTTATGCCGAACAGCATCAGCAAGGCCCGACTGTCAGTCAGATTGAAGAACTTGATGCGCTCGTTGGTGGGCAGTCGTGAGGCATCTATCCGCTGAAAAGCCTTGCGCAGGTCTTCCTGAATGACATCGTCGCCGTCGGTCAGTTTCTCATAGTTCTGCATGTAGAAAGCAGCCATTGTGCGCCACGAATAGAACAGTTTGAGGTTCACTCTTTTGTATTCCTCGCTGTCTTTCCCAAACTCCTTTTCGATGAACGACATGAGTTGCACATTGCAACAAAGAAGCTGAAAACGCTTGGGAGTCACGCTGTTCGTGATCGACTCCTCATGGTAGCGGTAATAGTAGCGAGCCTTTGAGAAAGCCACTCGCCTGGCCTTCAGCTGGTAGTATCGCTCGTCGATCTCGTCGGAGTAGACCCAGATGGGTTCTTTCTTTTCAGGATAACTGGAGTGTACCCACATCTCCTTTCGGTAGAGCCCGCCGTTGCATCCTATTTCCCATTCGGGCAAGGTCCTGGCTATCAGGTCTCTTCCTTGATAGACCCGCTCCGTGTCGAAGTCGGCCACGGGCAGCACCTGAATAGTCTGACGGGTCTTCAGGTCAATAAAGCGCATTTGTGGATACACAATATCGGCATCGGTCTCTTCCATCCGTCTGAGCATCAGTTCCAGATAGTTGTTGCTGACGGTGTCGTCGATGTCGAGGGGCAGAATCAATTTCCCATGAGCAAGATAGACGGCTCTGTCGCGTGGATATTTGGCCGAACCGCTGTTTCTCTGCGAGCAATACTTGATGCGTTCGTCCGAAAAGGCCAGTCGCTTGAACAGGGCCTCGGTGCCGTCGATAGAACCGTCGTTCACCACCACCCACTCCCAGTTGGTGTAAGTCTGGTGGCACAGGCACTCATAGGCACTCATCAGGAATCGCTCACCGTTATATATAGGCGTTACAACAGAGATAAGTGTTGTATCTTTCATTGATTCAGTTAATGTTTACTATTATAACGATGATTTATCGTGAATATTTTGTAATTTTGCAGCATAGGATTAATTTTTGTGTACAATGATTAAAGACTTTAATTTCTATGCTCCGACACGAGTCGTGTTTGGACGTAATTCAGAAGATCAGTTAGCTCAGTTGATTAAATCGAACGGTGGAAAAAGGGTGCTTGTCCACTATGGCGGAGGCTCGGCACGCCGTTCTGGTTTGCTCGACAAGGTCTATTCGCTCTTGCGCGAAGCCGACATCTACTATGTCGAACTGGGTGGTGTGGTACCCAATCCGTTGCTCTCGATGGTCGAGCAGGGCATTGAACTATGTCGCAAGGAACAGATTGATTTCATCCTGGCCGTGGGTGGCGGCAGTGTCATCGATTCTGCCAAGGCTATAGGCTATGGCGCAGGCTACGACGGACCTGTATGGGATTTCTGGGAGGGCAAGGCCGTTCCGCAGTCGTGTCTGCCCATCGGTGTGATGCTCACCATACCTGCCGCAGGCAGCGAGATGTCGAGCAGCTGTGTGATTACGAAGGACGAGGGACTGATCAAGCGCGGCATCAACAGCGACCTGTGCAGAGCTCGCTTCTGCATCATGAATCCAGAGCGCACCTACACGTTGCCGCCCTATCAGACCGCAGCTGGTGCAACCGACATCATGATGCACACGATGGAGCGCTATTTCTCGAAATACGAGGACATGACACTGACCGATGCCATTGCCGAGGCATTGCTTCGCACGGTGAAAGACTGCGCTTTGCAGGTGCTGAAGACTCCCGACGACTATCGCAATCGGGCGCAGATCATGTGGGCTGGCAGTCTTGCTCACAACGACCTGACGGAGTGTGGAACCGAGAAAGACTTTGCCACTCACCGACTGGAGCATGAGCTGAGCGCACTCTTTGGTGTGACGCACGGAGCAGGACTGGCCGCTTTGTGGGGATCGTGGGCTCGCTATGTCATGCCGAAGCATGTGTCGCGCTTCGTTCAGTTTGCCGTCAACGTGATGGGGGTCGCCAATGACTTTGCACATCCCGAGGATACTGCCTTGAAAGGCATTGAGGCAACCGAGCAGTTCTACCGTAGCATTGGCATGCCGACCTGCATTTCAGAACTTATTGGCCGAACGGTGACCGACGAGGAGATTGGCGAAATGGTGCTGAAATGCAGCAGAGGCGGAAAGATGAAGGTTGGCGCAATGGAGGTGCTGACCACAACGGACATGGCCGCTGTCTATCGGCTGGCCAACCACTAAAGCCTCCTGTCATACGAACTCTGAATAGTACAGAAGAAATTGGGACAATTTCGCTTTGCCTGAGCAAGTGAGTATTGTCCCAATTTTTTTGCGCTGCCTTTGATTTAACCTAAAAAAAATGCCGCTGAACTCACGTCCAGCGGCATTTCTTTCCCATTAAGTTCGTTAGAATTACTGAGCAGCCTCTTCGGTAGCAACAGCAGTGGTGTCCTCAGCGGGAGCAGCAGCGGCAGCCTGCAGAGAATCAGCAACAGCCTGGAACTTAGCAGCGATAGAATCAGCAGCCATACCAGTGGTGTCACCTACGATAGCCCAAACAGCAGCAGAGTCCAGAACGTTCTCTACAACTTCCTCTACCTCAGCAACCTCAGCTTCCTGAGCAGCCTTCTTCTCACCACAAGCTGCGAACAGAGCAGCTGCAACGAACATAAATGCAATCTTTTTCATTTCTTTTTTGCTTTTTAAATCTGTAAAACAATCATTTATTAATTAAAACGCTGCAAAGGTAAGGTTTTTTTCGATACAGTGATACGTTTTTTTTGTTTTTTTTTCGATGGATTTTGTAACTTTTTCGTAAATCGCTGAAATTCAACAACTTGTCAAATGTTAAAAATTGGTATCAAAATTACACGAAAGCGAAAAAAGGGCGAAATGCGGCTTTTTTAAGAAAAAAAACACTATCTTTGTGCTCGCAAACAATAATGCATTATAAAAGCAATGATTGATACATCTGCCTTTCAGGGCAAAAAAGCAGTTTATGCGACGTTAGGATGCAAGTTGAACTTCTCGGAAACGTCTACTTTTGGAAAAATGCTGGAAGAACTTGGTGTCGTAACGGCTGGCAAGGGTGAGCAGGCTGACATTTGCATTGTGAATACATGTTCGGTGACCGCAGTGGCCGACCATAAGTGCCGACAGGTCATTCACCGACTGATTCGTCAGCATCCGCAGGCATTTGTTGTAGTGACGGGCTGTTATGCCCAGTTGGAGGCCGACGAGGTGGCAAGCATCGAAGGTGTCGACCTGGTGCTTGGCTCGAATGAGAAAGCCTGTCTGGTTCAGTTCCTGTCTGATGCCTGGGCAGGAAAGGTTGAAGGGAAGTTTTTCCGCCAGAAGACGAAGGACATCACGACTTTTGCGCCCAGTTGTTCGCGTGGCAATCGCACGCGCTATTTCTTAAAGGTACAGGATGGCTGCGATTACTTCTGTACCTATTGCACCATACCTTACGCACGCGGCTTCAGCCGTAATCCCTCCATTGCCTCGCTTGTCGAACAGGCCCGGCAGGCCGCTCGCGAGGGGGGCAAGGAGATTGTGCTGACGGGGGTGAACATCGGCGATTTCGGAAAGACCACAGGCGAACGGTTCACCGACCTGGTGAAGGCCCTTGACCAGGTGGAGGGCATCAGCCGCTATCGCATCAGCAGTCTGGAGCCCGATTTGCTGAGCGACGAGCTGATTGATTATTGCGCTGCCAGTCGTGCGTTCATGCCTCATTTCCACATTCCCTTGCAGAGTGGCAGTGACGAGGTGCTCAAGCTGATGCACCGCCATTATGACCGCCAGCTCTTTGCCGACAAGATCATGGCCATCAAGCATGCCATGCCCGATGCCTTCATCGGTGTCGACGTGATGGTGGGCTGTCGAGGCGAGACGCCCCACTGCTTCGATGAGACCTATTCGTTTCTCGAAGCCCTGCCTGTCTCTCAACTTCATGTCTTTCCTTATTCTGAACGTCCGGGGACGTCGGCTCTGAGCATCCCCTACGTTGTGTCTGAGAACCAAAAGAAACTGAGGAGCAAACGGCTCTTGGACCTCTCTGCCGCCAAGACCGAGGAGTTCTATGCAGAACACATCGGCAAGGAAGCCGAAGTACTTTTCGAGAAAGCCACGCGGGGCAGGGCCATGCATGGCTTCACCAACAACTATGTACGGGTGGAACTGAATGCTGCCGACGCAAAGCCAGAGTTCGACAATCAGTTGATGACGGTCCGACTGGGCGACTTCAATCACGATCATACCGCACTTAAAGCAACGATAGTCAATGGATAAAATTGCAATCGTCATTCTGAACTGGAATGGCGCACAAATGCTTGGCCAGTATCTGCCCAGCGTGCTGAATTACTCGCGTGACGAGGCCACGGTCTATGTGGCCGACAATGCGTCGACCGACAACTCTGTCGATTTGCTGCGAAAGCACTTCCCCGAATGCAAGCTCATCTTGCTCGACAAGAACTGGGGATTTGCCGATGGGTACAACAAGGCCTTGGCGCAGATAGAGGCTGAATATTACCTGTTGTTAAACTCTGACATCGAGGTGACCCACCACTGGCTGACCCCACTGGTGGAGTTCATGGACAATCACCCGGAGGTGGCGGCCTGTCAGCCCAAGTTGCTATCCGTGTTCGACCACGATAGCTTTGAGTATGCGGGGGCTTGCGGGGGCTTTCTCGACCGTTACGGCTATCCTTTCTGCCGGGGCCGAATCTTCGAGACCGTCGAAGCCGACAATGGCCAGTATGACTACCCAACGGAAATCCTATGGGCTACCGGGGCAGCTCTCCTCGTGCGTGCGCGTGATTATAATAAGGTGGGAGGACTCGATGGCCGTTTCTTTGCCCATAACGAAGAGATAGACCTTTGCTGGCGACTCCGACTCCTGGGGCGAAAGATTGTGTGCATTCCCGAAAGTCAGATCTATCATGTCGGTGGAGGCACGTTGCCCAAGAGCAATCCCATGAAGACCTTCCTGAATTTCAGGAATAACCTGACGATGCTCTACAAGTGTCTGCCCGACGAGGAGCTGCATCATGTCATGCGTGTCCGCTGGGCATTAGACTATCTGGCAGCCTGGGAGATGCTCATATTGAAGCATAGCTGGGGCGATTTCAAGGCTGTCTATCGTGCCAGACACGCTTTCAAGCAGTGGCGCAAAGATTTCGATGCCGACAGGAAAGCCATCCAGCAGAGCAGAGTGGCAAAGGAAATACCAGAGCAGAGGCATTTCTCTTTACTTTGGCAATACTATGTCAAAGGGTGCAAATACTTTTCGCAGTTGCCCGGACGTACATAGCATCGTGCCTGCTGCGCACGAAAAAAGTCAGCAGGCACGCAAAAAATAGGTTTTTGAGCGTAAGTGACTTTTCCTGATTTCACTAGACACTTTTTCTCTTCATTAGCTGAAACAGTTGACAGTTGTTTAAGAGTCGTACTGAATCGATAGACACAAGCGAAAAAGCCGTGCTGATTTTGTTGACACTTCGGCCATGCTGGACACGCAGAGCCCGGGCTGGTTTGTTTGGCAAAACAGGATGCCCCTCGATGGGGCATTCTGTTTTTTGTCAGGTGCGCTGGCATACGCCGTCGCCCAGACTGGTTGTTCGGCTCGGCAAAGATACGACATTAGGTCTTTTCCTATTGGAAAGTCTCTAATTGTAAGCCTTTCAAGATTTCTGGCAAGTCTGCTCGCGTTGTTCCAGGAACTCGCTGACTTGCTCCTGTGTGCTCCGCGTCACGGCTATGCGCCCGGAACGCGTGTACTGCAACACACAGCCAAACTGGTCGAGCGCATTGTAAAGATTCAGGATGTCTTCCGTCTTGCCACTCTTCATTGCAATGACGTAGGTGGGATTGACCTCCGTGATTTGGGCATCGTAATGACGAATGGTGCGCGACACCTCGGCATTCTGCAGTACAATGTCGGTGGCCAGTTTGTAAAGTCCCGTCTCACGGATGAACAACTGATCATCTGTGAAATAGTTGGCCTTGATGACATCTATCTTCTTTTCAATCTGCTTCGTTATCTTCACAATCTGATCCTCGTCGCTCCATGCCGTGATGGTGTACTTATGCACACCTGGAATGCTCGAAGCCGACACATTCAGGCTCTCGATGTTCACCTGTCTGCGGGTAAAGACTGCCGTTATCTGATTCAGCACACCAGCCACATTCTCCGAATAGACCAGCAGCGTATAGAACTTCTTTTTCTCCATATTGACTCTTTGCATTAAATTTCCAGCATCATCTCATTGACGTTCATGCCCGGAGGTGTCATTGGCAACACATTGTCTTCCTCGCGAATGGCACACTCCAAGATGTAGGGGCCATCCGTTGTCAGCATCTTCTGTATGGCCGCCGTTAGGTTGTTACGGTCGGTCACAGCCTCGTAGCCGATGCCATAGCCTTTGGCAATCAGTTCATAGCAGGGATTCAGCATCTTGGTGAACGACTTGCGGCGCATCCAGAACATGTCCTGCCACTGGCGCACGTTGCCCAGATAGTTATTGTTGAGCACCACCATCTTGACAGGTGACTGCTGTTCCATGATGGTTCCCAGTTCCTGAATGCACATCTGGAAGCCTCCATCGCCCATGAAGCAAACCACCTGTCTATTGGGAGCGCCAAAGGTGGCACCGATGGCAGCCGGCAGTCCGTAGCCCATCGTACCCAGTCCGCCACTCGTGCAGATGCTGCGCTTGTGATGGTACTTGAAATAACGCGTGGCAAACAGCTGATTCTGTCCCACGTCGGTCACCAGCACAGCATCGTCGGTGGCTTGCTCAGCCACAGCATTGACCACCTCGCCCATCAACAGCGGCCCCTCCTTCGGATGGATGGCCGGTTCGATGACCTTTTCGCGTTCAAGCTTATCCAGTTCCTTGAACGACTCGCGCCACTCCGTATGCCTGGCCTCCTTCAGCAAAGCGGTGAGGGCTGGCAACGACTCCTTGCAGTCGGCCACCACAGCCACTTCCGTCTTCACGTTCTTGTCTATCTCACTCTTGTCAATATCCAGATGAATCACCTTGGCCTGCTTGGCATAGGTCTTCAGATTGCCCGTCACTCGGTCGCTGAAACGCATGCCTATGGCAATCAGCACGTCGCACTCCTGTTCTTTCAGGTTGACGGCATAGTTGCCGTGCATGCCCAGCATGCCCACATTGAGCGGATGGTTGGATGGGAGCGCACTCAGTCCGAGCATCGTTCTGCCTGCCGGGATGTCAGCCTTTTCAAGGAAAGCCTTCAGTTCTTCCTGCGCATTGCCGAGTTCAACACCCTGCCCCACCAGTGCCAACGGTCTCTCAGCCTGATTGATCAGAAAAGCGGCCTGCTCGATGATAGCCTTGTCCAGCTTGGGATAAGCGACATAGGAGCGAATGAAATCGACCTTCTTTGGCTCCCAGTCAATCTCCTCGACCTGAGCATTGCGGGGGAAGTCGAGCACCACGGGTCCCGGACGCCCGCTACGAGCAATATAGAAAGCACGGCTCACCGCCCATGCCACATCTTCGGCATGACGAATCTGATAGCTCCACTTCGAGATGGGCTGAGCCACACCAACCAAGTCGACCTCCTGAAACGCATCGGTACCCAACGAGCCGATGGCCACCTGTCCGGCGATGACCACCATCGGGGTGGAGTCCATCATGGCATCGGCCACACCAGTCAGCGTGTTCGTAGCACCCGGTCCACTGGTGACGAGCGCCACGCCCACCTCGCCGCTGACGCGGGCATAGCCCTCAGCCGCATGTGTGGCAGCCTGTTCGTGGCGCACCAAGATATGATCAAAACATTTTTTTTCTCCGCGAGTATAGTCGAACAAAGCATCGTAGACGGGCATGATGGCTCCGCCCGGATAGCCGAAGATGGTCTTCACCCCTTCAGCCTGCAATGCACGCATCAGCGCTTTCGAACCTGTGATTCTGTCTCTCATTTTCAAAGATCCTCAATAATTCTAATACCACCTTTATCAGCCGAACTCACGCTCTGAGCGTATGCCTTCAGTGCCTTCGACACTACCCTATTGCGCTTGAGCGGCTGTTGCTGACGGGCCTCCAACTCTTCGTCAGACAGCTTCACGTTGATGCTGCGCGAAGGAATGTCGATGACGATGATGTCGCCGTCCTTTATCTTTCCTATGTTACCACCGTTGGCAGCTTCCGGCGAGATATGGCCGATCGACAGGCCACTGGTGCCACCCGAGAAACGACCGTCGGTGATGAGTGCACACTCCTTGCCCAGGTGCATGCTCTTAATATACGATGTGGGATAGAGCATCTCCTGCATGCCGGGGCCTCCCTTGGGTCCCTCGTGGGTGATGACCACACAGTCGCCGCTCTTCACCTTGCCTCCCAAGATGCCCTCGCAAGCATCCTCCTGCGAGTCGAACACCACGGCAGGGCCTTCGAAGTGCCACAGGCTCTCGTCTACTCCGGCCGTCTTCACCACGCAGCCGTCTTTCGCAATATTGCCGAAGAGCACGGCCAGTCCGCCGTCCTTGGTGTAGGCATGCTCTATATCACGAATGCAACCAGTCTCGCGGTCGCAGTCAAGCGAAGGATACAGCGTCGACTGCGATCCCATCTTCGTTGAGAAGCGCCCTGCGGGAGCCGAATAATAGATGTCGGCGCAACCGTCAGTCGGCCTCCCGGCGGAAATGTCATATTTCGTCATGGCCTCGCTGAGTGTCAGACCGTCGACACGTATGGCCGAGCCGTCAATCAGTCCACCCTTGTTCAACTCGTTCAGAATGCCGAGTATGCCGCCAGCACAGTTACACTCCTGCACACTGTACTTCTGCGTGTTGGGAGCCAGTTTGCACAGACAAGGCACCTTTCGCGACAGCTCGTCGATGTCCTTCATCGTGAAGTCTACCCCAGCCTCCTGAGCCACTGCCAGCAGATGGAGCACGGTATTGGTGCTGCCACCCATTGCGATGTCGAGCGACATGGCATTCAGGAATGCCTTGCGCGTGGCGATGGAACGCGGCAACACCGACTCGTCACCATCTTCATAATAAGCCATCGCGTTCTTCACAATCTGGCGCGCAGCCTGCCTGAACAGTTCTATGCGGTTGGTATGCGTTGCCAGAATCGTTCCGTTGCCCGGCAACGACAATCCGATGGCCTCGGTGAGCGAGTTCATGGAGTTGGCCGTAAACATGCCGCTGCACGAACCGCAGCCCGGACAGGCGCACGACTCAATCTCCCTCATCTCGTCATCGCTCACGCTCGGATCGGCTCCCTTCACCATTGCCGTAATCAGGTCGGCATTCTCGCCGCGCCATTTGCCAGCCTCCATCGGGCCTCCCGAACAGAACACCGCCGGGATGTTCAGTCGCATAGCGGCCATGAGCATGCCGGGGGTCACCTTGTCGCAGTTCGAGATGCAAATCATGGCGTCGGCCTTGTGTGCATTGACCATATACTCCACCGAATCGGCTATAATGTCACGCGAGGGCAATGAATAGAGCATGCCGTCATGCCCCATAGCGATACCATCGTCAATGGCAATCGTATTGAACTCAGCTGCATAGCAGCCCATCTTCTCGATTTCCTCACGCACTATCTGACCAATCTCATGCAGATGCGTATGTCCGGGTACAAACTGCGTAAACGAGTTGACGATTGCAATAATCGGCTTGCCAAACTGTTCATGCTTCATGCCCGTGGCCACCCAGAGCGCACGTGCTCCAGCCATACGTCTGCCTTCTGTACAGACACTACTTCTCAACTGATGTTTCATATATGTATTGAATGTAACAATTATTATTCATGTTTGCTTTCGGTCATCCGAAAATTTTGCCGCAAAGTTACTGCTTTTTATATTAAATCCGCGCATTTTTGTCAAACAAATTCACAAAATGCTTACAATTCATCACAAAAACGCCCATTTTCTTGTCAATCTAACAACGAATCCTCTGTGTCGGGAATCGGATGGCGTGCATCTTCCTTCACCCCCAGTTTCTTCAGTTCGTTGGCTTTCTGCACAATGCTCAGCCGTCCGTTCAGGCTCTTCTGCGCCTCGTCGTAGTCGGCATGCAGTTGCTGAATGTCACGGCCTATCTTCCCTACCCTCTCCACGAAGAGCCCCACACGCGAGAGCAATTGTTCGGCAAGCGAGACGATGCGCTGCTGGTTCTCCGTCTGACGATGCTGTCGCCAGGCTATCTGAATCATACGAAGGATGGCAAAGAGATTCTGCGTGCTGGAGATGAACACCTTCTGCTCGAAGGCTTCCTGCCACAGTTTCGGGTCACGCGCCAGAGCCACTTGCAGCGCGGCCTCGTTAGGCACGTACATGATGACGAAGTCGATGGCCGTCCGGGGCGGTTGAATGTAGCGGCTGTAGTCCTTGGTCACCAGCTCTTTCACATGGTTGCGCAAGCTCTGTATGTGCCGCTCGAGGAACTGTCGTTTCAGTGGTTCGCTGGTCTCGTTGACGTAGTCGTAATAAGCCTTGATAGACACCTTGGCATCGATGACCACATCCTGACGGTCGGGATAGTGGAGCACCACGTCGGGCCGCATCTTCTGTCCCGACTCTTCGTTGACAATCACACTGCCGTCGTTGTTGACGATTGTGCCTTGCACCTCGTAGTCAATGCCTCGGCGGAAGCCCTGTGAGTCGAGCAACTCTTGCAGCACCAGTTCGCCCCAGTCGCCCGCCTGCTTCGAGTCGCCCCGCAGCGCGTTGGTCAGCCGTGTGGCCGTTCGGTCCATCTTGTCGGCCTGCTCGCCCACTTGCTTCAGCCGTTCGGTCAGCGATGCCGTGGTCTTGGCCTGCTCGCGTTCGTTCTCGCGCAATGCCTGCTGCAACTGTTCGAAGCCGTCGTTGATGGGTTTGGTTATCATCTGCATGCTCTCACGGTTGCGGTCGTGCAGACGGTTGCTTGTCTCGGTGAGAAGACGGGCGGCCAGGTTCTGAAACTGCTCTCGCACCACGCTGAGCTGCTGCTCGAACTGCTCCGAACGCAGCCGGCTCTCCTTCTCTGCCTGCTCGTTGCGCAGCTGCAACTCCCTCTCTGCCTGTTCACGCGTCAGTTTCAGTTCGCGCTCATACTGCCCGCGCAGCTGTTGCATGTCCTCGTCGGTCTTCTCCTTGAGCAACTCCAGTTCGCGTGTCTTCAGCTTCAGGGCAGCACGCAAGTCGCCCACCCGCTGCTGCATGAACAAATAGATGGCGACGGCCCCGATGGCCCCACCAAGCAAGATATAAAGGAATGCTACCATCGCGAACGACTACTCGAAGATGTGTCCCGACTCAGTGGAGTCTGCGTCGCTGAATTCGTCTTTCTCTTTGTCCAGGTTGTCTTCGACGATGGCGCACGGGTCGAAGTCTTCGGGCATGTCGAACTTGTCTTCCTGACTGTAGTCCAGCGTCTTGTCGTCGTAGAGCTTCTGCATATAGTAGGCAAAGATGGGCAATGCCATCGTGGCTCCCTGTCCCATCGACATCGAGTTGAAGTGAATGTCGCGGTCGTCGCCGCCCACCCAGCATCCGCTGACCAGACGGGGTGTGATGCCCATGAACCACGCATCCGAGTTGTTGTTCGTCGTACCCGTCTTACCGCCCAGCTCAGCCGTCAGTTTATATCTGAAGCGCAGTCTGCTGCCAGTGCCGCCGTCGACCACAGCCCTCAGCATGTAGAGCATCTTGTGGGCGCTCGACTCGCTGATTACCTCGTTCATGCGAGGCTCGAACTTGGCCACCTCGTTGCCCTCGCTGTCCACGATACGGGTGACGTAGAGGGGCGACATGCGTATGCCGTGGTTCACGAAGGTGGTATAGGCACTGACCATCTCAGACACGGTGATGTCGCACGGGCCGAGGCAGAGTGCCATCGAGGGATGTATCTCCGGATTGCGAATGCCGTATTCATGGAGCAGCACGACGAAGGCCTGCGGATTCAGGCGCGACATGAGGTAGGCCGAAATCCAGTTGTTCGACTGCTGCAAGCCCCACTTCAGCGTCACCATCTCGCCGTAGCGCGAGCGACTGCCGTTGCGCGGGGTCCAGGGCTGTCCGGCCACGATGTAGGTCTGCTGCACGTTGGGAGCCACGTCGCATGGGGTCATGCCGTCTTCCATTGCCAGCGAATAGAGGAACGGCTTGATGGTCGAGCCCACCTGTCGGCGGCCTTCAGTGGCCATGTCGTAGGCAAAGTGCTGGAAGTCGAGTCCGCCCACGTATGCTTTCACCTGTCCGTCCTGCGGACACATGCTGAAGAAGCCCGTGCGCAGGAACGACTTCAGGTAGCGAATCGAGTCCATCGGCGTCATGAGCGTGTCGATGTCGCCATGATAGGTGAACACCTGCATCTCGGTCTTCGTGTTGAATGCCCGCTCAATCTCGTCTTCGCTGCATCCTGCCGCCTTCATCACCCTATAGCGGTCGCTCTGCCGCATCGTGCGCCTCAGCAGCTGTTCCACCTGGTCTTTCTTCAGGTCGCTGTAGGGGAAGTTCGACTTCACCGACTTGCCTTTGTCGAAGGCCGGCTGCAGGAATTTCACCACATGGTCGTAGCAGGCCTGTTCGGCATAGCGCTGCATGCGGGAGTCTATTGAGGTGTAGACCTTCAGACCGTCGGTATAGAGGTTATAGTTTTCGCCGTCGCGCTTCTTGTTCTTGTGGCACCATCCGTAGAGCGGATCCTGCTCCCAGGCCACAGAGTCCATGAAGTATTTCACGTAGCCCCACGAGGGATAGTCGCTCTGCACGGGCTTCTTGGCCATCATGTAGCGGCGCAGGAAGTCGCGGAAGTAAGTGGCCATGCCGTCCTTGTGGTCGGTCACGTGGAAGTGCAGTTCTATGGGTTGCTGCGCACAACTGTCGTGCTGTGCCTGCGTCAGATAGCCGGCTTTGAGCATCTGTCCGAGCACCACGTTTCGGCGGTTGCGACTGCGCTCCGGGAATCTCACGGGGTTGAAGTAGCTCGGGTTCTTGCAGAGGCCCACCAGCGTGGCACACTCGTTGATGTTCAGCTCGGAGGGCTCTTTCGAGAAATAGGTGTTGGCTGCTGTCTTGATGCCCACGGCATTGTGCAGGAAATCGAAGTAGTTCAGATAGAGGGTGATGATCTCGTCTTTCGTATAGGTGCGCTCCAGCTGCACGGCAATCACCCACTCTATCGGCTTTTGCAGCATGCGCTCGGTGGTCGAATGGGCCACGTCGCTGTAGAGCTGCTTGGCCAGCTGCTGCGTGATGGTCGAACCGCCGCCTGCCGACTTCTGCCCCATCAGTCCGCGCTTCACGACGGCACGCATCAGCGCATAGAAGTCTATGCCCGAATGCTCGTAGAAACGGGCATCCTCGGTGGCCACGAGGGCCTTCACCAGCATGGGCGAAAGCTTCGAGTAGTCTACCATCACTCTATTCTCGCGGCTCATGCTCCAGGTACCCATCAGCTTTCCGTCGCTGGAGTACACCTGTGTGGCAAAGCGGTTGATGGGGTTTTGCAGGTCTTCTATAGGAGGCATATAGCCTATCTTTCCGTTGGCTATGGCCCAGAAACTGCCTGCCGTTGCCACGACAACGACAAAAAGGCAGGTCCACAGGAAGTAAACAAATACTTTTCTCATTACCGTTTGTATTTAATCGCTTTTAAAGATGCAAAGTTAAGAATTTCGACGGAGATTTTGGACTTTTGGCAAGTTTATTTTCAATTCGTATAAAAAAAAGCACTGTTTTCTCGCAAATCTGTAGATATTTTCGTAATTTTGCGACAAAATCCCAATTCAGAGTATGGATAAGCACAACTTTGTTACGATTGCCAATCTCACTCGTGAGAAAATTATGTACATGATTGAGATGGCACATGAATTTGAACAACACCCCAACCGTGAGATTCTCAAGGGCAAGGTAGTAGCCACCCTCTTTTTCGAACCGTCGACGCGCACACGCCTCAGTTTTGAGACGGCGGCCAACCGTCTGGGCGCACGTGTCATCGGCTTTGCCGACCCGAAGGTGACCAGCGGAACGAAAGGCGAGACACTGAAAGACACCATCCTCATGGTGGCCAACTATGCCGACGTGATTGTCATGCGCCACTACATCGAAGGGGCTGCACAGTATGCCTCGGAGGTGAGCCCCGTGCCTATTGTCAATGCAGGCGACGGCGCACACCAGCACCCTTCGCAGTGCATGCTCGACCTCTACAGCATCTACAAGACGCAAGGCACGCTCGAGAATCTGAACATCTACATGGTGGGCGACCTGAAATATGGGCGCACCGTCCACTCACTGCTCATGGCCATGCGCCACTTCAATCCCACCTACCACTTCGTGGCACCCAAGGAGCTGGCCATGCCAAAGGAGTACAAGCTCTATTGCGAGGAGCACGGCATCAGATACGTTGAGCACACCGACTTCAACGAGGAGGTGATTGCCGACGCCGACATCCTCTACATGACCCGCGTGCAGAAGGAGCGCTTCTCCGACCTGATGGAGTATGAGCGCGTGAAGAATGTCTACGTGCTGAACAACGACCTGCTGCGCTCGGCCAAGCCAAACATGAAGATCCTGCATCCGCTGCCACGCGTCAACGAGATTGCCTACGAGGTGGACGACAATCCGCATGCCTACTACATTCAGCAGGCCGGCAACGGACTCTTTGCCCGCGAGGCCATCTTCTGCGACGTGCTCGGCATCTCGCTCGACGAGGTGAGGGCCGACAAGACCATTCTGTAAGCACACCAACGGGGGGGACTGGCCAAGCGCAGTCCCCCAGTATCAACATTAATCGTCTGAGCACGCTTGGCCAGACTACCCTCCCCTATTGGGACTAAAACAATGAAGAAAAACGAAATGCTCGTGGCTGCCATCGAAAACGGCACCGTGATTGACCATATACCCAGTACGAAGACCTATCAAGTGGCTCAGCTGCTGGGACTGCACAAGCTGGAGACGCCTGTCACCATCGGCTACAACTTCCTGTCGAAGAAACTGGGCAAGAAAGGCATCATAAAGGTTGAAGACAAGTTCTTCACCGACGAGGAAATCAGCCGCCTGTCGGTCGTAGCACCCAACATCGTGCTCAACATCATCCGCGACTTCGAGGTCGTTGAGAAGAAGACGGTGACCACGCCCGACGAGATTCGCGGCATCGTGCGCTGCAACAACCCGAAGTGCATCACCAACAATGAGCCGATGGACACCTACTTCCACGTGTCCGACGGCATCCTTACGTGCCACTACTGCGAAAAGGAACAGGATATAAATAAGGTGGAACTTGTCTGAACAGTTCCACCTTATCAAAAAAAAGCGACTTAAGACCTTCACTTAGACCGAAGGAAAAGAATAGTCGCTATGCCTACCCTCAGAAAATGTCTGAAATAAAGGCAAGCTTTACTTTGAAGGCAAAGATAGGAAAAATCCTGATACGGACAATCCTATCTTTGCTTTTTTTTTGCCTTTTAAGACACTTTCTTCTCCATCTTGAATTTCTTCGAACAGTAACGCTGACACTGTGCGCACAGGTCATAACCCAGCATCGCCCCCAGGATGAAGTCTTCTTCGGGACTCAGCATGTTGAGCGGTCGCGTGGCAATCAGCCTTATTGCTTCCAGGCACTCACTCCGGCCAAAATAGACGTTCAGGTTGTTTTTGCCTGCGGCTTGCAGCACATAGTCGATGTGCTGGCTCTTGAGCCGGGCCGTAACAGCCGCCTCAAGCCTTTTCGGACAAGTGAAGAGAATCATTTGTCGAACTCCCTTTTGGTATTCGTAAATGTGGTTCATCAGAACCTTCAAGTCTATTGGTGTGGTCGTCATGTGTGGAATAGATGGAAAAAAGTGAAACAAAAAGGTTAGAGAGAAGGCGAAATGGCAGCTACCCAGCCTTCGATACGGGCATCGGTCTTGTCGTCTTCGTTCACGTCGTCGAGAGCCAGGCCAACAAACTTGCCGTCGACCACTGCACTCGAATCGTCGAAGGTGTAGCCGTCGGTATCAACGGCACCAATCACCCGTGCGCCGCTATCCTTCACGGCATCGTAGAGCTCGCCCATGCCGCCCACGAACGTATCACTATACGATTCGGCATCGCCGCAACCAAACAAGGCGATGGTCTTGCCTGTCAGATTGGCTGCCTTCAGCACCTTCACGCCGTCATACCAGTCGTCCTGCAACTCGCCGGCCCCCCAGGTCGAAGTACCCAGAATCAAGTTGTCGTTAGCATCCACCACGTTGGCATTCAGATCCTGCACGTTCAGCACTTCTGCACCCAGCTTAGCGGCAATTCTCTCTGCGATGTTCTCGCATGTTCCTGTCGAGGAACCATAAATCACTACAGTTTTCTTCATTTTTTCTAATACATTATTATCTATTAATGGTTAAATCTTTATCGAATGCAAAGGTAAAGAGAATTGGCCAGTGGCGCAATACTCAAAAGTAAGGGTTTTGCTTTTCAGCATCAGCCCTCCTTTCGCCAATGATAGTTAATCCGTTCGGGCGACTTTTCTCTTTCTGATCTTAGAATTTTCCAGAATTCAGAGACTGCATTTTGTAAAAATAATTCATAAAAAAAAGGCCCTTCTGAAAGTGGCATTCTGGAACGAGAACACACCAGCCATTCCGACATGCCAGAGCCGTCGTTTTGAGATTGATATTGAATCAAAGTGGGTTTACAGCCATATCAAACTGAGTTCTTACTTCCGTTACGTTCACCCACCATGATTCAATACAAATCACGGCATGAAGACCGCAGAAGACCACTCTGAATTGTTCGAAGAGCGAAATTTTCGGAGCAAAAAACTGTTCGTTTTGCGAACAAACACTCACAACAGACTGATAATCAATAACATGCGCAACCCCTTCCAATACTCGCATATTTGCAAGCAACTTTCAGTTTGGTGAATTCCATGCGATTCTCAGAGGGGTATTTGTCAAGAAAATTCATAATTTTGGTTTGTCCAAATTTAGTGTGGCAAGGCTGAAATTGTTCATACCGCGAAACAAGCCATACTGCAACGTCAGGACTATGCCCCATCCTATATAAAATCGCCAGTCTCGTTGCCGGATGAACTAACGTAGTTTTGTTAAATAATCATTATTTCCAGCGGAAACATAAAGAAAATATGAAGTTTCCGCTGAATATACAGATATTTTTACTATATTTACAGCGGATTTTGATTATTACCAATTAAGCTATGTTGATAGGACGTGAAAAAGAACAACGTGAACTGCTGAGTCTTCTTGAGAAAGAGGAGTCGCAGTTTTGTGCCGTCTATGGAAGACGACGTGTTGGCAAAACATATCTCATCCGCGAGACCTTTAACTACCAGTTCTGCTTCCAGCACACAGGAGTGGCTAAAGGAACGCTTCGTCAGCAATTGACAGCTTTCCGAAACTCCCTGATGGCGGCAGGCATGGCCAAGTGTGCCATACCCAAAAATTGGATTGAAGCCTTCGAATTGCTGAAGCAACTCATCAACAATGCCCCGGCAGGCAAAAAGGTGCTCTTTATCGACGAGCTACCGTGGATGGATACCCCCAAAGGGAATCTGATAGGTGCCCTGGAAAACTTCTGGAACGGATGGGCAACGGCACGTAGGGAGAAAGACATCGTGCTGATAACATGCGGCAGTGCCACTTCATGGATCAGCAAGAAACTCCTGAAAGACAAGGGCGGGCTTCGCGGAAGACTGACCTTGCGCATCAAACTTGTCCCGTTCACGCTCCGCGAGTGCGAACTCTTTGCAAAAGGAGCCAATCTTGCCCTGGGCCGTAAGGACGTGCTGGAACTATACATGATTCTCGGTGGCATTCCTTACTACTGGAGTTTCCTAAAAAAAGGACTGAGTGTGGCGCAGAATGTCGACCAGCTGTTCTTCACGGAGACCGCCCAGCTGCGAGACGAGTTTGAGGCTCTTTATGCCACGCTGTTCAAACGCCCGGAAAACTATCTTAGGGTCATCGAATGTCTGAGTGACGGCAGACATTCCGGCATGACAAGGGAGGAAATACTGGCATCAAGCAAACTCTCAGACGGAGGCACATTCTCTATCATACTGGAGGAACTGGAAGAGAGTGGCTTCATCCGCCGCTTCGCTTCCGCCAATACTGCAGAGACAAATGCATTGTACCAGTTGACGGACAACTACACGCTGTTCCATTACCTCTGCATCAAGAAAAACGCTTTCAGTGATGAGCACTATTGGCAGAACACCTGCACATCGACTTCTCATAACACCTGGAAGGGGCATGCCTTTGAGCGTGTCTGCCTCCAGCACATTCTGCAGATTAAAGCAGCCCTTGGCATCTCTGGTGTACAGACAAACGTATGTTCGTGGTTGGTCCGCGGTTCAAAAGAACGGCACGGAGCACAGATAGACTTAGTCATACAACGGGCCGACGGCTTTACGGACATCTGCGAGATGAAACATTCCGTAAGCACCTTCTCCATAAACAATGATTACGCTAA
>CACXXD010000027.1 GCA_902771445.1 uncultured Prevotellaceae bacterium
AAACTCGATTCTTTTCGTTAATCTTCTGTAATCGTTCGGCTATTAATAAATTATTTCGTACTTTTGCCGAACAAAATATGAAATTGACACAAAATGAACTACGAAGAAATTGTCGATGCTAACGAAACGGTGAATGCGCGACAGGGAAAAATGCCTTTCGGAACGCTCCGGAAAAAACTGGTAGGCAACAAATATCATTATGTATTGGTGATCAAGTCTGACCTGATTGGCCAGATGGGGTTCTTCAATGCATTGAGGGATGGTCTGGCGGAGTGCGACGGCATAAAGGCAAAACAGCAGATGCACTGTCGGCTGCTGGATGCCGAAGGCGGGTTGGAGCTGGAGCTGGAGACGGGCAACTATATGACGATGGAGCAGATGATGGATGCCAATCTGGCCATTGTGGCAAAGGATAAGTTCGTGGACAACTTCGTGGAGGGCCTGATGGACATCATGGAGGAGATGCATGGGAAAAACATATTTCATGGCAGCTTTGCGCCCAACAATGTGCTGATTCGTAAGGGCGACGAACTGCCGATGCTCCTGCTGCATGCTTCCTCGTTCGACCGAACCCTGCAGTTGAACCGTCTGCTTTCTGACGGGGAGGACTTCGTGGCGCCAGAGGTGCTGGCCGGCGACGAGCTGTCTGTCAGCAGCGACGTCTACTCGCTTGGCAAGTTCATTGAGTGGTTGCACATGCATAGTAAGCTGCCTTATGAATATAAGAAGGTGGTGAGCAAGGCTACACGCGAAGAGCCCGATGCGCGCTATCCGTCGGTGGCTGCGATGCGTGCAGAGCTGAAGGAGCTGCGCAACAAGAAACGCTCGCTCGTCTCATTCGTCGTGGCACTGGGCATTGTCTTTGCCTGCGTGGGACTCTATTTCGAGTTGATGCCTCAGACGGCAGATATTGAGTTCGTGGAAGGGGTGCCAGAGGAACAGGAAGAGGACTTCCTGGACGATGCCAGCTTCGACCCGGAGAACACAGACCTCTGGGATGATGCTGACTCGACCGACGTGTCGACCGACTCGGTCGTGGCCAATGGAAAGGCGACGATGGATGCCTATATGAAAAAGGCTGAGGACATTTTCCGTAAACAGTTCATCAAGGAGGCCGACAAAATCCTGTCGAAGGTCTATAACAATGACGTGATGAACTCGAACGAGAAGAGTTTCATGGCCGGCAGCAACGTGATGCGCGAAGAGCTGGAGAAAACTCAGGCTGAACTGGCTGCAAGGTCGGGCATATCGTCGGAGAGGGCAGGGGCCATCGCCTTGCAAGTGATTACTATGCTGATGGACGAAAAACAAAAGAACTTGCCGAAGTATGGGTATCAGAAAGAGGCACAGGAAGAAGAATAAAAAAATAAAAGAATAAAAAAATAAAAGAATAAAAGAATAAAAAAATAAAGATGAGAAGCAGAACAGCTAACTGGTTTGAATGCAAGATTCGCTATGAGAAGACCATGGAGGACGGCTTGCAGAAAAAAGTGGTGGAAACATACGTGGTGGATGCACTGTCGTTTACGGAGGCAGAACAACGCATCATGGAGGAAATGTCGTCGTATATCAGCGGCGAGTTTGAAGTGAATGACATTAAACGGGCAGCCTTTAAGGAAATCTTCTTCAGCGAGGATGAACTGGCTGACCGTTGGTATAAGGCGAAGTTGCAGTTTATCACCATCGACGAGAAGACGGAAAAGGAGAAACGCAGCAACGTGAACTATCTGGTGCAGGCCGGAACGCTGAACGGGGCGGTGAAGAACATAGACGAGGTGATGGGCGGCACGATGATCGACTATGTGATTGCGTCGGTTGCCGAGACAACACTCATGGATGTCTTCGAGTATAAGAAAAAGGAAGAAAACGACAAACCAGAGTTTGAGGGATGAACGACCAAAACTTGGATGCCCGGTCTGTGACCGCAGAGGGATGGGATGTGAAGGGAAAGCTGCATGAGGTACTGGACAGTCTGCCGACTGGCGTGCGCCTCGTGGCTATCAGCAAGTTTCATCCTGCCAGCTATATCATGGCCGCATACGAAGAAGGGCAGCGCGTGTTTGGCGAGAGCCACGAACAGGAGATTCGCGAAAAGCACACGGCACTGCCCAAGGATATAGAGTGGCACTTCATAGGGCATCTGCAGACGAACAAGGTGAAGTATATCGTGCCTTACATCTCGATGATCGAGGCCGTAGACTCGCTGAAGCTTCTGCAAGAGATTCAGCGGCAGGCGGCCAAGGTCGGCAGGGTGGTGAAGGTGCTGCTGGAGCTGCACATTGCCGAGGAGGCTACGAAATATGGGCTGACGCTCGACGACTGCAGGGCGCTCCTGGCCCACGGCGAGTGGCGCACGATGGAGAATGTGCAGATATGCGGACTGATGATGATGGCCTCGAACTGTGACGACGAAGCACAGATAGCCCGTGAGTTTCAGCAGGCTGCCGACTTCTTCGACGAGGTGAAGGCGCAGTATTTTGCCGACGACCCGAACTTCTGTGAGCGTTCGTGGGGCATGAGCGACGACTATCCCATAGCCGTGGCACATCGTTCGACAATGGTTCGCGTGGGTACGATGATCTTCGGGCCGAGAGTCTATTGATTTTATGTTTTAGTAGCGGTAAAAAAAATAAATTGGGACAATTTCATCTGAACAGACAAAAAACGTTCCAAGTTTTTTTTATTATTACTAAATCGTAAATAGCCAAATAGTAAAATGAACTCGATGAGTTAGATATAATCCTTATTCAAATGTCTACACCTATATATATAATAGAGGAACAGAAACTGCGTCGCAACCTTTCGCTGATTGCCGATGTGGCCAAAAGAGCCGATGTCGAGATTATCCTGGCTTTCAAGGCCTTTGCCCTTTGGAAGACCTTCCCCATCTTCAGGAAATATATAAAAAGCACCACGGCCAGTTCGCTGAGCGAGGCGCGTCTGGCACTGGAGGAGTTCGGGGCCAAGGCACATACGTTCTCGCCTGCCTATACCGACGATGAGATTGATGAGATTGTGGCTTGCTCGAGCCATCTGACCTTCAACTCCTTGTCGCAGTATAAGCGTTTTCACGACAGGGTGGTGGGACGTGCTTCAATCGGGCTGCGTGTCAATCCTGAGTATTCGGAGGTAGAGACACTTCTTTATAATCCGTGTGCGCCAGGCACTCGCTTCGGGGTGTCGGCAGACAAGCTGCCGGAGCAGTTGCCTGCGGATATTGAGGGCTTCCACTGTCATTGTCATTGTGAGAGTGGCGCCGATGTGCTGCAACGTACACTGGTGCATATCGAAGAGAAGTTCGCAAAGTGGCTGCCACAGCTGAAGTGGCTAAATCTGGGCGGCGGACACCTGATGACACGCAAGGACTATGACGTGGAACTGCTGGTGAGCATTCTGAAGGGACTGCATGAGCGCTACCCGTGGCTGAAGATTGTGCTGGAACCAGGAAGTGCGTTCGCATGGCAGACGGGACCGCTGGTTGCTCATGTCGTCGACATCGTAGAGGATAAAGGCATTCACACGGCCATCCTCGATGTCAGCTTCACTTGTCACATGCCCGATTGTCTGGAAATGCCATATTTCCCCGAAGTGCGCGGAGCCAGACACGTGGACTCCGATGCTGAGGGCGCGTATCGACTGGGCGGCAATAGCTGCTTGTCGGGCGATTTCATGTCGGCGTGGCAGTTTGACCATGAGTTGCAGATAGGCGAGGAGGTCGTCTTTGAGGATATGATACACTACACCACCGTGAAAACAACCATGTTCAATGGTATCAGCCATCCCGCCTTAGGCATGCTGCGTGCTGACGGAACACTCGAAATATTGCGGAAATTCGGCTATGAGGACTACCGAAATCGCATGGATTGACCCTTTTTTGGGGCGATTTGCACTTTTTTAGAAAAAAAATGGGGAAAAGTTTTGGTGGTTTCGAAAAAAGTCGTACCTTTGCATCCGCATTCGAGAGAGATGCTCCCACAAGGGATTGATAATGCGGAAATAGCTCAGTTGGTAGAGCACAACCTTGCCAAGGTTGGGGTCGCGGGTCCGAGTCCCGTTTTCCGCTCCACATTTTGAAACAAAGAGACGTCAGGAAGTTGGTTCCTTTCGAAAAAATGCCCAGGTGGCGGAATTGGTAGACGCGCACGTTTCAGGTGCGTGTGCCGCGAGGCGTGCAGGTTCGAGTCCTGTTCTGGGCACTCTTTCTTTCAACATGGTAGACTCTCATGTTGGAGAGGTGGCGGAATTGGTAGACGCGCTACTTTGAGGGGGTAGTGTCAATTGCGACGTGGGAGTTCGAGTCTCCTCCTCTTCACTTTTTTTTCTTTAAGAAAACTTGCTGCGGAAATAGCTCAGTTGGTAGAGCACAACCTTGCCAAGGTTGGGGTCGCGGGTCCGAGTCCCGTTTTCCGCTCTTTTTGTATTTTTTTTAGGAAAACAACACTTTCTTTAGATGAACTTATATTTGAGATATTTTGACAGAGAAGCTCTTGTCAATACTGTTGATGAAGCCATTGACTTTCTGAGGGGTATTGACGAAATCGCCATGAACCCGGTGCTTGAGGAAGACATCCGTGACTATGCTGCAAGCGATGTGTTCTATCCAAAGCGTTACAAGATTCGCCCGCGTGTCTACTTTATCATTATAAAGACCGATGCTCCAACGATGGTTGACTTCAAGGAGAAGAGGGCTGTGCGTGCAACGAATATGGAAAAAGAGCGCACGTCGTCGCCCATTATCATGAAGCTGAACGAGGAGCGTGCCGGATGGTATGAGGGTACGATTGATTTCAAGCGTGTGCAGCTGGTGCCTGGCACGGGAAAGTTCCAGTACCGCGATACGCATTTCGTGGCAGTAGTCAAGGCAATGTCTGGACTGGACTGCTACAATCGCATCGTAGAGCATCTGCGCCAGCGTGTTGATGACCGCAGCCAGTTCCCTTCGTCGAAAGGAAAGAATTTCAAGTTCCGCTATATGGGAATGGCGAAATAAGGGGATATAAAGGAGTGTGGCATGAACAAGGCAATGTTGATTGGAAATGTGGGCAAAGAGCCGGAAGTGCGCTACGTAGACCGTGGGCAGGCTGTTGCGCGTATCCGATTGGCAACGACAGAACGGGGCTACACACTGCAAAACGGCACACAGGTGCCAGACCGCACGGAGTGGCACAATGTCATTATGTGGAACCGACTGGCTGAGTATGTGGAGCGCTATGTGCATACGGGCGACAAGCTCTATATTGAAGGGCGCATTCACTATGCATCCTATGATGACAAGCACGGCAAGCGACAGTATTATACGGAGATATGGGCCGATAATATGGAGATGCTGACGTCGCGTTCTTCGTCATCGCAGAGCACGGCGGGCGCGGAGGCTGGTGCGGCACAGCAGGCTGGCGCTTCGCAGCAACCGTCGTCTTCGGTGCAACAGCAGACGGCGACGGGCATAAATACAGGCAATGACGAGGCTTTGCCGTTCTGAACTGATACCTTGAAAAAACTCAGAAGTGCAGGAATCCCCAACAATCCTATACAAACAGCTAAATGGACTATTTCCAACAAATATTCAGTGAAGTACAATTCCTGACCCCATCGTTCGGAGCAGTTCTTGCTATTATCTTGGCCGGCATCTTACTCATTGCATCTGGATTTGCATCAGGGGCAGAGATTGCTTTCTTCTCGCTTTCTCCCAATGACTTGAATGAGCTGGATGAGGAAAAACGCTCTGTCGACGGGAAAATAAAGTTTCTTAGGGAAGACTCAGAGCGCACACTTGCCACGATACTGATCACAAACAATCTGGTGAACGTGACCATTATCATGCTCTGCAACTACTTTTTTGCTCATGTCATCTCGTTCGGCAATGCCTATTGGCTGGAGTTTCTCGTCATAACGGTACTGCTGACGTTCCTGCTTCTGCTTTTTGGCGAAATCATGCCGAAAGTGTACTGTGCTCAGCATGCCTTGTCGGTGTGTCGTGCCATCGCAAGTACAATTGTGGGACTGCGTCGGTTGTTCTATCCGTTGTCGAGCATTCTGATACGAACGGGTGTCCTGGCCGAGAAGGTGCTGCAGAAAGAGAATCACATGCTGAGTGTCGATGATCTGGAACAGGCCCTTGAACTGACCGACAAGGAAGAACTGAAGGAAGAGAAAAACATGCTGGAAGGCATCGTGCGCTTTGGCGACGAGACTGCAAAGGAGGTGATGACCAGTCGGCAGGACGTGGTTGCTCTCGATTTCCGTTCCAGCTATCCAGAGGTATTGCGCTGTATTGTCGAGAACAACTATTCACGCATCCCTGTCTATCAGGAGTCGATGGACAACGTGAGGGGCATTCTTTACATCAAGGATTTGCTGCCTCATCTGAACAAACCCGCTAATTTCCGCTGGCAGTCGTTGATTCGTCCACCTTATTTTGTGCCAGAGACCAAGAAGATTGATGACTTGTTGCGCGATTTCCAGGAGAACAAAGTGCATATTGCCATCGTTGTCGACGAGTTTGGAGGCACCAGCGGCATTGTCACGCTGGAAGATATTTTGGAGGAAATCGTGGGCGAAATCAACGATGAGTATGACGAAGAAGAGAAGAGCTACGTGCGTGTCAATGCCAACACGTATGTCTTCGAGGGAAAGACGTTGCTTTCTGATTTCAACAAGATACTGAGTCTCGACGACAAGCTGTTCGATGAGGTGCAGGGAGATGCCGACACTTTGGCCGGACTGATGTTGGAATTAAAAGGCGATTTCCCGCAGTTGCATGAGAAACTTGAGTTTCAGAACTTCCGCTTCGAAGTTGTTGAGATGGACGAGCATCGCATTTCGAAGGTGAAAGTTGTGATTGGAAACGTCTGAAGACTCCATTCTACCAACCCAGTTCAAAGAGTCGTGCTCCATAGTACCAGGCAGTCTGTTTGATGTCGGCATTGTAGCCATTGTGCTTGACGTTGTTCTTCACGAAGGGGAGATAATGTGAGTCGGGACGATCTTGCGGGACAAACATGCTGACACCTCCGAAGCGTTCGTCGGTCAGTATAGGGGAAATGATGCCTCCAGCATCATCGCGGCCAAACACGTATGGCAGAATCTGCTTGTTGGTCATCCATCCTTCTTTTGCGTTTACCTTGTAGATGATGGCTTTGTCGAAGGCCTCTTTCCATTGTTCATACGCCTCTGTCGGGGCATAATTCAAGATGACATCGTTCATGTCGTACATCAGGTTCTCTTTGACTTTCGAGATGTTGCCGTAGTAATAAATGAGCTTTTCGTTCTGGAGATCGGGCCACGGCGCGTCGCCGAGTGGCAGGAAAGAATGCAAGACCGTATTCGTGGCGGCAGCGAGTTTGTCGAGTTCAGAAGTCTTGATGACCGAAAATGGCGTTCTTGCCTGATAGCTCATCATGGCGAATGACTGATAGTTCACCGAAATGACCTGAGAGAAATAGGCGTCGACGATGCTACGATAGAAACTGTCCGAAGAGTCGAAAAGTCCTTTGGTGAGTGTCGAATAAGGTGCTCCGACACCCGGTATCTCCGAAGGCGATGCAATGATATAGTCGGCATTGTTGCGCAACTCATAGGCCGACTCGATGCACTGGAACTGGCAGCAGTCGGCAAAGATGAACTTCAGGTGCTGCCATTTGCCGAGTGTCTTGCTCAGTGAATGGATGTTCAGCCATTTGCCGGTAGATGACAGCGTGTTATGTCCATTGTCAACACCGTATGCCCGTCGGCTGTCAGCTGCACTGACAGAGTCTTCGAGAAGCCATCCAGAGGCATGTCCCCAAAGAACCAGACCGTACTCCTTGGCCGTATAGTGCTCTGAGGTATAGTTCAGAACGTCGCTGAGCACATCGGGCGATGACGACAGCGTGTCCTTCTCCATCGCGGTGTAGTCGACGGCCTCGCCCTCTTTGTAACGGACGATGTAAGGAGGCTGTTGAGCATTGGCGTTATCGACATAGACCACCAGGGCATTGCTGCCTATTCCTATAGACCCTTTCCGCAGTTGGCTCAGCTCTTCGGAAATAAACTCGTGCAGGTTGTTTTCGCCGGAAATATAAACGAGTACGGTTCGGTCAATCTGTTCTTTGTTCTTTTTCTTATAGTAATCAGGGTCTTCGCCTTCATGACATGCAGTGAAGGCAAGGAGGGAGAAAAGCATTAAAAGGAAGTTTCTCATCATTGCAAAATTTTTGCAAAGATACGAAAAAAGCGGAACTAAACTATTCTGTTTGCTCGCTTTTTTGCCTCATTCCTCTAAAGAAAGATTAAAATCTTTGGTACATTTATATATAAATCATGATTTTTGTGTAAATTTGCATTGTAAAAAGATTAGGAATGAAAAAAATCACATTATTATTGATATTGCTCTTGGCTTTTTTTGTTGTTGACAATGCAGATGCACAGCGAAAGCGGAGCAGACAAAGAACAAAGGCGAGAACACACAAGGTTGTAAAGAAGGTGAAGCGGCAAGTTTTTTCGCGTCCTACTGTACATGAGAATCCTTTCCTACAGTGTGAGGATACGTGTACCCATGTACACGGCATCGACTTGAGCCACTATCAGGGCGAAGTGTTCTGGGAGACGGTTGGCGACAATACCCGTATGGCTTATGTCTACCTGAAGGCAACCGAAGGAGGCGACCGCATTGACGACCGCTACGAAGCCAATATCGACCTGGCTCATCGCTATGGTCTCAAGGTGGGGTCGTATCATTTCTTCCGTCCGCGCACCAACTTAGCCCATCAGCTGGCCAACTTCATGACCCAGTGCTTGCCCGGAGAGCAAGACCTGATACCGATGCTCGATGTGGAAAGCACGGGCGGACTGCCCACAGAAGAGTTCTGTGACTCGCTGCACAAGTTTCTGATCATGCTGGAAACGGCCTATCACCAGAAGCCTCTTGTCTATACTGGGCGCAACTTCTATAACCGTCATTTGGTGGGCATGCTCGATGATTATTTACTCATGATTGCCATGTACACCGACGAGGAACCCGTCTTGGTCGATGAGCGTGACATCTGTCTGTGGCAATATACGGGCAAAGGGCGCATCAACGGCGTGATAGGCTATGTGGACAAGAGCCGCTTCATGGGACGGCACGGCTTGCGCGAACTAAGATTCAGGCACTGACCTTAGACTATGGACTTCAGACTATAGGCATTAGACTACGGATCTTAGGCTATTGGCATTAAAGTCTATAGTCTGAAGTCTAAGGTCTGTAGTCCATTTATCTGTAGTCAACCGCATCAGATTGTGATTTCTGCACTACCGTAACAACGATGGTGCTGTTCGTCGTAGACCACGCAGAACTGTCCCGGTGCCACTCCGTGTATGGGCGCATCGGCATGCACCATGAATCCCTCTTCGGTCTTTTCGAGTGTGGCCGACAGATAGCCCGGGGTGTGACGTATCTTGAATGTGATGCGCTGCGGAAGCTGCTCGTTGGCATGCAGAGGCGTCAGATAGTGGAAGTCGCGGATGGGGAAGTCTTGCTTATAGGCCGTTTCGGGGTCGTAGCCGTGACTGACATACAGAATGTTGTTTGCTACATCCTTCTTGACCACGAACCACGGACCGCCGCCAAAGCCCATGCCCTTGCGCTGTCCGATGGTGTGGAACCACAGCCCCTTGTGCTGGCCTATGCAGCGTCCCGTCTCCAGTTCAATGACATCGCCCGGTTGTTCGCCCAGATAGCGACGCAGATATTCATTGTAATTGATTTTCCCAAGGAAGCAGATGCCCTGCGAGTCTTTTCGCTTGGCGTTCACCAGATGCTCGCGCTCAGCAATCATGCGCACCTCATCTTTTATATAGTGTCCGATGGGGAAGAGAGCCTTTTGCAGTTGCCAGTCGTATATCTGTGCCAGAAAATCCGTTTGATCCTTCACGGGGTCTGGGCTTGTGGTCAGCCACTTGCGCCCCTCGCTGTCCAGTTCTGTCTGCGCGTAGTGGCCAGTGGCTATCAGGTCGTAGTCGTGTCCGCGCTTCTCATGGAAGGCTCCAAACTTGATGAGCCGATTGCACATCACGTCGGGGTTCGGTGTCAGTCCCGCCTTCACCTTCTCCATCGTGTAGCGTGTCACGTTGTCCCAGTATTCGCGATGGCAGTCTACCACCTCCAGTTTGCAACCATACTTGTGCGCCACGGCTGTAGCCATCTCCATGTCTTCCTCGCTGGTGCAGTCCCATTCTTCCTTTTCCTCTGGTCCTATCTTGATGTAGAAACAGTCGGGGCATAGCCCCTGTTGGGCCAGTTCGTACACCACTACGGCACTGTCGACGCCTCCCGATAGTAGCACGGCAATGCGCTTGTCTTTCAGTTCTTCATTGATCATGGGTGCAAAGGTACGAATAAATTGAAAATTGAAAATTGAAAATTGGAAATTGATGTATCCTTTGGCCGTTAATTAATGTTATATCTTCCGTCCAATCCATTGAACCGATATCAAAATGATATATATTTGCAATATCAAATTGATATCATAATTAATTACCATTAAAGCTTTACAGAGTATGGAAACAAAAGAATTTGAATTTAAGGGAACGGTGCTGAATGGATTTCTTATGCTGTTCGTAAACTTGGGATTGCTGATCTTGTCGATTGTCGGCATTGTCTATTCCATCATCCTGCTTAACGATTCTGACGGTTCTGAGGACGGATGGCTGTTGGGCGGCAGCATTCTGCTGTTGGTTGTCGACAGTATCATGTGGTCAGGTCAGAATCTGTTGGAACCTAATGAGGCCAAAGTGATCAACTGGTTCGGCAAGTATAGTGGTACGTATGCCAAGACGGGCTTTTTCTGGATCAATCCCTTCTATGGCACGAAGAAAGTGTCGCTGCGTGCGCGTAACCTGGATGCCGATCCTATCAAGGTGAACGACAAGACGGGCAACCCGGTGATGATTGGTCTGGTGCTGGTGTGGAAGCTGAAGGACACCTATAAGGCTCTGTTCGAGGTCGACACGCAGACGATGGCCTCGAATCCCAATACCGTGGGCTCCGACACGAAGGGACTGATGAATGCGCTGGAGCGATTCGTGCGTGTGCAGAGCGATGCAGCCCTCCGTCAGGTGGCCGGACAGTATGCCTACGACGATGAGGACAGTGCCACAAAAGAGCTGACCCTGCGTGGTGGAGGCGACGAGATCAACCAGCAACTTGAACAGAAGCTCGACGAGCGACTGGCGCTGGCCGGCATCGAGGTGGTCGAGGCTCGCATCAACTATCTGGCCTACGCCCCTGAGATTGCAGCCGTGATGCTGCGCCGCCAGCAGGCCACGGCCATCATCACCGCCCGTGAGAAGATTGTTGAGGGAGCTGTCAGCATGGTGAAGATGGCGCTCGACAAGCTGTCGAACGAGAATATTGTGGAACTCGACGATGACAAGAAGGCCGCTATGGTGAGCAATCTGCTGGTGGTGCTCTGTGGCGACGAGTCGGCTCAGCCTGTTGTAAACACTGGCACACTGAACCACTAATTTCAGCCTATGGCAAAGAAAGAATCACAGACGAAGAGCTTCATCTTGCGTGTGGATGCCGAGACGATGAATGCCATTGAGGCCTGGGCCGCCGACGAGTTCCGCTCTACCAACGGCCAGTTGCAGTGGATCATCACCGAGGCCCTGCGCAAGGCTCACCGTCTGCCCAAGAAACAGAAAAAGGATCCAGAACCCTGACAGAAAACCTTATACTGCAATGTTCATAAAAAAGAAAAATCAATCATTCTTAATTGTGGGGCTGATGATGGCTACCATCGTCGTCTTTACCATTATTATATATAAGGAGCGCTAAGACCTATGCAGACCGAACTCATCACCCAACTCAATGATTTCCTCTGGAGCTATGTGCTGGTCGTGGCTCTGATAGGCTGCGGCCTGTGGTTCACCGTCAAGACCCGTTTCGTCCAGTTCCGCATGGTGGGCGAGATGGTGCGCCTGCTCACCGATGCGGCCCTGCCAGGCGGCAAGAACGGCAAGCACATCTCTTCGTTTCAGGCCTTTGCCGTATCCGTGGCCACTCGCGTGGGTACGGGCAACCTGGCAGGCGTGGCCACGGCCATTGCCATCGGCGGCCCCGGTGCCGTGTTCTGGATGTGGGTCATAGCCCTCATCGGATCGGCCACGGCATTCGTCGAGTCTACCCTTGGCCAGCTCTACAAGCAGCATCACGACGAGTCGTTCATTGGCGGTCCGGCCTATTACATCCGTCGCGGACTGCACAGCAAGTGGATGTCCGTGCTCTTTGCCGTGCTCATCACCGTCACCTTCGGCCTTTCCTACAACTCCATTCAGAGCAATACCATTTGCGGTGCCATGAACGAGGCCTTCGGATGGTCGCCCCTGTGGGTGGGAGTGGTGCTCACGGTGCTGTCGCTCGTCATAGTCTTCGGAGGCATCCATCGCATTGCCCGCGTCAGTTCGGTGCTTGTGCCAGTCATGGCCATTGGCTATTTTGTGCTGGCTCTTGTCGTTGTGGTGCTGAACATCGAGCAGGTGCCTCATGTGCTGAAGCTCATCGTGAGCAATGCCTTCGGCTTCGGTCAGGTGGCCGGCGGCGGTCTGGGGGCTACGATGATGAACGGCATCAAGCGCGGACTGTTCAGCAACGAGGCGGGCGAGGGTAGTGCGCCCAACGTGGCCGCTACGGCGGCAGTCACCCATCCTGTGAAGCAAGGACTGATTCAGTCGCTGGGGGTCTTCACCGACACGTTGCTGGTCTGCTCCTGCACGGCATTCGTCATCCTCATCAGCGGGCTCTATGCCACGCCAGGACTCAACGGCATCGCCCTCACGCAGTCGGCCTTGCAGAGCGAGGTGGGCAGCTTCGGCCCGGTGTTCGTAGCTGTGGCCATCTTTCTCTTCGCCTTCTCCAGCATCATAGGCAACTACTATTATGGTGAGGCCAACATTCGTTTTCTGACGAACAATGCCCGCGTCATGACCGTCTATCGTCTGCTTTCGGGCGGTGTGATGGTCATGTTTGGTGCGCTCTCCACACTCGAACTGGTGTGGAACCTGGGCGACCTCTGCATGGCCCTGCTCACAGCCTGTAACCTTGTGGCCATCGTCATTCTGGGCCGCTATGCCTTCCGTTTGCTCGACGACTATCGTCGGCAGCGTCGGGCAGGCATCAAAGAGCCCGTGTTCCATCGCAGTCAGTTGCCTGAAATAGACCGCGAGCTTGACTGCTGGGTTTGATTCCGCAAAACATGATGCCGTTATGCGGAGTTTATATATGAATTGTGATTGTGGGTCGTGATTATTCGTGCTTCTTTCCTTCGTCTTTCAGATATTCAGTCATCAGGTTTTTCTCTGAAAGAGTGCCGTTCATGAAGTCGTCGATGCGCCATAGGCCGTCTTCCCATACCATGAACAGACGGACGGCATTCTGTTCGGTTGCTTTCATGCCAATGGATATTACGGTCAGCGTGGCCTTTACGTAGGCACGCTTGTCGGACATCATCTGGCATGAGTCAATCCGTGCCTCGTCTATGCTGCTGTACTCCTGGCCCAGTCCCCAGTGGTCGCTGTTGAAGAAGCGCAGGCCTTCGGCATTGTTGGCTTCGTCGAGCGAGTCAACTTGCTGATAGAGTCGCAGATAGGACTCCGACAGATAGGGTGCGGCATTGAAGCTGGCCAGATTGGCCACTCGCTCAGAGGTCGACTGCCGTTTGCATTCGGCAATGATGGCAGTGTAGATGTTGTTGATGCGTTCTTCGGCTGTGCAAATTTTCAGAAAATCCTTCTCGCCTGTGCCGTAGGCCATAAAGTCGTCGATCAGCCAGTTGCCGTCGTCGCCCTTTTGCAGCAACAGAGCAACGTGCTCTTCGCCGGGGGCCATCTTCCCACCGTGAATGACGGTGATGAATGCCACGGGCTGTTCCTTCAGACTGATGGAGTCGATGCGCATGGTCAGCTTGTCCCAGTCCTGCCCAAGAATCCAGTGGTCGCTGTCGGGACCGATGATTTCGCCCATGTGCAGTTCTGCAATCGAGTCGACGCGATGCTGCCAGCACAGGAAGTCGGCTGTGAGATACTTGCGGTCGAACACCCTCCGATCCGGGTCGTTGTTCTGCTGATAGATGCCGAACACGTCGTTGTAGATGCTGGTGATGCGGTCTGCGATGTCGGTACTGTCGTTGCGCACCACGCTGGTGCTGTCGCTGGTCTCGGCAGCCGTGTCGGTAGGCTTGGCCTGTTGTCCGCAACTGGCGAGCAGCAGCCCCGTCATTGCCGCAGCCAGTCGTTTCAGTGTTTTTTGTTTCATGTGTTTCCTTTTTTGTGATATTTTTGCAAAAATACGAAAAACAAGTGAGAAGCACAAGCGAATGAACTAAATTTACGGCTGAATGAGCATTTTTTGCAAAAGAAGTTGTAACTTTGCAAATCATTGTGTAAAACTTGTACAATCAGAAGATTATGGAAACATTCAGCGACGTGATTTCTGCCGACCGCTTGGTGCTGGTCGATTTCTTTGCCACATGGTGCGGCCCCTGCAAGGCCATGCACCCCGTTTTGGAACAGTTGAAGCAGCAGTTGGGCGACCGGCTGCGCATCATCAAGATCGATGTAGACAAGAACCAGGCCGTGGCCGCACAATATCAGGTGCAGGCCGTGCCTACGCTGATGCTCTTTCGCGGCGGTCGACAGCTGTGGCGGCAGAGCGGGGCAGTTCCTTTGCAGCAGCTGATGGGCATTGTTGAGTCTTACGTATAAAAATTATATGATGATGAAAAGACTATGTGACTTCATTGCCCACTGGATGGGAGCCTTGGTGCTGTTGGCAGCGGTGCTGGCCGTGCTGAAACCCGAACCGCTGATGGCCATCGGCACGTGGGTCATCAATCCGATGCTCGGACTCATCATGTTCGGCATGGGACTGACCCTCTCGCCCCGCGACTTTCAGGTGGTGTTCAGCAGGCCCAAGGATGTGCTGACGGGCTGTCTGGCACAGTTTACGGTCATGCCGCTCATGGCCTGGCTGCTGACCAAGGCGTTTGCCCTGCCTGCCGACCTGGCACTGGGTGTGATACTCGTGGGCTGTTGTCCCGGCGGCACCGCCTCGAACGTCATCACCTATCTGGCCAAGGGCGACCTCGCCCTGAGTGTGGGCATGACCGCCACAAGCACCCTGCTGGCCCCGTTGCTCACGCCATTCCTGGTGTGGCTCATGGCCGGCACGTTTGTCAACGTCGACACGCTGGGCATGCTGCTCAGCATCGTCTATGTGGTCATTGCCCCTATCGTCGTAGGCTTTCTCATTCAGCACTATCTGCCTGAGTTTACGCGCCGCGCAGTGGCCTATCTGCCAGCCTTCTCGTCGGTGGTGATCGCAATGCTCGTGGCCGTCATCGTGGGGCATAATGCCTCGCGACTGCTCACGGGTGGACTGATTGTTGTGCTGGTGGTGATGCTCCATAACCTGAGCGGTCTGGCGCTCGGCTATGCCATAGGGCGCTTGCTGGGCCTGTCGCACGACAAGCGTACATCCATATCTATCGAGGTGGGCATGCAGAACTCAGGTCTTGCCTCGTCGCTGGCCACTATCCACTTTGCTGCATTCCCTATGGCCACCATCCCCGGCGCCATCTTCAGTGTGTGGCATAACATCAGCGGGGCGCTTGTGGCCAAACTCTATAGCATGAAGACGAGGTAAGGCTATTGCTGTGGTTCTGGTTGCCAGAGATGTTGTTGCATGTCGACGTGACCGTTGGCCCTGAACGTCACTCCCTCTTCTTCGAGCAGTGTGCGCTGACGGCTCCAGCCCGGAGCCGTGCGGCCTTCGGCATTCACCACTCGGTGACAGGGCAGCGAGACGGCTTCGGGCGAGTAGCGCAGGGTGCGCCCCACCATTCGCGAGTGGCTTGGCCATCCTGCCCAAGCCGCGATAATGCCGTAGGTGGTCACTTGTCCGCAGGGAATCTGGCTTACGATATTCAGAACGTCGTCGCGGAACTGCCGCGCTTGCTCTGGGGTCATTCGGTCGGGGAAATCGTGCATTTTTTTAGTGTAGAGTTGAGAGTGTAGAGTGGAAAGTTTGCTACCGCTGTGGTGGGGAGTTTGCAAAAATTTTCAATTTTCAATCTTCGCCAGTGTTAGGATGAAGGTGGTGTGGAAGGGTGACAGCGGACGCTCGGCCAACTCAAGACTGCCGTTTTGCTGGATCATCATGCGGCGGCAGAGGGAAAGACCGATGCCGTTGCCCGTTCGCTTGGTGGTGAAGAAGGGGACGAAGATGCTGCAACGGGCGTCGGCTGCAATGGGCTGTCCGTTGTTGCTCACGCTGATTATGACGGCATTGTCGGTCTCTCTGGCCGTGATGCCCATTGACGAGGCACCCGCCTCGATGGCATTCTTCGTCAGGTTGATGAGAATCTGCTGCATCATGCTTGAGTCGGCATGGACGAGCAGATGGGGCGCAATGCTTATCTGCCAGTTGACGGTAGGGTAGAGTGGCGGCAGGGGAGAGGTGAGGTCGGTCAGGAGATAGTCCTTCAGCACAGGCTTTTGCAACTGTGAGAACTTGCGGTAGCTGTCAACGAAGTTGTTGAGGTGGAGCGAAGTGGTGTAGATGGCATGGATGCCCTCCTCGAGTGCCGTCCCCTTCACATCGTTGCGCTGCAACAGCGACTGGCTGATGCTGGCGATGGGCGCAGTGGCATTCATTATCTCGTGGGTGAGCACGCGAGTCAGTCGCTCCCATGCCTCCACCTCGTTCTGGTTGATTTGCTGTCTGATGGTGTTGCCCAGTTGGTTCAGTGCCTCTTGCATGTCGCGCTCGCCCGGCGGCAGTCCCTTGGTGGACAGGCGGAACATGAAGTCGCGGTTGCGAATGGCCTCCTGCATCAGTCTGGCCCGCAAGCTCAGCTTCTGCTGATGGCGAATGAATGCGACCACCAGCGCCAGGCATCCCACACCTATTATTATATATACAAGCATCATCATTCAGTCATCGTCATTATTGCAGCAGTAGCAAATACCGTTGCAGCGGTAGCAAATTATTCACTTTTCACTCTTCCCTTTTCCCTCCTAAAGTTTTTTCATCTTGTTGTAGAGTGTCTGTCGGGTGATGCCCAGCATGTCGGCAGCTTTCGATAGATTGCCGTGACAGCGGTCTATGGCCTTTCTGATGTGCTCCGCTTCCACCTCGTCGAGTGTCACGATCTCCGACTGCATGTCGACCACATCCTTCAGTTTTCGAACCAGTTCGTCGTTGTCCCACGGCTTGACGATGAAGTCGGCAGCACCGCTTTTCAGTCCGCGCACCGCCAGACTAACGTCGGCATATGCCGTCAGTAGCACCACAGGCACTTCAGGATGATGCTTGCGCAGTGTGCGCAACCAGAGGATGCCCTCGCTGCCGTTGTTCACCCCCAGTGTGAAGTTCATGTCGAGCAGCACGATGTTCACGTCGTGTTGTGCCATCGTCTTCAGCATGTCATCGGGGCGGCTGAGCGTAATGATGTGTTCGAAAGTAGTGTCGAGACAGTAGCGCAGTGCAGTGAGAATGGCCGCATTGTCGTCGACAATCATGATAGTTCCGTATTTATTCATCGCTTAATCTTCAATTTTCAATTTTCAATCTCCATAGTGGTAGTGTCGTCTTTTGCTCAGATAGCTCAAGTCGCTTTCGTGCCGATAGGCCTCCTTCTCAAATCGAATGTTGCGGTAGGCCTTCAGCCAGTCCTTGTATTTCACGCAGAGCACGAGCCATTCAACTGCATACCAGACGAAGAAAGGCAGATAGAGCAGTTCGCGTTGTTGCCTGACGTGTATCATCTCGTGGTTGATGTCCTGCGGACTGAGCGGGCCGGTGGTGAAGATGAACTCCCCGAGCGTTATTGCCAGGAAGTTCTTGCCAAAGGGAATGCGTTTAATCTTGTAGATTCTTTTCATTGCATTGTATTTGCTGCAAATTTCGATAAAATATATGAAATGACCAAATGTTTGTTGTCGATTGTATGAAAGTTGTACAGAAAAGTGTCTAATTTTTTTACGTTCTTCGCCTCGTGCGCCTGTCGCCTTTGGCCTTCTACGCAGAAAGACGTACTTTTGCAGCGGCAAAAAGCGTGAATGATGGACAGACCAATTGCACAGAAACATGGATTCCAGCTCAGCAGACACGGTCTGCCTGCGGTCGGCATCGGCTTCGTGCTGTGTGCCTTCGGCTGGCTGTTGCTGGACAATCATGCCGCCACGTTGCGGATTGATGCCGCCGACGTGACCATCGCGCACGTGACGCAGGGCGAGTTCAAGGACTACGTGCGCACCAATGGGCGCGTGGTGCCTTTGCAAGTGGTGCAGATAGCTCCCGAAGAGGGCGGCATTGTGCGCGAAAAAGTGGTAGAGGAAGGTGCCGAGGTGAAGATGGGCGACGTGATTGTCAGACTGAGCAATGCCAATCTCGACTTGCAGATACTGAACGCAGAGGCCGAGCTGGCCGAGAAGCAGAACCTGTTGCGCAACACGCAGGTGGCCATGCAGCAGGACCGACTGAACAATCAGACGGAGCTGGCGCAAGTGGAGATGGACACCAGGCGCAAGCGGCGTGCATACGAGCAAAACGAACAGCTCTACGGTCGGGGACTCGTCAGTCGCGAGGAGTTCATGCGCTCCAAGGAAGACTATGACTTGTCGCTGACCAAGCAGCGGCTCATCGGCAATCGTCTGCGGCAGGACAGTCTCTACCGCACGGTGCAGATGGACCAGATGGAGGACAACCTGCAGGCCATGCGGCTGAACGTGATGATGGTGAGACAGCGCAAGGACAAGCTGGAGGTGCGCTCGGCCATCGACGGCGAGCTGGGACTGCTCGACGTGGAGCTGGGACAGAGCATACAGCCCGGGCAGAAGATAGGGCAGATTAACGACCTGTCGAACTACAAGGTAGAGGCATCCATCGACGAGCACTACATAGACCGTGTGCGGCAGGGGCTCAGTGCTACGTTCGTGCGCAACGGCCAGACCTATCATCTGCTGGTGCGCAAGGTCTATCCCGAAGTGCGGCAGGGCAAGTTCCGCACAGACTTCGTGTTCGTGGGCAGTCGACCTGAGCACATCCGCACGGGGCAGACCTATTACATCGACTTGGAGTTGGGCCGACCTGAGCAGGCTGTGCTAATCCCTCGCGGCACGTTCTTTCAGACCACGGGCGGGCAATGGATCTTTGTGCTCGACCGCAACGGGCAGAGAGCTTATCGGCGAAACATCCGCATCGGTCGACAGAACCCGCAATACTACGAAGTGCTTGAGGGACTGGAGGCTGGCGAGCAAGTCGTGGTAAGCGGATATGAAGGATTCAAGGAAAATGAAATTTTGAGAATTGAAAAGTGAAAGATGAAAAGTGAACTCAAATTTTCTGAAATCGCTTTCGTATGTCAACATTATTTTTGTAACTTTGCGGCCAAATTGCAAAACAAAAAATCATTTCATAAAAAAAAGTAAAGACTATGGGAGGACTGATTGGTTCTATTGTGATTGGATGTCTGGCTGGCTTCTGTGCCGGCAAGTTGATGAAAGGCGGCGGCTTCGGATTCCTCATGAATCTGTTGCTGGGCTTGTTTGGCGGTGCGCTTGGCGGCTGGCTGTTCGATACGCTCGGCATTACGTGGGGCGGTACGCTCGGACAGTTGGGTACGGCCATTATTGGTGCCGTCATCATTCTCTATGTTGCTTCGATGCTGAAGAAGTAATTTCGACCTGCGGTTGACTACAGGCCTTAGACTATAGACTTTAGACTATAGACTACAGACTTTAGACTACTGGTATTAAAGTCTATGGTCTGTAGTCTATTTTTCTGTGTTCTATAGTCTTTAATCAGAGTCTGTTGACAATATCACACCCTCGAATCAATTGCTTGCACGGTCATACTGTCAAATAATCATACAATTGACTGTCTAATGTTTAGACAACTGCTGTCTGGAGGGTATAAAATGCTTGGTGGTTGAAAAGAATGGCGGTAACTTTGCAGTGTCAAGAACAAGAAACATGAACCCTTTAACGACACAATGATTATGAAAAAGTTTGTTTTTGCCTCAATGATGTGCCTCATGGCCATAGCAGCCAACGCACAAGTGCTGACCGCCAAGACGATTAGCAAGGTCTATGCCGATCTGACTAGCTGTATGGACAACAGTGAGTTTGTCTACAATGCTGAACAGAAAGACGATGTCATCACTGCGCTCTGTGTGTATAGCAAAGCTGATCGGCGGCTGAAGCCCGTCAGACGTTTTGAGTACACCTACGATGCTTCGGGACTGCTGCTGCGTCGAGTGGCTTACCGCTGGAACGAACTGGCCGACGACTGGCTGTGCACAGGTCGCCACGACTACAGCATGACGACCAATCGCTACAGCGTGGAGTACAGTCGATGGAATGTGCGGGCCGACCGCTTCGACCAGTCCAACGACAAGATGACCTATACGCTCTTGCCCTGCGACACGGTGCAGCAAGTGTGCTGCTATCACCGCGAGCGCGGTACGTCGGCCTATCAGCTGAAGTTCCAGATGGATGTGCCTGCTCTGCCCGTCATCGATGATACACTGATGGCGGGAGGGATGAAGATTGAAGATTGAAAATTGAAGATTGGAAATTGAAGATTGGAATTCATCATTACATTTTATTTTATACTCTCTGGCAGGCGGCATCTGTGAAGACATTCCGTCTGCCGAACTATTCCCTTTTCCCTTTTCCTTTTCAAAAGATTATGAATATAACGAGAAACCTTTGGTACATGGCACGACGCTTCAAGATGGCGACTGCACTTAACTTTGTCGGTCTGATGTTGGCCTTTGCCGCTTTCTATCTGCTCATGACGCAGGTAGACTACAGTCGGTCCTACAACCGATGCATACCCGATTGCGAACGGGTGTTCCGCATAGAGTCGAAGATGAACAGCGAGGCCGATTGGGGTACCCACAACAACCGTCCGATGCTGGAGATGATTCGGCAGATGCCACAGGTGGAAGGCATGACACTGACCAACTGCAATCCCGGTATGCGCACCGTTACTGGCAGGCTGAAGGTGGGCGAGACCACATTGAAGGTTCCGTTGATGGGGGCTGCCCGCAATCCCTTTGCCGCCATGCAGACACGTTGCATAGACGGAGAGCTCTCGTTTCCCGAAACAGTGTCTGATCCGAAAGCGTATGGGGTCATCATTCCCGCCTCGCTGGCGCAGAAGCTCTTTGGCACCAGCATGGCGGCAGGCCGCTATGTGTGGGATGAGAAGGACAGCCTCATGGTGCGTGGTGTCTATGAGGATTTTCCCGACAACTGCGACATGGGCAACTATGTCTATTGGAACATAGGCAATCAGGATGCAGAGAGATATTCGGAATGGAGCTACAATGCCTATATCAAGCTGCATGAGGGGGTGGATGTCGACGATATGGTGGCTCACTTTCCGAAGTTCATGCGGCAGACGGTCTTCGAACTGACAATGGGCAGAGCCATCGACTCCGGAGCCATGAAGGACAGCGAGGCCGACCGTGCCGAGTTCGAGCGGCAGTTCGACGAGTTTTTCAATGGATTGAACTTCAGACTGGCACCCATCACCGATACCTACTTCTCTGGTGTCAGCTCTGCCACCGACAAGGGCAATCCGGCCATGCTCCTCGTGCTGCAGTTGGCCAGTGTGCTGGTCATTCTCGTTGCGGCCATCAACTTCCTGAACTTCACGCTGGCCGAGAGTCCCATGCGCATCAAGGGCATCAACACCCGTCGCGTGCTGGGCGAAGGGGTAGGCGCATTGCGGTGGGGGCTTGTGGGCGAAACAGTTGCCACGGCATTAGTTGCCTGCGTGCTTGCGCTCGCCTTGTGTGTCGCGATTCAGTCGCAACAAACCGATTGGCTACAGGGAAGCCTCCGGCTGTCCGACCACCCGCTGCTGGCGGCGGGAGTGCTGGGCCTTGCCCTTGTGGTGGGGTTGGCGGCGGGAGTCTATCCTGCTTACTTCACCACCTCGTTCGAACCGGCACTGGTGCTGAAAGGTTCGTTCGGCCTCTCTCCGAAAGGTCGGCAACTGCGCACGTTGCTTGTGGGACTACAGCTGTTCGTCTCGATGCTCATGGTGTGCTACATCGGCATTCTGATGATGCAGAGCCACTACATCTACACCAGCGACTACGGCTACGACAAGGACGAACTGCTCTATGCCAACGTGAGCATGGCCTTGGATAAGAAAGAGGCCATGCGGTCGGAGCTGATGCGGCTGACGGGGGTAGAGGACGTCAGCTTCTCGCGCTTTGCGCTCGGTGTCAGCGACTCTTACATGCAGTGGGGCAGGGCCGACAGCGAACATCCCGTTGTCTTCACCGCGATGCCCGTTGACTGGCACTATCTGCGCACGATGGGCATCAACGTGGTTGAGGGGCGCGACTTCAACGAGCACGATGGCGATGTCTACATCCTGAACGCAGCCGCACGGCGGGCATGGCCGTGGGTCAGGATAGGGCAGCTGCTCTTGGAGGGCGACATGCCAGTGGTGGGCATCTGCGAGGATGTGCGCTTCGGTTCTGTGCGTGTGGACCGTTCGGCTGAGCCGTTGGCCTTCGTCGTCATGGGCGAGCGCTATAAGAGCTGGGACGACCAGCTGAGCACCATCAACATTCGCATAGCAGCCCAGACGGACAAAGTTGCCATGCGACAGCAGGTGAGCGAGTTGTTGAAAAAGCTGGCGCACAGCGACGAGATAGAAGTGAAGTTCCTGGACCAACGGCTGGAACGGCTCTACGAAGACGAGTTCCGCTTTGTTCGTCAGGTGATGGTATTCTCCGTCATCTGTCTCATCATCACGCTAATTGGTGTGTTCTGCTTGACGATGTTCGAGACGGAGTATCGAAGCAAGGAGATTGGCATCCGAAAGATTCTTGGCTCGTCGACCTCTCAGGTGTTGCGCTTGCTCTGTCAGCGCTATGTGTGGCTTGTGGGTCTGAGCTTTGTGGTGGCCACTCCGTTGGCATGGTATATAGGGCGTCTGTGGCTACAGTCGTTTGCCGAGCGCACGCCCATCTACTGGTGGCTCTTCCCTCTGTCGCTGTTGGCCGTGGGTGCAGTGACCCTGTGCACGGTGGTCATACAGAGCTGGTGCACGGCCAGGGAGAATCCCATCAACAGCATCAAAATGGAGTAAAATCCAAATAAACTATTTGTAGCTTCTGATTGTCTAATTTTTAGTCATAGCAGTGTCTAAAAATTAGACAATCTTTTTTTGCCTTCTTCCATTTTCTTGTGTCAATGAAAGAAATGCCGTAACTTTGTATTCGGTATTACAACGACGATGAAGATGAAAGACAACAGGCAGAAGAATCTTCCTTTCTCTCCGCTCAGAGAAGGACTGAGGATGGGGACTTATCTCAAGTTTCTTTCCCGCAACAAGCTCTATACCTTTATTAATATAGCGGGGCTGAGCATCTCGCTCATGTTTGTCATCCTGCTGGGCGACTACACCTGGCGACAGCTCAGCATGGACTCGTGGCACAAGAATGCCGACCGCATCTACCTGATTGGCAGTCAGCACGGCTTCTTCATGTGGCCCGAAACGGCTGTCGACATCAAAGCGATGTGTCCCGAAGTAGAACAGCTGTGCCGCCTGATCAGCCAGAGCGGACGCATCAGGTGTGGGCAGCAAGAAGTGAGAAGCAATGGGCAGGATGAGCCCATCATCCTGCTGTCCGACTCCACATTCTTTCAGTTTTTCGATTTCCCGCTGCTGGAAGGCGACCGCCGGTCGGCGCTCAATGCGCCCGACAAGTGCGTGATCACCGAGCGTCTGGCGCGCCGGTTGTTTGGCGACAAGAGTCCCATCGGGCAGTCGCTGCTGCTACTGGGTGACCGGCACGTGAGCATCGGGCTTGAGGATCCTTACGACTCCACGCTGGTCTATACCATCAGTGGTGTGGTCGGAGATTTCGACCACACGGTGCTGCCCAACGAGACGGAGGTGATTGCGAGCATGCAACGCTATCCTCAGGTGATGGGCTATGAGCTCTCAGCCAATTCGTTCGCCTACGGTCCGACGGGTGCAGCGAAGGCTTTCTACATGCTGTATGAGGGTGCCAGTCTGGAAGGGAGGAAGGGGGCGGTGAACGATTACTTGAAGAAGGTCCATTCTTTTGTTTGGGAAAAGGACGAGCTGACCCTGACGCCGCTCACCGATTTGCTTTTTGCACCTCAGAATGACGGTTATTCAGGCATGCAGAAGAGCGACAAGACACGGCTGCACATCCTGCTGACAGCGGTGCTGGCCATCCTTTTCTTTGCCGTGAGCAACTACATCAACCTGACTGTGGCCAATACGGGCTTCCGTGCCAAGGAGATGGCCACGCGACGGCTCTTCGGCAGCAGTCGGGGCGACATTTCGCTGAAGCTGATAGCCGAGTCGACAATGATGGTGGCCATTTGCTTTGCCATCGGACTGGCACTCGCCCTCTGTGTTGAGGCCGAAGCCGCCGAACTGTTCAAGGGGAAGATAGCCCTGAAGAGCGACCTCACGCCTGCCACGGTCAGTCTTTGTCTGGGCTTCATTCTGGCGATAGGCATCGTTTCGGGCATACTGCCCTCATGGCAGATGTCTCGCTTTCAGCCTATCGACATCGTGAAAGGCTCGTTTCGTTTCCACTCCAAGATGGTGCTGGGCCGTCTGTTCATCATGGCGCAGAACGTCATTACCATCACCATGCTCACGTCTTCCTTCGTCATCTGGCTACAGTTGAACCATCTGATCCATGCTCCGTTAGGCTTCAACACAGAGAATCTGTATTATGTATATGACACTCAGGAGAACAGTCAGGCCGTGAGAAGCCAGTTGGAGAAAATGCCCTTCGTGGAGCGGATAGGCACCTTTCAGAATACCTCTTTCACGGGTTACAGCTGTAGCTTGCGCACGCTGATACGCGACGGGCGCTATGTCAAAGTGTTTCTCTCCGATCTGGATCAGGCCGCCTTCGACCTCTACGGACTGAAAATCATCAAAGACTATGGTGCCACCAACGGCGGCTACTACCTGACCGAGGAGGCTGTGCGCCAACTGAATCTCAGCGAGGACGACCGCGAGTTGGACTGGGGCAATGGCGAAAAGATACCCATAGCCGGTGTGCTGGCCGACATCCATCGCATCAACGTGCTCAATGGAGTGGAGCCTTTTGCCATCAGGCTGCAGGCCACGGCAGACTCCAGCGTCAGTTTCCTGGTGAAGACCAATGGATATGGTCAGGCCAAGCCTGCCTTTCTGGCAATGCTTCGTGAGCTGGAGGTGCCTGAGATGGAGCTGGAGTGGGCCGTCAACAGTCTGGAGGACAACATTGCCGATACCTTTGCAGACCAGCAGAACACGCTGCGCATCGTGTCGCTCTTCGCGCTCATTGCCATTGTCATCTCTGTGATGGGCTATGTGGGCATGTCGCTCTTCTTCATCCGTCAGCGCAAGAAGGAGATAGCCATCCGCAAGGTGATGGGGGCCACGTCGGGCGAGGTGCTGGCATTGATGCTTCGCACGTTCTCTGCTCCCCTGCTGGTGTCGTTTGTCATAGCCGTGCCAGTCTCATGGCATATCATGACCGACTGGCTCAGCAACTTCAGCTATCGCATTGCGCTCAGTCCTTGGATATTCGCCGCTGCCGGTGCAACCAGCTTCATTGTTTCCCTGCTCACCATCATTGTCCAGAGTTGGCATGCTGCGTCGGAGAATCCGATAAACAATATCAAGACGGAGTAGCAAGCGGCAAATATTATAGCCACTATGATTTTGATGCTGATGTGTAAGTAACGGTAAAAAAATGGGATAAATTCAATTGTTCTGAGTCGTCCCGATTTTTTTAATTATTACTAAAAACAAGGCGAAAAGCTTGTTGCAAACAAGAATGTTTCATATCTTTGCATCGTACAAAAGGTATCACACCAAAAGTAAAATACTAAAAGTAAAATGAAATCGATGACAAAGAAGGGTGCTTATATGCCAAGAAATCCCTTTATATATGAAGGGTACGAGGGACCAGACTACTTTTGTGACAGAACAGAAGAGACGGAAAATGTGATTTCTGATTTGCAAAATGGGCGCAATGTCACCCTTGTCTCGCCAAGAAAAATTGGGAAGACAGGACTAATCCTTCATACATTTAGTAATCGTTAAAAAATAACTTGGTACAATTCATATGTCCTCAGTTGCATCTGACAAGATAGTTCCATTTGGGCAGGATTTCGTGCTTGACGAT
>CACXXD010000028.1 GCA_902771445.1 uncultured Prevotellaceae bacterium
TAATATTTCCTGTCCGATTTTCCTTGCAAAGAATGCCGTGTTTGAGATTCAATACAAATCAAACTGGGTTTAAAGCCAAATCAAACTGAGATATGACTTAAATCACGACGTGATTTGACTTGAAACTCAGCTTGATTTGGCTTTAAACCCAGTTTGATTTATGCCTAAAGTCAGGAAGGGTGGTTTTAGCTCTGTTTTCAGGGGGTGAATGAAGGGTGCAAAAACTCTGCTATTTCACGACGACCTTGCGGCTGTTGCCGTCGGCAGTGCGGACGATGTTGACACCCTGGCGGGCCGTGCTGAGGCGATGGCCGTCGAGCGAGAAGTACTGGGCTGCGGCTTTTTCGCCGCCTGTCGTGACAGGGTCGATGGCAGAGGCTGAGGGACTGACACCAAACAGGGTGACACCGCTGTAGTGGTCGTCCTTGCTGGTGTCCTGCTCGTTTTGCGGCAGGCTGTAGTATTTCAGATACACTTCATAGGCCTTACCGGGCTGCAGATTGCTGAAGTTGAACGGAAGGTCGGTCTTGGTGCCGGGAGCCAGTTTCAGCTCCTGTCGGCTCTCCACTACGTCGCCCAGAATGATATTGTAGTCTTTGGGGTCGACTTCTGCCAGACAGACGGCCACGAAGTCGTCATAGTCGAATGAGCCAGCGTTCTCCACCGCTATCTTGCCGCTGATGGCTGTGCTGTTGACCAGCATGTCTTTGGTGATGCCGTCGACGGTGCTCTTGGCCGTAAGCAACTGCACATGAGGCTCGGCAATGTTCATCGTTCCGCTGTAGATGGGGTAATAGCCAAAGTTGTTGGGGCAGATGTAGAACTCCACATTCTGGCCTGCGTTACTGGGAGTGAACCAGATGGTTCCCTGTCCCGTCTCGCCGTAGTTTATGTAGAGCGACAGCTTGCCCACTGGTATCTTGTAGGTGTTGCCGTCTGTGCCTATCTGCGTCTTCTCAGGCTTGATGTAGAGGTAGAGGTCTACCTCGTTGGTATAGTTGTAGTTGGTGCAGTCGAGTGTGATGATGCCCGTGCGTCCCTTCATCAGGTGGCTGCTGCATTGCAGATTGGTCAGTTTGATATTCTCGTCGTTGGGCGTGTAGAAAAAAGGAAAGACACTGAGCTTGGTGCCTTTGTCGGTGATGTATGCCACGTAGGTGCGTTCGTAGTTCAAGTTCTCCTCGACACCCGTCGAGCTGGTGGTCAGCCACTTGTTCTCACCGCTCCTGCTCACCACCAGGTGTATCTCGTAAAGCCCGTCCTGCAGATCCTTGCCGAAGTTGAGCTTGTTCTCCACCAGCTTGTAGTCCTTGGTCAGCGGCAGGTTCTGGGCCAGTAGCTGTCGCATGACCAGCTGACCGTTGTTGTAGACGTTGAGCGCGTAGTCAACATTGACTGATTCGCCGTCCTTCAGCTCCATGTAGGCTGTCATGAAACTGAATACCACCTGTTGGAAGTCTTCTGCTGCGCTGCCTCGGCTGTAATTCATTTCTTTGTTGTCCTTCGGCCATGTGGGGTAGGCATAGATGCGCTGTAGCACAGCTGTCTCGCCCTCTTTGGGCTTCTCGATGCCGATGATGGCACATTGCGTCCCAGAGTAGCCCCCTCCACTGATGACGCCCGTGATGTTCTTCGTCTTGTTGGGGTTGAGCAGCGACAGCACGAAGTATCCCTCCAGCTGTCCGCCCCAGCCCCAGTTGACGTGGTAGAGTCCCTTGTCGTCGTAGCCGTCGATGATGAACTCATGAGGGCCTTCGATGGCATCGCCGAAGTAGAGCACGGGGCGTTTGGCAGCCAGTTCGTCGTAGACCATCTTCTCCCACTCCAGCAGGGTGTAGTCGGCATGGAACACCTCACGCGCCTGGTTGCTGTAGCCGAAGATGTTGACGAGGGCGTTTACCGTGGGAAACTGGCCCGACTTTTCGGCTGTATAGTCCATGTTGATGGACTGTCCGCAGTAGCGCATCAGCCTGGCCATCTCCAAGGCACCCTCGTCGGTGTCGGTTGCTTGGTATTCAGCCCTCATCTTGCTCCACTGGAAAGTGTGGGCGGGCAGGGCCTCCACCTGTATTCCCTTGGTCTCTGTGGTGTAGGCGGGCAGGGGCTTGGTGGGGGTATCCAGCTGGTGGTAGAACATCAGTTCTGCCATAGCCGTGGCGGAACAGCCCGTGGCGCAGTGTACCTGCTGGCCCTTTTCGTCCGTGTCCATAGGACACATCAGGTTGTAGGGTGCCTCCTGGCTCCACTTGCAGGTCACCATCGGACTGATGGGGTTGCCCCAGATGATGGACTTGGCCTCCGGCGCATTGGTCGTGTCGGCTGCGAGCGCCTTGATGGCTCGTGCGTAGCCCTCCAGCCACGTGCGGGCATTGTCGGGCAGGTTGCTCAGGTCCAGTCTGCCCTCGTCGCTGTAGCCTAAGATGGGGTGTGTGCGGTCGTCGGCACTGACGATCACGAAGCCCTGTTCACCTTCGGCATTAAACACATAGAAGGCACCGTCGGCAAACGATGGTGCCACACTGCGATGCAGTGTCTTTGGCTGTGCCAGCTGTTTGTCCTGCATCAGTTGTTGCGCTTTGCGCAGGGCCTCCTGTTCGGTCACGTTGCCCGCTGTCAGCACTAAGCTCAGCAACAGACACATCACGGTAAGTACTGTTTTCTTCATGTTTGTTATGATTAAGAATCTGATTGTATGTTTATTCAGAAATGAAAGTAAGAGGGCCTGTCTGCCTCTCCTTATTTATAAATAACGTGAAGAAAAGAAAGAAATTGCCATTAACTTGCTAAAATTGGATTGCATAAGGGATACTTTCGACCACTGTTGAATATTTTTTATGCATAAACTGTATTTAAAAATGTAAAAAGTAAAAAATAGAATAACAAATAAACAATTATGAAGACAACAAAAAGAATTATATTAGTACTTATCGTAATGTTGGAGATTGTCGTTCCAACAAGTGCTATGCAGATTTTTTGCAAGACAGCAACAGGAAAGACCATCACGCTTGATGTGGAGCCAACAGAAACAGTCTATAGTTCCTATATATTCCCCAGATAGACGTGCTGCATGCCTGCTTCCAGGGCGATGCGCTGTGCGTTGTGCAGGGTGCTTGTTGGGGTGGGCGGTAGATTCAGGAGTTTGTAGCGGGGGAAGAAACGGCTGAAATGGAGTGGGGCAGCGGCGAGGCCGTTGGCCACAAGCCACTGACACATGTTGCGAATCATGACCATGTCGTCGTTGATGCCGGGGATGATGAGGTTGGTCAGTTCAATCCATACCCCTGCATCGCGCATGGCCATGATCGTGTTGAGCACAACGGAGAGCTGACCGCCGCTGATGCGCTGGTAGATCTCGCTGCTGAACGACTTCAGATCGATGTTGGCCGCGTCGAGGTAGGGCAGAAGGTCGTTCAGCGGTTGCCGACAGACGTAGCCCGCCGTGACCAGAATGTTCCACAGGCCTTTCTCGTGGGCCAGTCGCGCAATGTCGGTTACATACTCAATGTAGGTGAGCGGCTCAGTGTAGGTGTAGGCAATGCCGGGACACTGATGCTGCAAGCAGAGGTCGACCACCTGCTGAGGCGAGAGGTCGTAGAAGTCGACCTCCCAGGGAGCAGCCTGCGAGATGTCGTGGTTCTGGCAGTTGGCGCAGTGGAAGTTGCAGCCCGTGCAGGCTAGGGAGAGACACTTTGTGCCGGGGTGGAAGTGGTAGAGCGGCTTCTTTTCGATGGGGTCGATGGCCAGCGAGCATGGCTTGCCGTAGACCTCGCTGACGAGCGTGCCGTTACTGTTGCGCCGACTGCGGCAGAGGCCCGTCTTGCCATTGGCCAGAAGACAGTGGTGCGGACAGAGCTGGCACTGCACCTTGCCGTCGTGCAACTGGTGATAGTATTTTGCTGTTGGTTGTGCCATAGTGTGAAGGTTTTCAGAATACGATGGCCTCGTAGACGTATAGCTCGGCATCGCGCCATCCGTCCCAGCCCAGTCCGGCCTTGTCTTGCGAACAATGCCCCACAAACTCCTCCTTCGTCCAGTCGACCTCGTCGGCCACCTGCGGCAGGAACGTTCCGCTGCGGTAGCCCTTGCGAATATAGATGCCGTGGCGATGCAGCAGGAACTCGTCGAGACTCTGTATGCGCCGCATGGGCGTGAGGACCGAAATCTCAATGTCGATGTCGCTCAGCTCAGCGCGTGTGACTGGCTGGAATCTTGGATCCTCGAAGGCTGCCGCACGTGCCATGTCGGCCACGATCTCGTGCAGGGGATGGTCCTCGCCAAAATGACCGATGCAGCCACGTAGTCGTCCGTGCTTGTGGAGCGACACGAAGGCACCGCACTTTTGTCGTAGGGCCGGGTGCTGACTGAGTATTTTCGGTGAGACCGTTGCCGCGTGCTTGCCGTTGAGCGAGTCGCTGATGCTCTGGAGTGCAATCTTCTTCAGTTGCTGTTTCGCCTGCTCAGAAAGCGTGAACGTCGGGGCATCGTTGCGCAGGGCGGCAAAGGCATGGTAGCCCACCACCCGGCTGTGGTCGTGGTTGTCTATATCGCCCGAGTTCTGATACATGATGTGCTTCATGGTGTAGTGCTCGTCGAGCATGAGCATCAGTGTGATGATGGCCAGTTCGCCGCACGCACTGGTTGCCAGGTTGCGAATGCCGCTGTTGGCATTCGCCTCGATGACAGCCATGAACTGTTCTGCGCTGCCACTCTCCACGGCCTGGCCTGTCAGGGCATCCACCCTGTAGGCATCGTCGTAGGACGGGTAGTGGGAGAAGTCGCTGCTCACGATAAACAGGTTCTCGTCGGTGAAGAAAGGCTTCAGCGCACTGGCCATGCGCTGAAGCTTTTGGTAGTCGTTGGTAGAGATGATGACAGGCACGATGGGCGGCACCTCCTTGAATCTGCGCTGCAAGAACGGCAGCTGCACCTCCAGACAGTGCTCCTGATCGTGTGCCTCGCGGCTGTAGGCAAACACGCTGTCGGCTGCAATCAGCCGGGAGGCCGTGGCGCGGTCCACCTCAACATTGCCCAGTGGCGTGGCATAGTAGTCGACGGCATCGTTGACCGAAGCCCCGTCGAGCCAAGTGTGGTGACTCGGGCCGAGCATGAAGATGCGCTTGTAGTGCTTCTGCGGGTTGAGCGACATGTAAGCCGAAGCCGCCACGTTGCCGCTGAAGTATGGACTGGCATGCGGCACGATGAGCGCCGCCACACCGTCGAGTGGCGACCGCTTATGAAGACTCAGGAGACTGTCAATCTCCTGACTGAGTCGCAGCGGGTCGGCCTCATAGAAGCGTCCCGCCTGCGTGGCCGGTCTTACCACCGGCTCTGCTTTGGGTTCGTTGCACGATGACATCATGATGATTGCTACTATGGCTGTTAATAACATTTTGGTTTGCTCACTGAACATGATAGGGAGGCTGACGGACTATCGCACAACGAACTTCTTGTGCTGACGAATGTAGATGCCTTTGGCACGCGGGCTGTCGATGCGCTGTCCGCGCATGTTGTAGATGGGAGCCGATGCGGGATCGGCCACAGCCTTGGGCTTGTTGATGGACGTGAGCACGTTGACCTTCAGACCGTCCTCCATGTAGTAGCCGCCGTTGACGAAAGATAGGTCGGCAGTCTGCGGCGCATTGGTGTTGTTGAAGATGATCATCGTAGGCGCGGTGCCAGTGCCGGCGGTGTAGCGACCGTCCCACGACCACTTCCACACGTTGCGGCCCCGGCTGCTCTGGCCCAGCAAGGTGCAGGCCGTGCCTGGCCATGAGCCTCCTGTGTAGTTGCCCTTGTTGTCCCATGCCCAGCAGCTGATGGTGTTAGTCCAGGTGAGCGGTGCCTCGAAGAACGCGCACGTCTCGCCGTCGGCCACGGTGCAGAAGCTGGGTACATCGAAGACTGGCTCCACCTGTTCCTCCACGACGTAGTTGCGCGTGATGACGTTGGATGGGTTGGACTTCAGCCAGACCTTCAGCGTTGTGTTGCCCTGCGGAATGACGATGGTCGTGCCGCTTGCCACTTCGGTTACGCCGTTGTCGTTCAGCGAGTAGCACAGGCGCTCGTTGCTGTCGGCAGTGACCGCCGTGAGCGTGGCTTGCTGTTCGCCCTGATAGTTGCTCGATGCCAGACTGACCCACGGCATGTTCATCGATGCAGCGAAGTAGTAGGCATAGTGATGTCCCGACAGGATGCGCACCCACTGCGATGCGTTCACCACCAGCTGACTGGTGTTGCCCACCACGACGAGGAGCTTGCTGTCAATCATATTGGCAAAATAGGTCTGCGCACTGCGGAAGTTGCTGTAGCTGCTGGTGTTGGTGATGCCAGCCTGTTTGCGTGCGGCAATCATGGCCTTCAGTTCCGTGGGATAGCTCTGCCAATGCTTCAGGAAGACGCAGGGCGTGCCGGGCATGGCCAGAAGGAACGCGTTGGCTGCCAGCGTGTCGCGCAGCAGCGGGTCGTTTCGCTCACCGTTGGAGCGCCACTCGGTGTCGTGGTTCTCTACAAACGTTACCGCATAGCGACGATAGCCGCCACCGCTCTCGTTGCTACTGATGAGCGGCCAGTTTCCGTCGTTCTGCTGAGCCAGTCGCGCCCAGTTGCCGTTGTTGGCCGCGTTGCGCACGGTGTAGCGGAATTGGAAGTCGAAAGCTGCCGACTGCGGCTTGCCGTCGATGGCCGTTCCGTTGATCCAGTTCTTGATGGTTGTCGTACCGTCCCAGCACTCGCCCACCGAGAACTCCGGCTGAGCGGCAGCGTTGTAGAGTGCCGTGTACTGCGGACTGTAGCCCTTGACCATGTCGTAGCGCACGCCAGCGTATCCCAGGTCGTTGAGCAACAGGTCGAGATAAGCCTTGACGTTGGCCTGCACGTTGGCGCTCGTATGGTCGAGGTCGCGCATGCCGTCCCATCCCTCACCCGTGTCGTTGTTGGCAGAGAGCTGATAGCCGTTCTGTGTGGCCCAGTTGAGCGTTTTGCCGTTATCGTCGTTGGCACAGATGTCGGTAGAAGTCATTTGGTACTGCACCCCCTTGTAGGTCTCGTTGGGGAAGTCGACCCAGTTGGATACGTTGCGCCGGTGGTTGATGACCACGTCGGCAATGGTCTTGAGTCCTTTGGCCTTGAAGGTGCTGATCATGGAGCGCAGTTGCTGCTCGTTGCCGAAGGAACTGTCGTAGTTGCTGAACCAGTAGAGGTCGTCGTAGCCCATCGACGTGCCGCCACAGTTGGCACTCTGCGGAATCCATACGAGGTCGAACGACTGGCTGAGTTCGTCGGCCTGTGCCTGTAGTCGCTGCCAGTTGGTGTCGTCGTAGGAGTCCCAGTAGAACGCCTGCAGCATGACGCCGCCATACTGGACCGGCCAGCCTTGTGCAGAGGCCAGCAACGGCAGGGCAGCGATGAAGATGAGTAAAGATAACTTTTTCATAATGGATGGAGTAATAGTTTTGTGTTAAGAACAAAAAGGGGAGAGTGGCAGTAGCGCTCTACTGTTTCTCCCCCAGCCTTTGATAATCAGATCGTGTTTTATGTATTAGATTTTACTTAACGAGCTCAGGCTGTTCCACCTGTCGCGTTTGGGTCTTTTTCACCTTGCGCACTTTCTGCACAGGCTCTTCGTAGGTCTCGTTGATGGTCACCTTGAACGAGCCTTCGCCCGTGATGATGACACAGCGGTTCTTGTTGTTTTCGTCGTAAGGCTGCACGGTGTCGCCCTTCGAGTCGACCGTGATTCGGCTGCGGTCGATGCCATGCTTCTTGATCAGTTTGCTTGCCACATCCTCGGCACGCTTTTTGGCGATGCGCTGGTTGATGGCCTTGTTGCCCGTGCGCTTGTCGGCATAGCCAGTGATGGTGAACTTGGCATCACCGCTGGACTTCATAAGTTCGGCTACCTGGCTGACAGCCTCGTCGAAGCCCATAGCCTTGTCGGCATTGCTGCGTCCTATCTTGTAGAAGATGGTGGTCTCGATGTTCTTTTCTTCCGACTTGGTGACGGGGCGCTGCTTCTTTACTCTCTCAGTGTAGGTCTCGTCGACCTCGATGGTGTCGACCACCTCGACGGTACGCATCACGTAGCGTGGCTTGCTCTTGGTGCCGATTCGGAAGTTGAGCCCGAGCATGGCTTGCAGTTGCCAGTCGACGTGATGGTTGGTCTTGAGGTTGAAGATGTCGTTCTTGCCGTTGGCAGCCAGTTCGAGGTTGAGCCCGAAGCAGCGGCTGAGGTTCCACTGGAACTGCGTGCCGATGCGTCCGTTGAATGATGCTTCCTTGTTGCTGCACTGTTCGGGAGCGATGACATACTTGGAGTTGTTGATGATGTTGTTGTATTCATCGTAGTTCCAGGTGCGGTTGACACCCCAGCCGATGAGCAGGATCCAGTCGAGCTTGTCGCTTGTGCGATGCGGATTGATGATGTTGCTCATGTTCAGCAACAGGTCGAGGTCGGCAGTCAGGTTGTTGAACTTGTACTTCTGGTCGGCGGTCAGTCCGGGGTAGCGGTCGGCGCGGAATCCACTCTTGATCTGCCATCCCTGTACGTTGATTCGTGCACCAACTTTGGAGTTGAAATAGCGGCCCACGGAGAGTCCTACCTGTGGCGTGATGAGGTCACCCATATTGAAGTGTGTGAGTGTGGCCTGAGCTCCGCCTTGCAGTGTGATGAACGTGTGAGGATAGTTTCTCTCCTCGACGCTATTTTGTGCCTGGGCTGTGGTGGACACTCCAAGAAGGAGTGCCACTGCTGCGATATTGAATAGTTTCTTCGTCATAATAGTTAACTGATTTGTGCAATTACTGCTTGGTTATTACAACTTTGTTATTGCCTTCGTAGCTGATGAAGAGCTGGACGAAGTATGTGCCATTCTCAGTAAGGTCGAGATCCTTGCCGTTGTTCTGAGTCAGGTTGTCGTAAGCCGTTGCATCGCCGTTGGCACCACCCCATGAGATAGCCCAGTCGTGGTTCATGCGGAACTTCATGGCACCTGCAGTCAGTGTGGCCGTGGTCTCCCAGGCACCTGTTGCTACATTGTAGGTCAGGTCGGTGTCGGTGTCCCAGTTGCCGTTGACGGTACCGATGATGCTGATGCTTGTGACGGGAGTGATGCTCCATGTCATGGCAGCGAGGTCTACGTCAATCTGATAGAAGCCCGCTGCTGCCTGGCAGTCCTGTTCGCCTTCCTGAACCAGCTTTCCGAGAGCGGCATTGGGATCCTGTCCCCAGTCGCCGTCCCAGTTGTTTTCATTGGGTTTGAACTTGAAGCCTCCGTCCAAATAGTAGTAGCCCTGATATTTGCCATCGCCATCGCTGCCGTAGAGCGGCATGGATGTGCTCCAGCCGTGGCTGTTGCCAATCTCATAGATGAAGGCATCGAAGTTGACGGCCTTGTACGACCAGGTCTGTTCCATCATGTTGAATGTCAGATCATAGAACTTGGCACCCTCGACAGCGGTGATCACGAAGTTGCCGCCCACGTTGTTGTAGGAGAACTTGCCTTCTTCGTCAGCAGCCAGACAGCCAGACCAGTCACCGCCCAGACCCGATTCGGGAGTCATCTTGAACTCGACGTTCGAGCCGTCCTCCGGCGCGTTGATGCGGCAGGTGTAGACGGGATTCTCATAGGGATCGGCACCGTTGTTGGTGAGTTTATAGGTCTTGTCTGTGTTGTCCCAGCCGTTGATGCTGCCAGTGACGTAGTAGGCAGCCTCGATGATGGGAGCCTTGGGCGAAGCCGTGATCTGGAAAGTTCCTGAAGTGGCGGTCTTCACCTGTGCGGCTCCGTCGCCAATCCACATCTCAACAACAGCATTGATGGCATGCTTTACGTTGGGATTGCTGCCAAAGTTGCTGGTGAGATAGTTCTGCAGGTCGGCTACAGCCATGCGGCCCTGCACGTCAAGGTCGTAGACATTAAAATCTTCGAATATCACCTTATAGTTGGGTGTATAAGCCGTGTTGGTGGCGGTAGGCGCCGTGATCTGGCACACCTGGACAGAGTCTACGTCGTCGGCCAGGGAGTTCAGCTGGATGTCACTGACAGCAGCCACGTTGCCATCTTTGAAAGCCACCATGTCGGGCTGTGCTACTCGCTGTGGCTCTGCCCATTCCTTGAAGTCTTCGGTGCAGCCTGCCATCGTAGCAGCAAAAGCTATTGCAAAAAATATTTTCTTGTTCATAATTGTTCTGTTTTTAGGGTTCCTTTACTTCTTGATGAAACGAATGAAGCCCGTGATGTCGTTGAAGAGAATCTGGTAGGTTCCTTCCTCCTCGATAACCAGGTTAGAACCGTTGTCTACACCGTAGACATACATGCCATCGGCGTAATTGACAAACTCACCGCCCTTGTTATAGTCCCAAGAACCAGCCTGCTTCACCTTGATTTCGGTGCCGGCAGTAAATGACTGGGTGATGACCCATTCGTGGTTCTCAGCACCGGCATAGGTGTGAAGCGGCTCCATCGCCGTGTCACTCCAGCCGTTGAACGTGCCAGAGATGGCCATGCCGCTGAACACAGCAGGTGTTCCGTCATACTTCTCTACCTTCAGCTCGTCGTCGGCAGTGTTGAGAGTCACGGTGTAGATGCCAGCCTCGGGAACCTTGATGTCACTTGAGCCGCCATCATTCTTCTTGAATGAGCCAAAGGCATTGCCCTGTCCCCACTGCTCGTCCCACGAGGTGGGTACTTTCTTCAGCTTGAAGCCGTTGCCAGCCAGATAGCCCGTCCAGGTGATTTCGCCCTGACCAGTCTTCTTGTTGTACTCAAATCCGGCAATGCTCTGCATGGGTACTTGGCTTACACCAACTTCGTCGCCCCACTTGCCGTCGGCAATATCTCCACCGATGAGATACCAGATTTCAGGATCGGCAGCTGATATGGCGGTGTAGAATGGAATGACATTCATGCTGACCACATTCGAGAAGATAGGATTGTACTCGCGGAAGGACACGTCGCGAATGACGGCCTTCACACGGATTGAGAGCGTGAGCTTTTCTGGAGTCGTCGTCTCGTCCCAGTCGGGATTGAGCTGCATGATGGCCTTGTTCAAGGCGGCAGCGTTCACCAGCGCATTCTGACCACTGGCGTAGGTCTCGTCGAGGGCGATGAAGTCGGCACCAGTGTTGTCCTCCAAGTTGGCGTCATACTGCTTGTTGAAGGAACCCTTCGTAGAGAACTGCACCGTATAGGTAGGCACTACGGGTGCATTGAAGTCTGTGTAGGGAGTGGGTTGCGACCATGTGAGCGCAATCGATTTGGATTTCTCCAGGTCTATGTTACCGTTGGCATCGGCAGGACTGTTGAGCACGAACTCCGTTGGCTGAGTAATGGTGGGGTTCGAGTCGTTGTCATCGCTGCACGATGTGAAAGCAAATGCGCCTGCGAAGAGCAGCATTGCATACGAAAATATTTTTTTCATGATTCTTACTCTTTTTTAGTTACGAAGCAGATTAGTAGCCGGGATTCTGATGGCCTTTCAGGTTGGGGTTGGCATTGAGATCCTCGGCAGGGATAGCAAAGAGGTTGCGATACTCAGGCAGACTGGCACCTTTCTCAGCACCGCCTTTCCACTCCCAGATATACTTGGAGCTGTTCACACCGCCGAAGTAGCCATAGCGGATGAGGTCGGTGCGGCGGAATCCCTCGTGGTAGAGCTCACGAGCACGCTCGTCGAGAATCTGGTCGATCGAATAGATGTGCGGCGATGTCATGACGGCGGCATGGGCGCGGTTGCGGATGGCATCAATATAAGCGGTACCTGTAGTCGTGGTTGAACCACCGTTGATACGTGCATCGGCTTCGGCTGCGATAAGGTATGCCTCGGCAGAGCGCATCAGGAAGTAGTCGGTGTCAACAAACTTGCCATTGTGAGGATTGGTTCCTGATGAGTAGGTGTTGCGGAACTTGCCCACAGCAAAGCCGGAAGTATATTCGGTAGGCTTTTCGACAACCAGATTGCGGTCGATGCCGAAGAACAAGGCACGGTTGTCGCCTGCGGCAGCGGCGGTCTCCTCGATGTTTGCGTTAGGTGCATCGTTGTTGGGGAAGAACTTGGCAATGAACTGCGAGCGAGCGCGGTTGCCTGCCCAGAAGTCGCTAGAGCCGTAACCAGGGTTGGCTCCGCGCACTGAAACAGTGTCTTTGCCGTAAGACTTCGTGGGCAGCCAGATGTTGGTGCCATTGACGGTGTAGAGGCTCTGGTCCATGTCAGACTTCCATGTAGAAGCCATCAGGAACATGGTCGTACCGTATGAGGTAGTAGTGATACCGTCTTGCAGCAGCGGCAGAATGGCTTCTTGCGAAGCACCGCTCTCACCGTTGTCGCCCATGAACAGCATCTGATAGGCACTCCAGCCGTTCGTGCCTGTGGTCCACAGCTTGTGCGGACCGTTGATGACGGCCTCGGCGTAGGTCTTGGCATCCTCCCAGCGGGCTGTGCCAGTATAGACTTCTGCATTCAGATACATACGGGCCAGAAGCAGGTTGGCTGCGTCTTGGTCGGCACGGCCATAGCCCTCGCTGGCACTGGTGCGGGCGGCGGGTGCAAGCATGTTGCCCTTCACTTCCTTCAGCTCGCTCTCAATCCACTTGAACAGGTCGGCACGCTGAATCTGCTGAGGACTCTCAACCGACAGGGCAGTGGCGAATGGAACGTTGCCGTAGCAGTCCATCAGGTGATAATAGTAGAGCGCACGCAGGAAGCGAACCTCGGCTGTGCGGGTGGCATCTATGCCATTGCAAACATCCAGATAGTGGTTGCAGTAGTTGATGCCTGCATACAGGCGATAGTAGAATCCCTGCAGCATGGGGTGAGAGGCATCCCACGTGTTATAGTTGAACTGGTCGATACCAGGGTCGCCCCAGGCGCAGATGGCCTCGTCGGTGGTCAGTTCGTTGGCATTCCACAACTGGCGCACAAAGCCAGTGGTACCACCGTCCAGTCCGTCGATATCGCAGTCGCCGTCAGCACCAGTGTTGCCGGCCAGTGCCATGTTGGCATAGCACTTGGCATAAAGACCCGGCTCGCTGACATTCATCTCTGTACCCGGATCGATAGGAGTGACGTCCAGGTCTTTCGTGCATGCATTCATGCCGGCCAGCACGAAGGCGGCGGCAGCGGCAGGCATCACGTTTTTGAAATATCTTAGCTTCATATTGTTTCTGTTATGATTAAAGGATTAGAAATTGAGGTTTACACCCAGCTGAACCGTGAACGGACGAGGATAGATCTGGTTGTCGATGCCACCGCCTACCTCAGGATCGATGCCTTCATACTTGGTGATGGTGAAGACGTTCGTGGCAGCTGCATAGATGCGGCCCGACATGCCGTTATACTTGCCGGCCTTGAAGAGGTTGTCGAACGAGTAGCCCAGCGTGATGTTGTCGCACTTCAGGAACGATGCGTTGTGTACGAAGTAGTCAGACACCACATAGTTGTAGCCCGACCAGTTGTTCTTCAGGGCTGAGGGGATGATGGTCTGCAGATAGTTGAACGAGTCGTCGTAGCGCTTTGCCACGTTGGAGAAGCCGGCCTGCTTGTCCCAGAACACGTAGTTGTCGAAGCTGGCACGGAGGCTGAAGCCCAGGTCCCACTTCTTGAACTGCAGGCGCGAGCTCAGGCCAGCGGTGTAGGGTGCTGCGGGGCTCTTGTAGAAAATCAGGTCGGCATCGTTGATGAGGCCGTCGGCATTCTGATCCACATAGACACCCTCGAGAGGTATTCCATTGGCATCATACACCTGCTGATATACGTAGAACGAGTTGGCGGGATAGCCCACGGCATTGGCCTGGACCGTGTTGCCCGTACCGGCAGAGATGCCACCTGTCTTCATGATCGACGACTCGCCGGTCAGCTCCGTAATCTTGTTCTTGTTATAGGTGAAGTTGCCCGACACTTCCCACTGCCAGTTTTTGCTCTGCACAGGACGGACGGTCAGCGAAGCCTCGATACCCTTGTTCTCCAGCGAGCCGATGTTCGAAAGCACCTGGTTGCGGAAGTTTGAACCTGCCGATACCGATGCGGTGTTGAGCAGGTCGGTGGTCTTGCGATAGTAGTAGTCGACGCTACCGCTGATGCGGTTCTTGAACAGTGCGAAGTCGAGACCGATGTTGCTGGTGGTCGTCGTCTCCCACTTCAGATCCTGGTTGTAGGCATCGGGACGATAGAGCAGACCCTCGTTGTTGACGCCTGTGATGGGATAGCGACCGTTGATGTTGGTCTTGTTGACGTTGTAGGATGCGAAATAAGCATAGTTGGAGCCGATGTCCTGCTGTCCGGTCTTACCCCAGCCCAGACGTAGTTTCAGTTCGCTCAGCCATTTGCTGTTTCTCAGGAAGGCCTCTTCGCTGATTTTCCAGCCCAGTGCCACAGAGGGGAAGGTTGACCAGTGGTCCTTGAAGCGGCTCGAACCGTCGCGACGCACGGTGGCAGTCACCATGTAGCGATCCCAGGCGATGTAGTTGAAGCGGCCATAGAACGAGACGAGGTAGTTCTCCTGTTTCCAGATGCTTGTATAAGGTGTATATTCGCGTCCGGCAGCGGCAACCTCGGTTCCGTCGTCCAACTTCACCACGTCGGTGGTGGTCATGGGATACATGCCATGACTGTACTCGTCGCCCCAGTATTTGTTGTGGCTCCACTCGTAACCGGCCATGACGTCCACGTGCTGTGTCTTGGCAAAGTCCTTGTAGTACTGAGCGTAGGCCGAGTAGGTCAGGTTGTACTTGTTCTCCTTCGAATAGCCCGTGCGGCCATAATAGAAGTTGGTCTGTCCCCAGTTGGCATAGTCGGTGTTCTGCTTACCGTTGGCCCAGTCGCCGCTGAAGTTCATGTGCAGGCGCAGGTCTTCGAATCCATGAATCTGGTAGTCGACTTCCACATTGCCCATGTAGTCGAACGAATTGGCGCGGTCGTTCTTCTCATACAGACGTGCCACGGGGTTATAGGCTGCATTCGTGTTCTTCAGAGTAGTGTAGTTGGGGTCTTTCAGTGTGCTGCCTGCATCGGTCCAGGTGAAGTAGCCGTGATAGTTGTTGAAAGCGGGATCGTCGCTGAAGACGGGTTGCGTGGGATCCATGCGCACGGCATCGCTGATGGCATCGGTGTTGGCATAGCGGTTGTGCGAGTACATGAACTTACCGTTGATGTTGAACTTCAGGTGATCGTTGAGGAACGACGGGTTGAGGGTTACGCTGGCGGTGGTACGCTGGAAGTTGGAAGTCTTCAGAATACCGTTCTGGTCTGTATAGCCCACGCTGATGCGATAAGGCATGTTCTTCAGTCCGCCCTGAATGGTGACGCTGTGATCGTGGCTCACGGCAGGCGAGAAGATTTCGTCCTGCCAGTTGGTGTTGGCATTGCCCAGCAGACCTGCTGCGTCTGAGTTCTCACCATAGTAGCTCTTGATGAAGCTGCGGTATTCGTCGGCATTGAGCACGTCGAGTGTCTTCTTCTTTACCGAATACGACACGTTGCCGTTGTAGCTCACCTGAGCCTTCTGTCCTTTGCGTCCTTTCTTGGTGGTGATGATGATGACACCGTTGGAGCCTCGGCTACCATAGATGGCGGTGGCAGAAGCATCCTTCAGCACAGTGAACGACTCAATATCGTTAGGGTTGACCATCGAGAGCGCATTTGGCGAGCCCTTGATGCCCTGGCGGTCGAGTGCCAGTCCGTCGATGACGATCAGAGGGTCGTTGTTGGCATTGAGCGACGAACCGCCACGGATGCGGATGGTCGAGCTGCCGCCAGGCGTACCGCCATCGCTGGTGACACTGACACCTGCAATCTTGCCCTGGATCATGTCCTGTGCGTTGGTCACCAAGCCGTGGTTCTTCTCGTCGGGCTTGATGGCTGTTACCGAACCAGTCAGGTCGTTCTTCTTGGCTACACCGTAACCGATGACGACGACGTCGTTGAGCAGTTGTGCGTCGTCCTGAAGAGTGACGTTGACCGTAGCTGCCGCAGCGACGCGAGCTGTCTGGTAGCCCACGTAGCTGATTTCGAGAGTGGCGCCTTGCTGCGCCTTGATAGCGAAGTTGCCGTCGAAGTCAGACACCGCACCGCCTGCAGACTGTCCTGCAATACGGATGGTAGCTCCGATAATCGGTTCTCCACTCGAATCCTTGACATGGCCTTTGACGTTGATTTGTGCAAAGGCTCCCAATGTCAGAAACAGGCCCAGCAATAGGGCGAGCATTCTGACAGGAATTTGAATGTTTACCTGCTTCATCATTACATTAATGTTAAAAATTAGAATTTTGTTAGTATTATATATGTTTTGTCAGTCAGTTAGCTGTTTTAGTGGCTTTTAAGGCCATTAACCGAAGTTAGCTGCAAAGTTATAACTCTTTTTCATTCGTTGTGTAATTTTTGTACAAAAAAGTCTGCATAACGGCATGCAAACGTTTGCATCCAAATGGGTGAAAAATAACTATAAATTATGTTCAACGAAAAGAAAGTTTGTCTACTTTTGCATTGTGATTTGATAAAAACCTAAAAAACGTGCCTAAAGAGAATTTGATGAAGGATGATTCGCCTATTACGATGAAAGATATTGCACGGGAGCTGAACATCTCAGTGTCTACGGTGTCGCGTGCGCTCAAGGACTCGCCGCGCATATCGATAGAGCGACGGCGCATGATTCAGCAGTATGCCCAGGAGCACCACTTCATGCCGAACATGCTGGCTGAGTCGTTGCGGCTGACGCGGGTGCAGCCGATGAAGATCATAGGCGTGATTATCCCTGAGTTTGTGCACTATTATTTTTCCACGGTATTGTGTGGCATTGAAGAGGAGGCATCGGCTCGTGGCTATCGGGTGATGGTGGCCCAGAGCGGTGAGCACTATGAGCGCGAGGTGCAGCTGTGCCGTTCCTTTTTTGAGAATAAGGTGTGCGGCGTCATCGTCTCGCAGGCCAAGGACACGCACAAGTATGACCATTTTCAGCACCTGATGGACAAGGGCGTGCCTCTGGTGTTCTACGACCGCATCTGCACGGGCATCAATACGAGCCGGGTGGTGGTCGACGACTATACGGGCGCGTATAATGCCGTGAGCTATCTGATAGAGACGGGGTGCCGGAGGATCGTGTACTATGGTTCTCAGATGAACATGGAGATAGCGAAGAACCGCTTCAACGGATATAAGGACGCGCTGCTGAAACACGGTCTGCCTTTCCGTGAAGAGCTGACGCGCATCTGCGACAACCGCCATGATGCGGAGATGATTACGCCCGACCTGTTTGAAGGCGATGTTTATCCCGACGCGTTCTTTGCCGTGAACGACGACACGGCTCTGGGCATTCTCTATACGGTGAAGCGCATGGGACTGCGCGTGCCTGAGGACCTCAGCATCTGCGGATTCAGCAACGGTGTGCGTGCCGTGTCGTGCGACCCGATGCTGACGACCGTTGAGCAGCAGGGGTTCCGTGTGGGCGAGGAGGCTGCCGACGTGCTCATTGGCATGGTGGAAGGGAAGATTCCGATCGAGAAGAACGAGAAGCGCATCGTGAGGACAAGACTGATTATAAGAGGAACGACAAGGTAAAGCCTCCCTTTCAGCCCCCGAGGGGGCTACTATAGATAGCAAAACTAAAGAAGCCCCCTCGGGGGCAGCAGGAGGGGCCTGTAAATAATTAAAGTTATGAAAAGGAAACCGGACATGAACTTTTGGAAGCTCTGGAACTTGAGCTTCGGATTTTTTGGGGTGCAGATTGCATACGCGCTCCAGAGTGCTAATATTTCGCGAATCTTTGCCACGCTGGGGGCCGATCCGCACAACCTGAGCTACTTCTGGGTGCTGCCGCCACTGATGGGCATACTGGTGCAGCCCATCGTGGGTACGCTGAGCGACAAGACGTGGACGCGCTTCGGTCGGCGCATACCCTATCTGTTTGTAGGTGCTGCCGTGGCAGTGCTGGTGATGTGCCTGTTGCCCAATGCAGGCTCGATCGGTCTGACATTCTCGGCAGCGATGATCTTCGGACTGTGCGCCCTCATGTTTCTTGATACCTCCATCAACATGGCCATGCAGCCGTTCAAGATGCTGGTGGGCGACATGGTGAACGAGGAGCAGAAGGCCAAGGCCTATAGCATACAGTCGTTTCTGTGCAATGCAGGTTCGCTGGTGGGCTATCTGTTTCCCTATTTCTTCCTGTTGCTGGGCATAGCCAACACGGCACCCGTGGGTGTGATTCCCGACACGGTCATCTATTCGTTCTATATAGGGGCTGCCATCCTCATCGTGTGCGTCATTTATACGACGGTGACAGTGAAGGAATGGAATCCAGAGGAATATGCGGAGTATAATAGCCTCACCCCCGACCCCTCTCCGAAAGAGAGGGGAGAATATAGTTCTGCCGCAGAAAGTTCTCATAGCAAAACTAAAGAAGCCCCCTCGGGGGCAGTAGGGGGGGCCGGGATGGATAGCACCTCCTGGTTCGCTCTCCTGAAGGATGCCCCTTCAGCCTTCTGGCAGATTGGTCTGGTGCAGTTCTTCTGCTGGTTGGCATTCATGTATATGTGGACCTATACCAACGGCACCATTGCCGAGACCGTTTGGCACACCACCGAGGCCAGTTCGGCAGGCTATCAGGAGGCCGGTGCGTGGGTAGGTGTGCTCTTTGCTGTGCAGGCCATCGGCTCCGTGGTCTGGGCTGTGGTGCTGCCACGGTTCAGCAATACCAAGCTGGCCTATGCCGTGAGCTTGTTGATCGGTGGCATTGGCTTCGTGGCGGTGCCATTCATTGACAGCCAGTACCTGCTGTTCGTGCCATTCCTGCTCATTGGCTGCGCCTGGGCCGCCATGCTGGCCATGCCCTTTGCGCTGGTGACCAATGCCCTGCAAGGCTACGGACACATGGGAGCCTATCTGGGTCTGTTCAATGGAACGATCTGCGTGCCACAGATCATTGCAGCCCTGTTGGGTGGTGTGATTCTTACGCTGGTGGGCGGTCATCAGTACTCCATGATGGTGGTGGCAGGCATCAGCCTGTTTGTAGGAGCCTTGTGCGTGGGAAGAATAAAAAAATGAAAGAATAAAAACAAAATAAAGCTATGATTAAGGCAATATTTAACCTGGACTACCGAACACAGTTCGGAGAGCGACTGGTGCTGAACGTGAGGAACGGACAGCAGACAGTGGAGCACTATGAAATGGATACAGTCGACGGTGCCTTGTGGACGGCTGAAGTGATGCTGCCTGCTGAGGAGGGTACTTTTATCGACTATTACTACAGTGTGTGGCGCGACGAACAAGAGTTGCGGCAGGAGTGGCTGGTGGAGCCGCACCGTCTGGAGTTCGTGAAGAAAGGCGGCGAGCAGACCAGCTACACGGTCTTTGACCACTGGATAGATACGCCCGAAGACAGTTACCTCTATTCGTCGGCTTTCACCGACTGTGTGATGGCCCGCGAGCGCAGCAAGAGTCCCGTCGTCGAGTTCTCGCGCACGGTGCATCTGAAGGTTCGCGCCCCGCAGCTTCGTTCCGACCATCGGCTGGCCATCGTAGGCGAGCCGGAACAGTTGGGCGCATGGAAAGCCGAGTGCGCCCTGCCGATGACAGAGCACGAGTGTCATGAGTGGGTGGTCAGTCTCGATGCCGACCGTCTGCCGCGTCGCTTTGAGTTCAAGTTCGTGTTGGTAAAGTCCGATGGCACAGAGTGGGAGCATTGCATGAACCGCGTGGTCAGTCTGCCAGAAATAGATGAGGACAGCGTGGTCGTCTACGAACTGCCTCAGGCCTTCTTCGGCATCTGGGCATGGCGCGGTGCGGGAACCGTCATCCCCGTGTTCTCCTTGCGCAGTGAGGGCAGCTTCGGTGTGGGCGACTTTGGCGACCTGAAGCAAATGGTTGACTGGTGTGAGAAGACCCATCAGCGCATCTTGCAGGTGCTGCCCATCAACGACACCAACATGACGGGCAGTTGGCAGGACAGCTATCCCTATAACAGCATCAGTATCTTTGCCCTGCATCCCCAGTACACCGACCTGCGACAGTTGCCGCCGCTCAACGACGAGGCATTGCGCAACAAGTATGAAGAGTTGCGCAAAGAGCTGAATGCCCTGCCGCAGATAGACTACGAGCGTGTGTTTGCCGCAAAGATGGAATACCTGCATGAGGTGTATCGCCAGGAGTGGGCCAACGTTAAAGGCACGCAGTCGTATGCCGACTTCTTCGAAGCCAACAAAGACTGGCTTGAGCCATACGCACGCTTCTGTTGCTACCGTGACCTCTACAGAACGGCTGAGTTCTCGCAGTGGCCCTCGCCGCTGGCCACACCCGACGCGGAAGTACTTGAGTTCTGGTATTTCGTTCAGTTCAACCTCGACCAGCAGATGAGAGCCGCCCATGAGTATGCCCGTCGGCATCGTGTCATCCTGAAAGGCGACATCCCCATCGGTATCAGTCGCGATGGTGTGGAGGCATGGGCCGAGCCGCGCTACTTCAACCTGAACGGTCAGGCAGGTGCTCCGCCCGATGCCTTCAGTGACGACGGACAGAACTGGGGCTTCCCCACCTACAACTGGGACGTGATGCTCAGCGACGGGTGCCAGTGGTGGGTGCGCCGTTTCCGCAAGATGCAGGAGTACTTCGATGCCTATCGCATCGACCACGTGCTGGGCTTCTTCCGCATCTGGGAGATTCCCATGCCAGAGAAGAGCGGACTCTACGGACAGTTCCAGCCGTCGCTGCCCATGAGCATCGACGAGATAGAGCAACGCTGGCATCTGCCCTTCCGTCAGGAACTCTATCTGGAGGACCACAAGCAGAAGAATACATGGCATCCGCGCATCAATGCACTGAAGATGTCGGCCTACCAACAGTTGGAGGCCTACGAGCGCTGGTGCTTCAAGGTGATGTACGACGATTACTTCTACCGTCGCAACAACCAGTATTGGTACGAGGAGGCCATGAAGAAACTACCCCGACTGACGCAGGCCACGCGCATGCTCTGCTGTGCCGAAGACCTGGGCATGGTGCCCGACTGCGTGCCTTGGGTAATGAACCAGCTGCGCATTCTCTCACTTGAGATACAGTCGATGCCGAAGGAGACGGGACTGCGCTTCGGCATACTCGATCATAATCCTTATCGCTCAGTCGACACCATCTCCACTCACGACATGTCGACCCTGCGGCAGTGGTGGGACGAGGATTTAGAGCGTGCGCAGAACTACTTCAACTCCGTGCTCTGCATCGATGGCCCTGCTCCACATCCGCTGCCCGGCTGGTTGGCCCGGCAGATTGTGTCGCTTCATCTGTCTTGTCCCTCCATGCTCTGCCTGTTGTCCCTGCAAGACTGGCTGAGCATTGACGAGCATCTTCGTCTGCCCGATGCCGATGCCGAGCGCATCAACATCCCCGCCAATCCCCGTCACTACTGGCGTTATCGCATGCACCTCACCATCGAGCAGCTCCTTGCCTCCGATGACTTCAATGCACAGGTCAGCGAACTGATAGAGAACTGCGGACGGAAGTAAAACTTCGGTGAACCTTAAAAATTCAGACGTGGGACAGTCCCCACCTAAAAAACAGGACGAGGAATTGCAACCGCAGTTCCTCGTCCTGTTTTCTTACTTATTCCAGTTTCCGTCCTCGCACACCAATTTTTGATAAGGATTATCGTATTTCTGTGATATATTGCTCTACTTGGGCTTTTAATACTGGTATATCCTTTTTGATGACTTCCCATAATACATCAAGGTTAATCTTGAAATAATCGTGTACTAGGATATGCCGCATTTTCTCTATTACGGCCCAAGGTGTCAGAGGATGTTGTTGCTTAAACTCTGTTGAAAGTTTATAGACCGCCTCTCCAATTATTTGCACATTATATGTAGTAGCATGAAGATACAGTTTGTTTTCCTTTAATAGCTCTTCGCTGATGCCGTTCGTATAACTCTCCACATACTCAATTGCGGAAAGAATATGTTCCAATCTTGACAAATCTCTACTAGGCTCTCGCATAGACTAATACTTTATCATGGTTAGCGGTTTTCTCAGCAAAAGGTAGCAAATCACCCTCTATTACCAAATCAACAGGACGATTCAAAAGTCGCTCCAGCTCTAAGTTCATTGCAAAGAACTGAAGACCCAGTCGAGTCCCTGGCCGTAGTGAGATCATGATATCGACATCACTTTCAGGACGTTCCTCTCCACGGGAGAAGGAGCCAAAAACCCATGCCTTTTCCACTGGTTGGGTCTTAAAATACTCCTTAATAGTATTTGATATTTGGGGATTCATTTCTAAACCATCTCTATTTTCGATGGCAAAAATATGAAATCTTTCTGAAACGTCCAAACTTTCGATAGTTTTTCTACAATAACTTTGCTTTAGTAATCGTTAAAAATTAACAAATATTCTTTCTAACAAATCGTATAAAAGAAATAATAACTGCTTTGGCAAATCTAAAAAGATTACCGTCCTCAAAATTATTCCTATACATCCATAATTGTGTTTTACACTTATCAATGCCACCAATAAAGGGATAATAGCATAGTAAATGCCATTTTACACGCTCATAAACTTCATTCTGAAGGATAGAATACAATTTCTTCTCATTTAAATCCTGGGGACAAATCTTTCTTGTTTTAAAAACTTCAAACCAATAATAGAATCTTTTTGTTGCCTCTATTTTCATTCGGGCATTATCCTTTGTTGGAGATTGCCACGAGATGTTGAACGAAGATTTCCTAAAGCTAAATGACACATGCTCTGTATTCACAATACCCCTATTCATACACAATAGGACAGTTGCGTCATCAGAAAACCACGCTAAAGGGAAATCGACGAATCCACCTTGACTTTTCAAAACATCTGTGCGAAAAATAAAGTTGCCAATACAATGTATCCTATTCTCTCCAAAATAAGAACACATCGCCTGAAGAGGATTTTCATATCGCAGACATAACTTTTCAGCAGAAAGAATTTTTCCAGTCTCATCAACCCTTTGAGTACGAGCCCGAAACAAAGCAATATCTGGATATTGTTTCGTCAACAGGTCTATTTCCTGTAAAAAATGAGATTCGTATACATCATCGTCACTTGCAAGTATTAAGAACTCCGTGTCACACATAGAAACTAACAAATTCCAGTGAGCGACAAGGCTTTTCCTTCCCATGTTTTCTTTATTCCTACGATATGTAAATCGGGTGTCCTTTAAGTATGGGCTACATATTTGTTTTAAATTATCAGGCGAGCAATCATCGCTTATTAGTACCTGAAAATCAGCAAATGATTGTCGCTGTATACTTTGAAGTGCTTCATCCAAGAATATACTTTTATATGCCGGGAGTAAAAAGGTGAATCTCATAAGTAGTATTTAAATGCATTCTTCGTTTCTTCCAGATACCCTCGCCCCCACCTCTGGTCTGGCTCCAAATGGTTACCTTCAGCCCATTCGTTCCAGGCATTGATGAATATAAAATTCTCCTCTTCACTATAAGGTTCGAAGGTTTTCACTAACAAGTGGAGTTTCCATGTTAAAATATGACGGATTTTTATAACTGTTCAGAAAGTTCCGAGCTCAAATCTGTAACCTTTGATTCGGGGATTAGGTGTACATCACATTGTGGGAAGGGGATGGTAATGCCGGCGGTGGTGAGGGATTCGTAAATCACCTCCTTGGCACGGTCCACGTAGCCGATACGCTCGGCCACCAGCACGTATTGCTTCACGTTGATGTCCACAGCACTGTCGCTCATGTTGCCGACCACCACATTGAAGCCGTACTTGGGATCCACAATCTCGCGGCCGTACCGATCCTTGGCACGCATCTTCTGCATACCCTCCACCAGCACCTGGCGCACCTGGTTGATATCTGTTCCATAGGCCACGCCTACGGTGATGACGGTCAGCTCATAGGAATTGTTACGGGTGAGGTTGTTGAAGTTCTTGCCGAAGAGCGACGAGTTGAGGAACGACATTTCCGTGCCCTCGACGGTCTCTGCCTGTACGCACTGATAATTGATGGCAGTCACTTTACCACGAATACCCTCGCACTCAATCCAGTCGCCTACACGCAGGCGTCCACCCATCAGCTGGATGCCGTATATGAAGTTGTTGATGACATCCTTCAGCGCAAGACCGATACCAGCCGACAGACCTCCCGCTATCAGGCCCAGAGAACCTGTGGGAATCTTCCATACGGAAATGACCACCATCGCGAATACCATCCAGATGAGTACGCTGATGATGCTGTTGCCCAACGAGAGGTTGATCTCATTGGGACGGATGGAGGTGCGGTTATGCTTGCGCATGAAGGCAAAGTACCGGGCGTATTGCCAAATGGCGTGAATGGCCCTGCCGACGTAACGCATGACATAGAAAAGTATCAACAGATAGATGATGCTCTTCAAAGAGATGCTCAGCGTCTCAACACCATTCGTGTCGGAGAGGTGGATAAAGGGCTCCTCATAGAATCTTACGAACAGGTCGTCAAAGTCGAAGATGCTTAACGACAGACTCACACACAACGGGAAGGAGAGTAGCACGATGGTGGGAATAGCCACCTGACGGATGAGGTCGTAGAACCAGGTAGCGCCAAACAACAGCGACTCGCGGTCTTCGCCCGACACGTAGGTGATGCGATTACGCATGCTGTCCACACGCTTGTCCAGCCAGCGTTCTTTGAACCGACTCATCAGGTCCAGGATGCAGACTACTGTCAGCCAGGCTGCCAACAGGAAATACCACCAAACCAGAATGAGCAAAGCCACAAAAGTATAGCCCAGGAACGCGAATACGAAGGCGACAAGATAGACGGCTAATGCTCCCCAGCCCAATGTGCGGTCGATAGATGTGGCCTTACCGCTGACCCAGATACAACAGCACAACTGCCAAATTACAATCAGCAGCAGGATGGGCGGGAACAGAATCACCATCAGTTTGTCGGGCACGAAGGTGATGCGACAGGAAATGATGAGCAGCACCACAAGGAATGTGGCGGAGTAGAGTAGGAAACCTTGTCGGAACTGATCGGGTTTTACGCGTAGTAGCAGCGAGGCTGAGATGGCAATGAGCAGCCACAGGAAAGTGTTGACGTGAGCCACGCCCAAATTGATGTATTCATCACCATACAAGGAGAAGCCAAACACCAGGAAGTAGAAAATGGTGCCCAACAGTATCGAGATGATTGACAGTTTCTTCTTGGGGACATAGCGTTTCAGTCTGGTATAGCGGTAAAGCAGCCAGAGAACCAGCAGTGTGGCGAGCCAGAAGCATACCAGCACGACCACCTGAAAGATACAGATAATCACCAACATGGTATTCTCAGCCTTGCTTGAAAGATGCTGTAAAAATTTGCTGTCATCTTCGTCTTCTTCAGAAGCTTTTTCATCAAGATCGCTTTCGTCAAGACATCTTTCCAATTCTTTGAAACTATACTGCCCATGCAGGTCCAACTTGGTCTTGTTCCAAAAATAGTTGGGATTCGCCAGAATATCCAAGAACGGTGTCTGCCCGTCGATAAAGATATAGCGTTCCAACTCCCGATAGCGCGTCTCGGCATAGTCGTAGGTCTCCTTCAGGCGCAGGTAGGCCTCCTGATAGTGCGTGCTGTCAGCAATCACGGTAGCCCGGTTGTTGGCGTTCATCTTCAGGATTTCCGAGACGAAGAAGATGCAGGAGTCGCGCAGCACAATGCCTATCGAGTCCAAGACGAAGGGGGTCGAGAGCGAATCCTTGAAGGCAATCCTGATGACCTCCTTCTCCAGCGAAGAGAGCGAGTCGGTCAGGTGAACGTCGAGTGAGTCGTTGTGGTACATCAGACTGTCGGGCACGATGTCCGCCTCTATCTCCTTCTTCATCGGCGGCAGTCGGCGCAGGGCCTCGATGAGTCTGGCATTGCGGTCTATCTCGTAGTTCAGATTGTTGACGATGTAATCATACGGTCTGCGGTTCCCGCTGAAAGCCTTGTAGTCGGCTGTCACCTTCTTCAGGGCATAGGCGAGGTCGAACGTCATCTCCTGTTCCTGGGTGTAGAGCAGGATGCTGAGTTCATTCGACTCGGTAATGACGTCGATCATCTTTTTATGCTGGCGTTCAAAATCCTCGTTGAAGCGCTGCTGTGCATCTGAGCGTTGTCGATAGGCCGCTTGCAGCTCTGTGCAAAGGTCTTTTAGCGTATTAGTCAACGACCTTCCGCTCACGACAGCCATGAGCGGGAGGGAACACACACATAGTGCGAGGATGAT
>CACXXD010000029.1 GCA_902771445.1 uncultured Prevotellaceae bacterium
AAACTTTCTTTTCCCTTAAGGTTGATATTTACTTTGGTTCTTCACAGGAATGGCGTGATACCGGCATCGTGCAGGGCCAGCAGACGAAGCAGAAGTAACTTCCAATTTTGTTTACAGGACTATTTTTCGGTCATTCTACGTAAATCTCCTCAAATTACTTTCCTATATCAGTCTTTTTTTGTACTTTTGCACGAATTAAATACAAACAGACATGAAACAAAGAATATGCTTGCTGCTGGTTTCGTTTTTGTGTGCCTTCGCACTGACAGGCAAAGCACAAAAACCGACAGTATATGCCGTTTATACCGACAAAGAGGGCGGAATTGTCGAGACTACCAACATTGATGACGGACAGGCACCACTGGCAGTCACCTTCCGCGCCACTCCACCCGAAGGCTACGACGACTGGACATTCTCCTATGAGTGGCATTTCATTCGCACCAAGTCGCTGAACTCAGAACCCCTTGGCGAGATTTTCGTCAGGTATGAAAATGAGACATCCTACACCTTCACTGAGTCGGGAGACTATACTATTACAGCCAAGGGCATGATGAGGAGGGGCGACGAGAGCAATGAGTTGGACACCGCCTCGGTCACCATCAGCATTGCCGCGAGCTCGCTTGAGTTTCCCAATGCCTTCTCGCCCAACGGTGACGGCCACAACGACATCTACCGTGCGAAGAAAGACTTCAAGAACATCATCTCTTTCCGGGCCATCATCCTGAACCGCTGGGGACAGAAGCTCTACGAATGGAACAACCCTGCCGACGGATGGGACGGAAAATACAAAGGCAACGATGTGAAGGAAGGCGTCTATTTTGTGTATGTGGAAGCCAGGGGCGCCGATGGCAGAGAATACAGGATACGCAAGGATGTCAACCTGCTGAGAGGACTTCCTGACAATAATACTGGTACGAGCAATGGGCAATAGAGAAGACGAGAAAATATGCGTCTACGGCGCAAGAGTGCATAATCTGAAGAACATCGACGTCACCATTCCCCGTGGCTCGCTGACGGTGATTACCGGACTGAGCGGCAGCGGAAAGTCGTCGCTGGCCTTCGACACCATCTTTGCCGAGGGACAGCGCCGCTATATTGAGACTTTCTCGGCCTATGCGCGCAACTTCCTGGGCGGCATGGAGCGCCCCGACGTCGACAAGATAACGGGCCTGTCGCCTGTCATCAGCATTGAGCAAAAGACGACCAACAAGAATCCACGTTCAACGGTTGGCACCACCACCGAGATCTACGACTATCTGCGACTGCTCTTTGCACGCGCAGGCAAGGCCTACAGCTACGTCACGGGCGAGCCGATGGTGAAGTACACCGAAGAGAAAATCATCGACATGATTCTGCACGACTATGCCGGCAAGCGTATCTTCATCCTCGCCCCGCTGGTGAGGTCGAGGAAAGGCCACTATCGCGAGCTGTTCGAGGCCATGCGCCGCAAAGGCTATCTGACCATGCGTGTAGACGGCGAGATAGTGGAGATCAAGCAAGGCATGAAGGTGGACCGCTACAAGAACCACGACATCGAAGTGGTGATAGACAAGCTGGCGGTGAAGACCGACGGCATGGCCGACGAGCGGCTGAAGAAGAGCGTACAGATAGCCATGAAGCAAGGCGAGGGCCTCATCATGATTCTCGACAAGGACACTAACACGCTGAAGCATTTCTCCAAGCGACTGATGTGTCCCACCACGGGCATCAGCTATAGCGACCCAGCCCCCAACAACTTCTCGTTCAACTCGCCCCAAGGTGCCTGTCAGCGATGCAAGGGACTGGGCAAGGTGAGCGAGATTGACCTTTCGAAGGTGATGCCCAACCGTCAGCAGAGCATTCACGAGGGCGGCATCATTCCCCTGGGAAAATACAAGAGTCAGCTCATCTTCTGGCAGATTGACGCCATTCTGAAGAAATACGACTGTGACCTGAAAACAAAGATAGCCGACATTCCCGACGAGGCCATGAACGAGATACTCTACGGTTCGCTGGAGAATGTTCGCATCGACAAAGACGTGGTTCACACCTCGAGCGACTATTTCGTTGCCTTTGACGGAGTCGTCAAGTATCTTCGCGATGTGATGGAGAACGACGAGTCGACCAGCGGTCAGAAATGGGCCGACCAGTTCATGGCCGAATGCGAATGCCCGGAGTGTCACGGCCAGCGACTGAACCGCGAGGCTCTCTCCTATAAGATATGGGACAAGAACATTGCCGAACTGGCCTCGATGGACATCAAGGAGCTGAGCCAGTGGTTTGACGACCTGCAACGCGAAGAGCCAGACCCTGAGCTGCAGAACGCCAAGCTCGACGAGAAGCAGCGCCAGATAGCCAGCGAGATCATCAAGGAGATACGTACACGCATCAACTTCCTGCTCGACGTGGGACTTGACTATCTGTCCCTCAACCGGCAGTCGGCCTCGCTCTCCGGCGGCGAGAGCCAGCGCATACGTCTGGCCACACAGATAGGCTCGCAGCTGGTCAACGTGCTCTACATCCTCGACGAGCCGAGCATAGGCCTGCACCAGCGCGACAACGAGCGACTGATTCATTCGCTCAAGGCCCTGCGCGACCTGGGCAACACGGTCATCGTGGTGGAACACGACGAAGACATGATGCTGGCAGCCGACTATATCGTGGACATCGGTCCGAGGGCGGGCAGAAAAGGCGGCGAGGTGGTCTTCCAGGGAACGCCTGCCGAGATGCTCAAGACCGACACCGTGACGGCCAACTTCCTGAACGGCAAACAGAAAATAGAGATACCACAGGAGCGCCGACAAGGCAACGGCAAGCATATCGTGGTGCGTGGCGCGAAGGGCAACAACCTGAAACACGTCGATGCCGACTTCCCGCTTGGCAAGCTCATCGTCGTGACGGGCGTCAGCGGCAGCGGAAAGTCGACACTCATCAACGAGACCCTTCAGCCCATCCTGTCGCAACACTTCTACCGCTCGCTGAAGCGCCCCATGCCCTACGATGCGATTGAAGGACTGGAAAACATCGACAAGGTGGTGAACGTCGACCAGTCGCCGCTGGGCCGCACACCACGCTCGAACCCTGCTACCTACACAGGGGTGTTCTCCGACATACGCTCCATGTTCGTCAATCTGCCAGAAGCCAAGATCCGAGGCTACAAGCCCGGGCGCTTCTCGTTCAACGTGAAAGGCGGTCGATGCGAGACATGCGGCGGCAACGGCTACAAGACCATCGAGATGAACTTCCTGCCCGACATACAGGTGCCATGCGAGGAGTGCCACGGCAGGCGATACAACCGCGAGACCCTCGAGGTGCGCTACAAGGGCAAGTCGATTGCCGACGTGCTCGACATGACCATCAACCAGGCCGTGGAGTTCTTCGAGAACGTGCCGGACATCCTCCGCAAAATCAAGACCATACAAGACGTGGGACTCGGTTACATCAAACTGGGACAGCCGTCGACAACGCTGTCGGGCGGCGAGAGCCAGCGCGTGAAGCTGGCCACGGAGCTGTCGAAGAAGGACACTGGCCGCACCCTCTACATCCTGGACGAGCCCACCACGGGACTGCACTTCGAGGACATACGCATCCTCATGCAGGTGGTGCAGCGGCTGGTAGACCGCGGCAATACGGTCATCATCATCGAGCACAATCTCGATGTCATCAAACTGGCCGACTACATCATCGACATGGGACCGGAAGGCGGACGCGAAGGCGGCACTGTCCTGACAACGGGAACACCCGAAGAAGTGGCAGAGAGCAAGTGCGGATATACGCCTGCTTTTCTTAAATCGGCCCTCGAACGTGGCAACTAATACACTTTTTATTTGGTCAATTCAAAGAAACACATTAATTTTGCACAATAATTTCAGAACACGCAATATGAGGAACTTCTTACAACTACTATTCACTCTTGTTCCATTGGCAATGTCTGCACAGACATTCGACTTCGACATGACCCAGCAACAGCCTGTTTATTCAGAACAGACAGGCTACGGTTACGACGTGCTTCCTGCGCCCACGAAGAAAGCTCCTCAGGAACCTTTCTACTTCTCGGTGAAAGTACCCGACGGCAACTACCGCGTGAAAGTGGTGCTGGGAGGAAAGAAGAACAGCAACACCACCGTGAGAGCCGAGGGCAGACGCCTGCTGATGGACAACATCACGACCGGCAAGGCCAAGGAAACAGTGGAAGTGGACTTCACCGTGAACAAGCGTTCGCCGCAGATTGACGAGAAGACACGCGTGAAAATCAAAGAGCGCGAAAAGGACTATCTGGCCTGGGATGACAAGCTGACACTGGAGTTCAACGGCTCGATGCCAGCCGTAAAGAGCATACACATTGAGAAGGCCGACGTGCCTACCATCTATCTCTGCGGCAACTCGACTGTGGTAGACCAGAACTACGAGCCCTGGGCCTCATGGGGACAAATGATTACCCGATGGTTCGGCCCGGAAGTGGCCATCTCGAATCATGCAGAGAGCGGACTGACGGCCCGCACGTTCATTGCCTCGCAACGTCTGGCTAAGATCCTCACCACGCTGAAGAAAGGCGACTATGTGTTCGTGGAATTCGGTCACAATGATGAAAAAGAGAAGAAGCCCGGTGACGGTGCTTGGTACCACTATCAATATCAGCTGAAAATATTCGTCGACCAAGTACGCGCCAAGGGGGCCGACATCGTGTTCTGCACACCCACACAGCGCCGTGCATTCAACGACGACAGACAGACACTTCGCAACACGCATGGCGACTTCCCCGCAGCTATGAAGATGGTGGCAGAGAAAGAGAACGTTCCCGTCATCGACCTGAACCAAATGACGAAGACGTTCTTCGAGACACTGGGCTTCGAGGATTCCAAGCGTGCCTTGGTACACTATCCTGCCGAAGTGTACGGACGCAAGATGGAGGACAACACCCACTTCAATCCATACGGAGCATACGAGGTGGCCAAATGCGTGGTGATGGGCATGAAACAGCTGCAACTGCCCATCGTGAAGTATCTGCGCAGCGACTGGCAGGACTTCGACCCGGCTCATCCCGATGACTGGAAGACCTTCAAGTGGGCTCCATCCAGAATTGTAGACAACATCAAGCCAGATGGAAACTAAACAAATCTACTAAAAACCAATGAGAAAAAAATCTATCCTAACTTGCCTGTTGGCATCGCTGTCGCTTGCAGTCTGTGCGCAGTCGTGGCCCACAAGCACGACAGAGGCAAAGCCCGGCACACGGTGGTGGTGGCTCGGCTCTGCAGTAGACAAGGAAAACCTGCAATGGAGTCTTGACGAGTTTGAGAAGAAAGGGATCGGTGCAGTCGAAATCACTCCCCTCTACGGTGTGCAAGGCAATCAGCAGAACAATATCGACTTTCTTTCAGACAAGTGGTTCGAAATGCTCCGCTTCGTTGAAGAGCAAGGAAAACAGAAAGGCATCGAGGTGGGCATGGCAACAGGCACGGGATGGCCGTTCGGCGGTCCGTGGGTGCCACTGAAAGAGTCGGCCTGCCGTGTCGTTTTTGTAGAGAAGACCTTCGAAGGCACTGAGGTGAAGAATCTGGACATAACACCGTCGGAAAAAGAGGCCAAGAACGCCTTCCTCGACAAAGTGATGCTCTATGCCGAAGGGAAAGCCTACGACGTGACAGGCAATATAAAGGATGGCAAACTGACTTGGAAACCTCTGCACAGCCACCTTGCTCAGTACACAGTCAAAAGAGTCATCGCTGTATATATTAAATATGGTGTAATGAAAGTGAAGCGAGCTGCACCTGGCGGTGAGGGGCTGGTGATCGACCATTTTGACAAACAGGCCGTCAAGAACTACCTGAACCACATCAGCGATGCTTTCGACCGCACGCAGACACCCTATCCTCACACCTTCTTCAACGATTCGTATGAGGTGAGCGAAGGCAACTGGACACCGACACTTTTCAGTGAGTTTGAAGCGCGTCGCGGCTATAAGCTCGAAAACCATCTGCCCGAGCTGATCGCACAAGAGCCGAAGGTGTTGTCGGACTATCGCGAGACCTTGGGCGACCTCGTACTGGAGAACTTCACGGAGCAATGGACGGAGTGGGCCCACCAGCACGGTGCCATCACCCGCAACCAGGCTCACGGCTCGCCAGCCAACCTCATTGACTGCTATGCTGCGGTCGACATTCCCGAAATAGAAGGCTTCGGACTCTCGGAGTTCGGCATCAAGGGACTGCGCAAGGACCCAGGCAAGACCCGCAAGAACGATTCAGACTTCTCGATGCTGAAGTATGCACCTTCGGCAGCACACATCTGCGGCAAACCCTACACATCGAGTGAGACATTCACTTGGCTGACCGAACATTTCCGCACTTCGCTCTCGCAACTGAAGCCCGACATCGATCTTATGTTCTGCGCCGGCGTCAACCACATGTTCTTCCACGGCACATGCTACTCACCCAAAAACGATGAGTGGCCGGGCTGGAAGTTCTATGCCTCCATCGACATGAGTCCCACAAACACCATCTGGCGCGATGCTTCTTATTTCACAAACTACGTGGAACGCTGCCAGAGTTTCTTGCAGATGGGTACTCCCGACAATGACTTCCTGGTCTTTCTGCCCCTGCGCGATATGTGGAAACAACAGACGGGCAAGTTGCTCATGCAGTTCTCCATCCATGCAATGGGTAAGCTGGCCCCCGACTTCATCAAGACGATTCTCGACATAGACCGCGCCGGATTCGACTGCGACTATATCTCAGAAAAATATTTGCTGACAACCGTCTTCAAGGACGGCATGCTTCAGACTGTTGGCGGCACGCGCTATCGCGGACTGATCATACCCGGTAGCGGCAACATGCCTGAGAATGTAAAGAAACACATTGAAAGTCTGAAAGCGCAGGGCGCAAAAATCATCTACAGCACCAAGGCCACCGAACTGGCAAAGGCTGCTACCCCCGAAGCAATCAGAACTGAATGCGGACTGAAGACCATCCGTCGTAAGAATGACAGCGGCTACCACTATTTCATTGCCAACCTGACGCCCTACGATGTTCACCGGAAGGTGAAGCTGGCTGTGCCTTTCAAAGGTGCCTCGTGGTTCAATCCGCTCAACGGCGACATTACCGATGCCTACTTCGACAACGAAGGCATCGACATCCATCTGCGCAGTGGCGAGTCGATGATTCTGCAGACCTTCGACGAAGGCAAAGGATGCGTGGCAGATGCGGTTAAGGACGACATCAACTGGAGTCACATAGAACTGAAAGGCCCCTGGACGCTCTCATTCATCGAAGAGACACCAAAGGTGGAACAGACTTTCAATATGGACAGGCCCCAAACATGGGAAACCCTCAGCAATCAGACAAAAGTGACGATGGGAACGGGTGTCTATACCACCAAGTTCAAGATGTCAAAGAAAGATGATCCCAAAGGCAAGTGGATTATCGACCTGGGCGATGTGCGCGAGTCGGCCCGTGTCTATATCAACGGCACATTCATTGGCTGCGCATGGTCTGTACCTTATATCCTTGACACAAGGGGTACACTGAAAGCTGGTGTAAACGAACTGCGCATTGAGGTGACCAACCTTCCTGCCAACCGCATTGCCGAACTGGATCGCCAAGGCGTGCAATGGCGAAAAATGGAGGAAATCAATGTCGTTGACATCAATTACAAGAAAACACTCTATAGCGATTGGGAGCCGGTTCCAAGCGGACTGGGTTCAACAGTAATCTTATATAAAAAATTATAATCTTTAAAAGGAAAACATTAAAATGTCAGAACAAAATTCACATCACCACCATCATCATCATGGACACAAACTTGATGGGGCGAGCAAATTCAAACGGGATAGTCTAAATGCCATAGAACGCGACAAGGCATTAGCCAAATGGGGCAAAAGGATACTTATTGTCATTGCAATCTTGATGGGCCTGGCTGTGGTCATTGCCTACACCATCGGATAATCTCCATCAGAAAGAACACGAAAGCGATTTCTTGCTTTATTGATTTCTTCAATGCTGACAGTTGCGACAAGCGACTGCTCAGCATTTTCTTTGCAGGCAACCATTGTCCTGCCGATAGGGTCGATGACCATAGAACCGCCTTCATAACTACAAGCCGTGTCCTCGCCAACCCTGTTCACCGCTATCATATAGCACTGATTCTCAATGGCCCGCGCATGGGTAAGCACCCGCCAGGCATCCATCCGCTTCTGGGGCCAGTTAGCCACACAGATGATGGCATCATACTTGCCTGCCCATCCATAGCGCGACCATACAGGAAAACGCAAATCATAGCAGGTCAATAATAAGAATCGCATGCTACGCCATTCTACGATAACTTGCTGCTGACCTGCCGTAAAATGTTCATGCTCACGGCCATGCGTGAACAAGTGGTGCTTGTCGTAGTAGTACACATCGGTTGGGGTGACATAATAATGACGGTTGCGGTAACTGCCATCAGCCAATCTTACGGCAAGACTGCCCGACAAGGCACAGGACTGGCGACGGGCCACGCTCTTCATCCAACTTAATGCCACAGAGTCGTCCTCCTGTTCGGCGAAGCCTTCTGGCTCTACCACAAATCCTGTTGCCCACATCTCCGGGAGAACAAACAAATCGGCATCGGGATGAGCCGACACCATCTTCTCTGCACGTTCCACATTTTGCATCGGCTTGCACCAATCAATATCCATCTGTACGATTACTACTTTCATAGTGAATGTTTTTTATTTGGGAGGAATCATCCTATTAACAATTCAGATTGACAGGCAGTTATAAATAGAAGTCCTTCGTCAGCTGTTGATACCATTCCGACCTTACATTAGGACTGGTTTCAATCACGCCTTCGGTAATCTCAGCATTTTCAACGCGATGCTTCCTGAATGCAAGCAAATAACGTTTCGTAGCTTTTCGAGGAGTAGTCTTCACAGCACACTCACGAACCTTGAAGAAGCCCTGCAAGGCAGCCTCACCCTCTAACTTTGACTTACATTCTGCAGGTATGACAACCGAGAATTCTCCATCGCTGGTCAGCAGTCTGTAAGCATTGCCCACAAGCTCTGCATAGGTCAGAGAAGAAGCGTGACGTGCGATAGTACGCTGATGGTCAGGACATTCCAAAGAATCGATAAAGTAAGGCGGATTAGAAACAATGCTATCAAACAAGCTGTCCATCTCCTTTACATCAGTATTGACAACCGTCACTTCGAATGGCGATGCCGCTACGTTCTCAGCAGCCTGTCGACAAGCCTCTGCATCAATGTCGACCGCCACTACAGTAGCATCAGGAAAACGCTGTGCCATCATCAAAGCAATAAGTCCTGTCCCCGAACCTATATCTAATATATGTTGCCCGCCATGAGCCCAGGCACCCAGCAAGGTACCATCGGTCCCAACCTTCATGGCACAACGATCCTGTCGGACCGTGAACTGTTTGAAACTGAAATAATCGTTTGCCATCTATTGAATTACATTTCGAGAAGCAAATATACATAAAAATCCGCACATACGGTCGGTATCAAAAAAGAATAACCTGTACTTGATACCCAATTTGCATAAAATTATGGTTCTTTTCCTTTTTTTGTAAGTTTTTTCTAAAAATACTTTGTAAAAATATATTTTTTTTTCGTACCTTTGCAATTGGTTAAGCCTAAACAACAAAATATTATATAATACATTCATTAGATTATGTCAGAAATTAAAGGACGCATCAGCCAAATTATTGGTCCTGTAATTGATGTCTTCTTCGAAACGAAGGGACAAGATGCAGAAAAGGTGCTGCCAAAAATTCACGAAGCACTGCGTATTGACCGCGGACAGGGCAGGGAACTGATTGTCGAGGTGCAACAGCACATCGGCGAGGACACCGTGCGCTGCGTTGCTATGGACAATACCGACGGTCTGCAGCGCGGATTAGAAGCAGTTCCTCTGGGGTCACCTATTGTGATGCCTGCAGGCGACCAGATCAAAGGTCGTATGCTGAACGTGATTGGTCAGCCTATTGACGGTATGAAACAGCTCAACATGAAAGGTGCCTATCCCATTCACCGCGAGGCTCCCGAATTTGAGGAACTTTCTACGAAGAAAGAAATCCTTTCGACGGGTATTAAGGTGATTGACTTGCTGGAACCTTACATGAAGGGTGGTAAGATCGGTCTGTTCGGTGGAGCAGGTGTGGGCAAGACGGTGCTCATCATGGAGCTCATCAATAACATTGCCAAGGGACACAACGGTTTCTCAGTGTTTGCTGGTGTGGGTGAGCGTACTCGTGAAGGAAACGACTTGATTCGAGAGATGATTGAATCGGGCGTTATCCGCTATGGAGAGAAATTCCGCAAGGCTATGGACGAGGGCAAATGGGACTTGTCATTGGTCGACCCCGAAGAGCTGAAGAAGAGTCAGGCCACGCTTGTCTATGGACAGATGAACGAGCCGCCCGGTGCACGTGCATCAGTAGCACTGTCTGGTCTGACGGTGGCCGAAGGCTTCCGTGATGGCGGTGGCAAGGACGGCGGTGCAGCCGATATCCTGTTCTTCATCGACAATATCTTCCGTTTCACACAGGCCGGTTCTGAGGTGTCAGCCCTGCTGGGCCGTATGCCGTCAGCCGTAGGTTATCAGCCGACGCTGGCTTCTGAGATGGGTGCCATGCAGGAAAGAATTACCTCGACCAAAAAGGGCTCAATCACCTCAGTACAAGCTGTTTATGTGCCTGCCGATGACTTGACCGACCCAGCACCTGCTACGACATTTACTCACCTCGATGCTACAACGGTGCTCGATCGTAAGATTGCCGAGCTGGGTATCTATCCTGCCGTGGATCCTCTGGGCTCAACTTCACGTATCCTTGATCCGTTTATCGTAGGCAAGGAACACTACGAGTGTGCTCAGCGCGTAAAGCAGATTCTGCAGCGTTACAAGGAATTGCAAGACATCATCGCTATCTTGGGTATGGACGAACTGTCGGACGAAGACAAGCAGACCGTGAACCGCGCACGTCGCGTGCAGCGTTTCCTGTCTCAGCCTTTCTCTGTTGCAGAGCAGTTCACAGGCCTGCCTGGTGTGATGGTACCCATCGAGGATACAATCAAGGGCTTCAATGCTATTCTCGCCGGTGAGGTTGACGACCTGCCAGAGCAAGCATTCCTCAACGTGGGTACGATTGACGATGCAAAGGCTAAGGCAAAGAAACTGTTGGAAGCAGCTCGCGCTTAACAATTGACAATTTCACTATTTGACAATTGGCCACGCAGCCATATCATAGAATTGTAAAATCGTAAAATTGTGAAACGAAGTTATGCTGAAGTTGAAAATAGTTTCTCCTGAGAAGATTGAGTTCAGTGGTGAAGTTGAAAGCGTAAAGGTACCCGGCACGATGGGTAACTTCGAAATACTCAACAACCACGCTCCGATTATCTCGACCTTGCAGAAAGGCATCGTTGAATACAACGGTAACCAGCTGCCAATACTGGGTGGATTCGTAGAGGTACAAAAGAACGAAGTGTCACTGTGCGTAGAAATAGGCCAATGATATTCAATGGGGTCATACATCCTGATAACGTTCTTTTTCACCCTCTTAGGGACAGCCTACGTGAAAGGCTATGACATTGTAAAGTCGAAATCGCCTGAACATCTGCCCCAGTTCTACCTCATCATGGCAACAATACGCATGCTGCTCGTACTGACAGTCGTCGGCGTTTGCATATTGCTTACCGAAAACAGAGAAAATGCCACCCACATCGCTGTTGTTTCCATCGGAATGTATGTTGCGATGATGGTCATAACCCTCTCACTAAGACACTAAAACGTTGAACGTAAAACTTTAAACGTGACAATTAAACATTATAAAATGAATCACATCAAACGACTGCTTTGCATGGCACTGGTGCTTCTGGCACTGACGCCTGCGGTGAAGGCAGAGGATTTCTCGGCCAAGGAAGTGGTGCTTGAGCACATCAAAGACTCACACGACTGGCACGTGACCGATCTGGGCGAAGGCAAATCGCTCGTCATCCCCTTGCCCATCATCGTCAACAGCTCTACGGGTTGGCACGTGTTCTGCTCATCAGAGTTCGAGCATCATGCCGATGCGAACGGGCTGCGTCAGGGACCATTCAACCTTGCCATCGCCACTGAAGGCGAGAATGCAGGCAAGATCGTCGAGAACGGTGAACCCGTTCTTGACCTCTCGATCACCAAGACCGTAGCCGTGATGTTCATCAATGTCATTCTGTTGCTCTGCTGCGTGCTGCTTAGTGCTCGCTGGTACAAGACACGCAAGGCAAGCGACAATGCTCCTGGTGGCTTCGTAGGCTTCGTGGAAATGCTGGTGATGTATGTGGTAGATGAAATTATCAAGCCCGGTGTCGGTAAAGGATACGAGAAGTACACCCCATACCTGCTCACCTGCTTCTTCTTCATTTTCACATGCAATGTGATGGGCCTCATTCCATTCCCTCCAGGCTCAGGCAACGTGACAGGCAACATTGCCGTGACGTTCTTCCTGGCTCTCTGCACATTCATCATCGTGCAGTTCTCTGGCAACAAGCACTACTGGAAGGATATTTTCTGGCCCGACGTACCTACATGGCTGAAGGCACCGATTCCCATCATTCCCGTCATCGAGTTTGTGGGTATCTTCACCAAGCCATTTGCCCTGATGATTCGACTTTTTGCCAACATGATGGCAGGTCATGCCATTGCAGTGGCCATCACCTGCATCATCTTCCTGGTTGTCGCACAGACAGCTGCCGTGCAAATGTCGATGTCTGCTCTGAGCGTCATCATGAGCATCTTCATGATGTGCCTTGAGTGTCTGGTATGCTTCATCCAGGCAATGGTGTTCACCATGCTGTCTGCCGTATTCATCGGCTTGGCAAGAGTGGAGCCTGAGCACGAATAGCCCTCAGGCGAGAGGGCAGGGCCTGAACAAGCAGCTATGCCGCATAAGACAGGCTCAGCAAATTTTAAAATATCAATTAAAACAAATAAGTATTAACTGGGGTGAAGGCCCAAAGCTCTGATCCCCACCTCCAAACGGGGGGCTAAAAAAATTAAAGTATTATGATTACAACTTTATTAGCAATCGAAGGTGTTGCAAAGTTTGGTGCCGCAGTAGGCGCAGGTCTCGCAGCTATTGGCGCAGGTCTTGGTATTGGTAAGATTGGCGGTTCGGCCATGGACGCAATGGCTCGCCAGCCAGAGGTGATGAGCAAGCTGTTTACGAACATGATTGTTGCTGCCGCTCTTATTGAGGGTGTTGCTCTGTTCGCTGCCGTGATTGCATTCCTCTGCATCTAATAATCCTACACTTCTCAAAAAAGTTCAGCATTTATGGATTTATTGATTCCGAGTACTGGCCTATTGTTCTGGATGTCTCTGACGTTCCTTGTAGTGCTGTGCATCCTTTGGAAGTTCGGCTTTCCTGTCATCACCAACATGGTGGCAGAGCGCAAGGCTTTCATCGATGATTCACTGCGCAAGGCACATGAGGCAAACGAGCGACTGGCCAATATACAGAAAGAAGGTGAATCCATCTTACAGGAAGCACGCGAGAAACAGGCACAGCTCTTGAAAGAAGCTGCCGAGACCCGCGATTCCATCGTAGAGAAAGCCCAAGAGAAGGCCCGTCAAGAAGGCGCCCGCCTGCTCAGCGATGCCAAGGCAGAGATTGAGCAAGAGAAGAAGGCTGCCATCGCCGACATCCGAAAGCAAGTAGCTACGCTGAGCGTTGAGATTGCCGAAAAGGTGCTCAAACAGAACCTTCAGGGCGACAAGGCGCAGATGGATCTCATTAACCGTATGCTGGATGATGCTTCTTTAAACAAATAAGTTAGGTACGTATGGATATAGGAGTAATATCGGTTCGTTATGCGAGAGCGCTTCTGAAAAGCGCAAGCGACGCAAAGATCGAGGACAGTGTGTACCAACAGATGCAACTCTTGGCTAAGAGCTATGTCGAGGTACCGCAGCTTCGGCACACGATAGACAATCCGATGCTCTCGAAGGAAAAGAAGGAGATGCTCCTTATGACCGCTGTAGGTGGTGATCAGGCATCGCCGCTGACCAAAGCCTTCATCGGCTTAGTGCTGAAAGAAGACCGGGAGAACATGATTCAATTCATGGCCAATTCGTACGTCACGCTCTATCGCAAGCAGAAGAACGTCATCCGTGGTAAACTCACCACCGCAGTGGTTGTTGCCCCTGAAACGGAGCAGAAAATGCGCAAGATGGTGGAGAGCCGCACTAAAGGTATTGTGGAGTTCGAAACAGAGGTCAATCCCGACATTGTGGGGGGCTTTATCCTCGAGTACGACACCTATCGTATGGATGCAAGCGTAAAAGCCAAGCTGAATACGATATTAGCCACATTAAAGAAATAATCTCGGAGTTCTGGAGTTATTGGCATTTCAACTTCGGTTGAGTCCAGTTGCTTACCTCTATAACTCTGATACACAAACTGGAGACAGGGTCTCGGAGAAGGGAGAAGACGGCAGTCTTAGCCAAAGCACCTCCAGAAACCCTCCACTCCCTTAAAAGAACAAAATAAATGTCAGATAAAATCAAACCAAGCGAAGTCAGTCAGGTGCTGCTCGAACAGCTGAAAGGTATCAGCGACGGTGCACAGTTCGACGAGGTGGGTACCGTGCTACAGGTCTCTGATGGTGTGGCCCGCATCTACGGTCTGCGCAATGCCGAGGCCAACGAGCTGCTGGAGTTCGAGAACGGCACTATGGCAATCGTGATGAACCTGGAAGAAGACAACGTGGGTTGTGTGCTTTTGGGCCAGACATCGGGCATTAAAGAAGGCATGGTAGTGAAGCGTACACGTCGCATTGCCAGTATCCGCGTGAACGATAACATGCTTGGTCGTGTCATCAATCCGCTGGGTCAGGCTATTGACGGCAAGGGCGACATCGACCTAAAAGGCGCATTCGAAATGCCTCTCGATCGCAAGGCCCCTGGCGTGATCTATCGTCAACCAGTGAAGGAGCCTCTGCAGACTGGTCTTAAAGCTGTCGACTCAATGATTCCTATTGGTCGTGGTCAGCGTGAGCTCATCATTGGCGACCGCCAGACTGGTAAGACGGCTATTGCTGTTGATACGATCATCAACCAGAAGAGCTTCTATGAGGCTGGCAAGCCCGTGTATTGCATCTATGTAGCCATCGGTCAGAAAGCATCTACCGTTGCTGCACTGGTGCAGACCCTGAAGGAGCACGGTGCACTGCCATACACTATTATTGTTGCAGCAACAGCTGCCGATCCAGCTGCCATGCAGTACTATGCACCATTTGCCGGTGCTGCCATCGGAGAGTATTTCCGCGACCGCGGCTATCCCGCTCTCGTAGTCTACGATGATCTGTCGAAGCAGGCCGTGGCCTATCGTGAGGTGTCACTTATCCTGCGCCGTCCTTCTGGACGTGAGGCATATCCTGGTGACGTGTTCTATTTGCACTCGCGCCTGCTGGAGCGTGCCGCAAAGATTAACGAGCAACAGGAAGTGGCTGAGCAGATGAACGACCTGCCTGAGTGCATGAAGGGGCATGTCCGTGGTGGCGGTTCGCTGACGGCTCTGCCTATCATTGAGACACAGGCAGGTGACGTTTCGGCCTATATCCCGACGAACGTGATTTCAATCACCGACGGTCAGATCTTTCTTGAGAGCGATCTCTTCAACCAAGGCTTCCGTCCGGCCATCAACGTAGGTATCTCGGTATCACGTGTGGGTGGTTCGGCTCAGATCAAGTCAATGAAGAAAGTAGCTGGTACGCTGAAGATTGACCAGGCCCAGTATCGCGAGCTGGAGGCATTCTCAAAGTTCTCCAGTGACATGGATGCCGTGACTGCCATGACACTTGACCGTGGACGTAAGAACAACCAGTTGCTCATTCAGCCACAGTACAGTCCTATGCCTGTAGGCGAGCAGATTGCCATACTCTATTGCGGAGTGCATGGCTTGATGCGCGAAGTGCCTATCACACAGGTTCGTCAGTGCCAGAATCAGTTCCTCGACAAACTGCGCTCGCAGAACCCAGAGGTGATTGAGACCCTGGCCAGCGGTAAGATTGACGATAGTACAACTCAGAAGATTGAAGCCGTCATGGCTGAAATCGCCGGAACATTCAAATAAATTGAAAATTGAAAATTGAAGATTGAAGATTGCAAGCGCAGCCTTTAAGATTCAATTTTCAATGTTCAGTCTTCAATTTCAAGAACAATGCCAAGTTTAAAAGAAATTAAAGGACGTATTGCTTCTGTCAACTCGACACGAAAGATAACGAGTGCCATGAAGATGGTTGCCAGTTCTAAGTTGCACCACGCTCAAGTGGCCATCCAGAACATGCTGCCATACGAGACGATGCTGGAGCACATCCTCAAGTCGTTCTTGGCGGCCGAGGCGGAGGCTCAGACCATCTATGATCAGGAGCGCCCCGTGAAGCGAGTGGCCTTGGTGGTCTTCTCGTCTAACTCATCACTCTGCGGTGGATTCAACGCAAACGTCATCAAGATGATGCAGCATGCGGTTCAGGAGCTCAGTCAGGAACTGGGTGCTGAGAACATCGACATCTATCCCATTGGGCGAAAGGTGACAGAGAAGGCGCAGAAGCTGGGCTACAACGTTAAAGGCGACTGGAGCGCCACCGTCGACAAGCCCAATGTTCAAGACTGTATTGATCTGGCGATGCACTTAGGCCAACGCTTTGCAGATGGTGAGATAGACAAAGTAGAACTGATGTACCACCACTTCAAGAGTGCCGGTTCGCAGATTCTGACGTCGAAGACTTTCCTGCCTATCGATCTTGAAAGCGAGTTGGAGCGTGACCATGAGCGCGATCTCACGATGAATGTAGCGACGAAGAAAGCTGTAGACTACCTGAGGCAGAAAGGACGTCGTAAGCGTGAAGAGGAGGCAAATGAGACGACACCGCTGAACGACAACTTCATCGTGGAGCCCGACATGAACACGGTGCTCTCACAGCTGTTGCCAAAGATGGCTCATCTGATGCTCTACACAGCGCTGCTCGACAGCGTAGCCTCTGAGCATGCTGCAAGAATGGTGGCCATGCAGACAGCAACCGACAATGCCGACGAACTGCTTCGCATGCTGAACCTGCAATACAACAAGGGTCGCCAGCAAGCTATCACAAGTGAGCTGCTCGATATTGTGGGAGGCTCGGTCAACAATTAGTATTCTTCCATGAAGATTCTATCTTAAAGTTCAACGAGAAAGGCATTTCTATCGACAGAAATGCCTTTCTTGTATCATGACAGTGCCAATGGCCCTACAACAGATAGCCATGCTTCTTCAGCTGGTTCTCAAACTTTCTGATGTCGTCTTCTGCCACTAAGATCAGATAGCCCTCAGCCCGAACCACCAACTTTCGCAATTGCTCGTCCGAAGTAATCAGGCGAATAAGCTCTGCATTCTGAGGTGACACACGGTAATGCCTATAATTCGTTTTCTCCACCGTGAACGGATTGCAATGCATGATGAGCGTATCAAAGAAGTCCTTCCATAGCGGTGGCAGTTCCTTGCTGATGAACTGTCTGAAAAGATCTATCTTTTTCTCAATGTCGTCACGCGATTTACAATTTGCCAAAAAACTGTTGGGCGACGTTTCAAAACGATTGCTGGAGATAGGAGTTGCGCTATCGCTTAACAGATGAACATAGGGATTTGGACTGACAAGCGAGCGAATAATGAGCCTGTCGGGATCCAACTCAAAATAGACGTGCTGTTCAATTGTTGGCGCACTATACTCCGACGTTACTTGCAGCACATACTGTCCTAGTGGTGTGAGACGCACGAACTCAGCCCGTGCGAACGGCGATTCCATCCGTTTGAGCGGCGACAATGCCAGCTCTGCCATGCCCAGACTGCAGAGCATGAAACAGGCTGACTGAAAAAGCGTATATCCGAATTCCATCACAAAAGAATCGACAGCCAGCTGTTTCTTACTAAACGTATTAACAATATCAACGTCTTCTTTTTGATAAGTATGGTCGAACACCATCGTTATGATAGGAATCGAACTATTAGGATTAGACAAATCAAACGCGGCCTCCAACAGAATGTCGTAAATGCCAATCCAGTCATTGGGTTCTTCTTTCAGGCATTTGATAAGGAATTCAAACAGAAGGAAACAAGAGTTCAGACTTAAAATCTGGCGTCGCAGTCCTGTGATATGCGGAAAGAATATGGCAGGAAGATAGTTTTCAAAATTGTCAATCCGTCCAAACATCCGGCGCAAAGCCTTCTCATAGTTAGTGCCATCCTTATGACCAGAAGAACATAAATGATAGTTCATGGCCAGCATTCCCACATAAAAGTTTGAACGCAAAGGTGGAAAAACATTAGCATCAAGCGGAAACTCCTCCAGTCCTAATCTCTTACTTGTCTTCTTGATGCTGGACTGCGCCACGCCTTTCGTCTTTACTTCTATTTCGCCAGTGTTCAACAGTCCTGCCAACAAATGGAAAGCCCTGTAGCTGTCAGACTCAAAGTTGCACACAACGTAATTGTCAGCAGGCAAGAGTTTGCGCCCTTTCCCCACTTTCTGTACATCGGGAAAAAACACATTAAAGAAATACCGATATAGCTTCGATGAGACACGGATGAAGTTCACACGCTTACGATAGCCATAGCGCTTTTCCGTAGCCGATAAGCTTTGCCCTACCGACAAGAAACACAGTTCTTTGTCCATCAAAGAAACATCCGAACTCGAATAATAATAATAGCTTCTCGAATCAATATCAGTATCAAACACTTGATTAGTACCAAGAATTTTCTTTGCTTCAGCTTCAGACACGTAGACATTCGTCAGCACCCTACGCCACAGTTCCCGTTTGGGTTCACTAAGATTGTCCACATAGAAGCGAAGATTCTCAGGCATACAGAGGATATAAGCCAATTCTTGTTCCAACTCTAACTTATTACTCGCTTTCGCCACCTCTGTATGCAACTGCTTGCTCCCATCCCTCTGCTGGGTGAATATGCCGTCATAAGATTTCATCATGCCATGCAGTGCCACAAACATTTTATGCAGCTGGTTCTTGGTGAAACTTCTGTCCAACAATTGCATAGTATCCTCCAATAATTTCTTAGGCGGTTCGGTAAAAAGAAGCGAACGTTCTGAAAACACTTTTTGTTTCTTGCCAGACGCAGTTGCGTGAGTGTCTTTCTTTGCCATAGCTATCCTAAAATAAATTTGATGTCTTCCTCTGTCAGATGTTTCGTCATAGATTGATCGCCCGTGATCAGACTGTCGGCCAAGTCTTTCTTTTGTTGCTGCAACAAGCGTATTTTTTCCTCAATCGTGTCACGTGTGATCAGCGCATAGCTCATTACTTTTTTCTTTTGTCCAATACGGTGCAGTCGGTTGATGGCTTGCTCTTCGGCGGCTTTGTTCCACCACGGCTCAGCTATATACACCGTGTCAGCCACAGTCAGGTTCAGTCCTACACCACCCGTCTTCAGTGTCATGAGCAACACCTTGCATTCATCATCCTGCTGAAATCGCTCTATCACCGAGCGACGGTCGCGGGTTGAGCCTGTCATTGTGGCATAGTCAATGCCTGCCTCAGTGAGCCTGTCGCCCAGTAGCTCAATGCCGGCAATAAAGTTGAAGAATACCACCACTTTATGTCTGCCAGCCACGGCCTCGTCTATCGACTCGCCAAGCAGCGCGATCTTCGGCGATGCCACCGTGCCGTCGGTCAGGCTCTCTGGCACCGAGGAGATACGCCGCAACTCCGACAAAGCCTGAAACATCACCATCTGCGAGCGCTCCAGTCCCTGTTCGTCAATGCTCGTTCCCACCAGTTCCTGATAGTATCGCCTGCGCTGTTCGTACAGACGACGATGGTCGTCCTCCATCTCCACATAGAGTGTCTGTTCCATCCTGTCGGGCAATTCCTTCAGCACGTCCTTCTTTAGTCGGCGCAACATGAATGGGAATATCTTTCTGCGCAGGCTCTCAGTCACCTCCTTGTTGCTGTCACGCTGTATCGGGTATGCATACTCACGGTTGAACTCGTCTGCTGAGCCGAGCATGGCTGGATTCAGAAATCTGAACAACGAATAGAGTTCTGTCAGATTGTTCTCTATCGGCGTGCCGCTCAGTGCCAGCCTGTGCTCGCCGCTCAGCAGCAGCACGGCTTGCGTGGCTTGCGAAGCCAGGTTCTTGATGTTCTGACTCTCATCGAGAATCACGAAGTGGAACTTCTGCTTGCGCAGCTCCTCTATGTCGTTGCGCACCAGCGCGTATGTCGTCAGCACCAGCTGTTGTTTCATGGCTTCTTTCAGATCACGCTGCGCCCCATAGTAGACGGCATAGGTCAGTTGTGGGGCAAACTTTTTGAGCTCGTCTTGCCAGTTGAACAGCAGCGAACGGGGCATCACGATGAGCGAAGGCTTCATCTTCTTTTTCGATTTCTGATTGCCGTAGATACCGGCCAGCACGGTGATGGTCTGCAAGGTCTTTCCCAGACCCATATCGTCGGCCAGACAGCCTCCCATGTTGTTGTTGTACAGATAGTTGATCCACTTCACACCCTCCTTCTGATAATTGCGCAAGGTGGCGTTCACCTCCTTCGTACTTAGTTTCTGATGGGCAAGCTCGTTGAATCCCTCGTAGAACTTGCGATGGTGCTCGAAAGCCTCGCCCTGCAACTTCTCTTCCAGCAGGCTCTCTATCTCGGGCAGGTCGAAGAAGGACACCTTCACCGTGTCGCTGTTACCCTTTTCGGCCCTTTTGAAGATGCGCTCCAGCCGCTTCACATAGTTCTCGTCCACTAAGGCGCGGTTGCCATCGCTCAGTGTCACATACTTCTGCTTTCTGTATTGCTGTAAGAACTTGCGCAGCGACATCTCCTCACCGTCAAGACTCATTGTGGCCGTACCCTCCAGAAAGTCTATTCCGCTCGACAGTCCCAGCTTCATCTTCGGCTTGACGGCCTTCACTTTATATTCGCGCAGTTTCTCGGCTCCCAGCAGCTGATAGTGCTTCACCAGCTGTGGCAGAGCCTGCAACAGGAAGGGGCCTGCCGTTTCCTGCGGAACGATGAACTCGCCATTCTGCTGCCACACTTCCTTGGCGGCCTGCCTGTTGGGCGCAAAGCTCACTATGGTGCGCCGCAGTTCCTCTTCTTCCTGGCTGAAGTCGCTCTGCACCACCTGGCGCAGGGTCACCTGGTGTTCCATCTCTTGCAACTGGGCTACGCACGACAGGTCGAACCGTTCGCCAAAATCGGCTGAGAGGCCCTGCAAGGTGTGCGAGAGGCGCAGGTAGAGGGCCATGTCGGCATCCACCTTCTCAATCACCAGCGTCGGTATCGTGTTCACCACCTGCTCTTGTCTCACCAGCTGATAGTCGGCATACGACAGCTGAACATTGTCTACATAAGAGTAGAACACCGACAGATACTGTTCGAGAAGTCTGCTTGGAAACTGTTCCATGAAGAAAGACAGCTTCTGATGATTCTCGCCAAGCGATGCAATGGGGTGTATGGTATGGTCGATGAGTACAAACACGTCGCTCAGCAATTGGAACGGTTGCGGTGCCTCGCCTTCCACTCGGGCCAGCAACTCTGGTGTGCAGTTGCCTTCGTTCTCGCTGATGACAAGCATGACCGATGCCTCTACGTCGCTCACATTGATAGGCATCATCTTGCTGTCCACAAGATTGTCGCATCTGAGCAGGGCGAACAACAGATAGGGATAGTCGGCCAGCCGGATCTGATAGTCTGTCGCTCCCCAGTTGATACGCATGGCTTGCTCATGGCGAATGCTGTCTATCATGCGCAAGACATTGAACAACTCTCCCTGATACAACCGATAGTCTGGCTCCACCGCATTGCCTTTCTCGCCGATCACGCAAACAGTGGCACCATTGTCAAAATTCAATTGCAGTCGGACTGGCACCTTGCCTTTATAGCCAGCATCGCTACGGATAGTGAAAGCCGTCTTTTGGAAACGGCTCAAAAAATCATTCATAAACAAAAAAGCTCAAAAGTAGTAATGTGGAGCAAAAATACAAATAAATACAGACATACAGAAGCAATTTTGGAAGATTAACGCAATCGAGGCATAAAATAGTTAACGAAAACTCATTTACCGCTTACTTCTTTGATATCGTCTTTCAACATTTCTACGATGTCACTATGTATATCCCTTGCTATAAAATGAAAGAACAGACTATAACCAACTCCATTTTCATAGTTGTCCAGTTGGATTGGCATATTAACAACTCCCGATATCTAATGACTATTCATATAGGTATCGAATATGTGTGTAAACAATTTGCTCCTATACTCATTGACTGGCATGTTTTTGTTATCACTGTTCTTATTACTTGATGGAATAGGAGTCATATCATCACACGAATAGTATATTATCAAAATTGGATTACTTGCAAACAATTCTGCAACCCATCCTGTTATATCATGCAATACATCCTGTCCTGTTGTGCTTTCACCACTGATACGTTCTATCATTAATTCACTAATATCTATTTTCCTGCTGCTTAGAACATTCTGGATGTCGTCTGGCAAGACTTCAATATTCACAGGAGTCAACAGAATGCGATATTCGTTACTTTTCTGAATGATAGAATACGATGCTTTCATTATGCCAATATCACACGACGCGAAAACTCTTCAGGCTTCATATTACGAAGTTTCTCCAACTCAGCAAGCTTGTGCTCTCTGAGTATTTTAATGGTCTTCAGCAATCTCTCTGAAGGTGTTGTTATTACGATTGGTTCTTTTGTATAAGACATAATGATGTTGCGAATAAGCACTGCAAAGATAGTAAGTTTTTGGGAAAAGAACAAGAAAAACTACAAAGTTTTAGTATGGCGCATGAAATATAGTTTCTGAGTGGACCTAAACAAATCGTCCTTCTGTTTCGAAATCTGTATCATGAGGGTTAAATATGCAAGAATATGCATAAATAGTCAGTGAACCGAAGAGTGCTTATACAAAACAGTCAAAATTATGGGAATTTATTCGTTCAGTTCCGAATAAAGTTGTATTTTTGCAGGCAAATAACAACAAAACAAACAATGTCATGAGCAAACAAAAGAAATTCATTCTTCAAGAAAGCGAGATTCCCACACAGTGGTACAACATACAGGCCGACATGCCCCACAAGACACTGCCGCCCATCCACCCGAAGACACATGAGCCGCTGACGGTCGACGACCTGGCCCATATCTTCCCCCGCGAATGCTGCGTGCAGGAGCTCGACCAAGAGCATGCCTGGATCGACATACCCGAAGAGGTGCTCGACAAGTACAAGTATTACCGCTCTACGCCCCTGGTGCGTGCCTACGCATTGGAGGAGGCCATCGACACCCCCGCGCATATCTACTTCAAGAACGAGTCAACCAACCCCTTAGGCTCCCATAAAATCAACTCAGCCCTGCCCCAGTGCTACTATGCCAAGCTGGAAGGCACCAAGAACGTGACCACCGAGACCGGTGCAGGCCAGTGGGGTGCTGCCCTCAGCTATGCCGCCAAGATTTACGGACTGGAGTGCGCCGTCTATCAGGTGAAGATCACCATGCAGCAGAAGCCCTACCGCTCCAGCATCATGCGCACGTTCGGAGCCACCGTCACCGGATCGCCCTCCATGTCAACCCGAGCGGGCAAGGACATCATCACCGTCAATCCCAACCACCCCGGCTCGCTCGGCACAGCCATCAGCGAGGCCGTGGAACTGGCCACCACCACGCCCGACTGCAAATACACGCTGGGTTCGGTGCTCAACCATGTGGCGCTCCATCAGTCCATCATCGGACTGGAGGCCGAGAAGCAGATGGCTATGGCTGGCGAATATCCCGACATGGTGATTGCCTGCTTTGGCGGCGGTAGCAACTTCGGCGGCATCGCCTTCCCCTTTATGCGTCACAACATCAAGGACGGCAAGACCACCGAGTTCATTGCTGCCGAGCCAGAGAGCTGTCCTAAGCTGACACGCGGCAAGTTCCAGTACGACTTTGGCGATGAGGCTGGCTACACGCCTCTGCTCCCCATGTTCACGCTGGGCCACCAGTTCAAGCCTGCCAACATCCATGCCGGCGGTCTGCGTTACCACGGAGCCGGAATGATCGTGTCTCAGCTTCTCAAAGACGGACTGATGCGCGGTGTCGACATTCCGCAGATTGAGACATTCGAGGCCGGCATGCTCTTTGCTCGCACTGAGGGCATCATCCCTGCTCCCGAGAGCTGCCATGCCATTGCAGCCACCATCCGTGAGGCCACGAAGTGCAAAGAGACGGGCGAAGAGAAGGTCATCCTCTTCAATCTTTCCGGCCACGGACTGATCGACATGCCCAGTTACGATCTCTTCGTAAACGGTGATCTGCAGAACTACAAACTCAGTGACGAAGAGATTGGCAAGAACATTGCAGAGCTTGAACCCATCATCTGACGGTTCCCCATAAAAAACAGTTCATCCGCGAAACACCTTTCATGTTTCGCGGATTTTTTTGTTCTGTGCTGTTGTCCGAAAATTTCTTCTAATTTCTTTTCTGGCTCAGCATTTGTTAGAATTCAGAGACTGCATGTTTTGTAAAAATAATTCATAAAAAAAAGCCCCTTCAGAAAGTGGCATTCTAGAATGAGGACACACCAGCCATTACGACATGCCAGAGCCATCGTTTTGTGATTGATATTGAATCAAAGTGGGGTTACAGCCATATCAAACTGAGTTTCATCATCCGTTACGTTCTGATCTAATTCATATCTCAGTTTGATATGACTGCCAACCCACCATGATTCAATACAAATCCCAGCGCGAATGCCGTTGACTGCCGCTCAAAGTTGTTCGAAAGAAGAATCTTTAAGGGGTGTAAACTGTTCTTGTTGCGAAGCTGAATTTTGCAACGCATTGTAAATCAGTGACATGCACAACCCCTCCCAATACTCGCATATTTGCAAGCGACTTTCAGTTTGGTGATTTCCATGCGATTCTCAGAGGGATTGTTGTCAAGAAAATGATTTGTGGTTCCTTTAAAAACACTGTTTCAACTAAGGTTACACGCAAAAAATCGCCAAAGATTCGTTTAACTGCAAAATAATCATTAACTTTGTGGCATCATTTTAATTGTACCACGATTATGGGAAAGTATTTAGACCCGAGAGCCGACCTGACTTTCAAGAAGATATTTGGCGAGCATAAGCATCTTGTCATCAGTTTGCTCAATGCCCTGT
>CACXXD010000030.1 GCA_902771445.1 uncultured Prevotellaceae bacterium
CTTTTCAGCGTCATCAACACCTTCTATCCGAAACCTCTTAGCCGGGTCATTCTCTTTCATGTTTTCAAAGACACCCAACAGAATGGTTCCACCCATCGTGTTTGCAAAAGCCGAATAGCTCTCCCATACCGACTTAGGCACATCTGTTTTAGCCAGTTTTGCCTCTAATGTCAACCGCTCACCCTTCTGTAATAGTTTCTTTACGTCGTTCTGGTTCATATCTCTATAACGTGTTGTTCCTATCTGTTATTATCCAGCGCACTGATGTCCTCAACAATCATGTGCGGTTCATCATTATTATGCATAAACTCCAACCATCCCGTTTCGTCAGGGAGTTTGCAGAGTACCGTTATAAGTGTATTAAAGTGTTCCATGTATTTTGCATATTTTGAAAACACTCTTATATTTTATTGAATTATACCTAACGATTCAGCGGAATAGCGGTATTGCTTTATCAAAAGTTAGATGCTTAAAGCCAATATCAGGTGTATTTGCATTGACTAATCGCAAAATACACTTGAGAAATTCTTGTAGGCAGCTAACGGCCAAATCTTCTTTATCGACAAAAGAATATGTAATATACCCAAGCCAATCACCATTATCAAAAGGCGCATATTCCTGTGAGTACAGTGATTCACTATCAAGGGATAATATCGCATTGGGGAGCCAATCTTTATCAGGCCAATCATATAAATATGTGTCTGAAACGATAACGTCTGCATGAACATCTTTTAGTTTATACGAAAACAACCATCTGGAAATGGAATTCTTAGATAAACGGCTATACACGAAAAGAAATGTATTAACCACTCCTATAGCTTGCAAGTTTTCAAACGCTTCTAGAGATTTATGGAATGTCTTTTCTTGCATAGATGACTTAATTTCAACAACTGCTATAACCGACTCTGGCTTAACAAACTTGATGCTTCCAAATGAACGAACGACAGCTTTATCTTTGCGATATATAATAATATCACATTGCTTAGAAGTTTTATTTCCATCTGTAACAAATCCCTGACATAAATCGTACTCATCAGGAATTAAATCCTTTATAATCTGAATTAGTAAATGCTCACCATATGCCCCTAAAGATGCTTTGTGTAAGCTCAGCCACTTTCTCCCAATTGACAATTTCTTTAGTAGCTTTGCAGCTTGCATCCTGCAATGCTGTTCTTGCGTTGTGGATGTTTTCATATTTCTTCTATTACATTTTGGTATTTTGGCAATCTTTCCATAAAGATTCTTTTTCTCCCAGATGGCACATATATTTGTTCTGCCATAAGAAAATCTTCTCCATAAATCTCAGGTTCAGAATCAAATATCGCAGATGTAAATTCCTTCAAAGAAGAAGGGAATGTTATAGAGTCAAAACATAATCCAAAGGCGCGGTCTCTTATTTTCGTTACGCCTTCTGGTATAATTAAATCTTCTTCATCACAATTGACCTTTATCAATTCTGTTTTGTCTGGGCTTAAGTATAATCCATTTTCAAATATAACATCTTCGTCACATAATTTATGAATAGCCCATTCTGGGAGAATAGACTTGTAATGGTCTATTCGCCCTTTTGGTACTTTTATTAGCTGTATATCATCTTCAAAGTCAAATGCATCTTCTGCAATTCGTGTAATATTAGAGGGGAAAGTTACATATCCATTATTGCTATTGAAAAGACCTCCAAATGCTTTATCCCGTATTTCATCTAGAGATTCAGGAAACACGATGGTTTCTTTTTGACAACTCGCTCTCCAAAAAGCATATTTATCAATAACCTTTAGTGTCGATGGAAGGTTGACTTTTTTTATTGGACAATTGCGAAAAGCACCTATACCAATTCTTTCAACGCCAAAGGGAACAGTAAAAACCTCTTGGGGGGTGCAACAGGATATAAGGACTTTTCCATCAACACTATATAAAGAATTATCAATCACTTTAAATCTCTCATTGTTGCAATGTATAATAGTTTTAAAGCAAAAAGGATTCCCATTAATTATCTCTATTGAAGGAGGAATTGTAATATCTAATAAATGTTCTCTTTTCCAAAAAGATGCTACTCCATAACTATCACAATCAAAAGCACCGTCTCCAATATATACTAACGAATCTGGTAAGTTGATTTCATCCAATTTAACACATCCAGCAAATGCTCTATCTCCAATAAAACTCAGAGAATAAGGCAATCTTATTTTGTTTAACAATGAGCAATCCGTGAAAGCTTCATCACAAATTAAACGCGTACCATCTTTTACCTGATAATGCTCAATCGTTTTTTCTACTACCATTTCTGTTGTATCGCTCATATAGCTTTATATAAAATTATAACATTAAGTCACGACCTATAGTCCATAAAACCCGTTTACTATTAGAACCATATATAACATCACCATCTTTTATTTCTTCTGGTTCTCTATCTAGCCATGTGACTGTAACTCTTGATATTTCTGGTATACCCAAATGAACACCTTTCACAAGGGCATCAAACTGTTCGTCTCCAAACAGGTTTTTATAATCTTTTTTTTCAAATATTTCAATGAGAGCAATTATTGAACGTTTATGTTCCAGTAGTCCAGCTTTGGTATAGCATTTGATGGCTTCAGGAATGTTGACATTTACTCCCAATCCCTCTCGATAGCACTTACCAAGCAGCCAATACGCACCAACAAAACCTTTTTCTGATGATGCCTTGATTAAATATATCGCTTTAGAATAATCTTTCTCTACTCCCAAACCATCTAAATAGCAAGCTCCAAGAGACACTTGCGCTCTTGCGTCATTTTTGTCGGCTGCGTACTTCAATAGTTTCACAGCCTTATCAATGTCTTTTACTACCCCTTTGCCATTCATGAAGCAATTAGCTAATTTGTTATAACTCGGAAGATAATCTAACGCCTTTGCACTCATAAACAACTCATAAGCTTTATTGTAATCGATATCTGTACCTATCCCTTTGTAATAACAATTAGCTAAATTGGATATAGCAGGTGGAAAATTGTCTTCAGAGGATTTGGAAAACCATTCAAAAGCCTTAGCTTCATCTTTGTGAGTTCCAATACCAGATTTGTAGAATAACCCCAAAGCATTCTGACATTTTACATTACCAGATAGCGCTGCAACATATAGCTTGTGGAACATTAATTGGCTTTTTTCGTCTCGTATTTTGTTCTTTATAATGCATATTGCTTCTCCATATAGTTTTTCATAATTCTCATTAGGATACTCATTAGAAGTTGAACATAATAATACTGCACATGTCCACTCTTTATCCTTTCTAAACTCGCGTTTGTCTAGATATTTTTCAAAGTATGGTCTGTTGTCCAATATGTTTGAGAAAGTTTTCAGTCTTTGTATACGTCTGTTGTTTTGAATAGGAGAAACTATAACATATTCATTGTGTCCTTTTGAACTATCTTTAATTATATGGGCAAGCTGCTCGATATCAAAGGATTCTACATCTAAAATGTTTGAGAAAAGATGGATTGTCGGAATGTCATTTGATAATTCAATATCAGTTGAAGACAATTTATCAAATCCTCGGTTTATGGGAATTATTTTGGCATTGGGGTAAAATGCAGAGCATAACAGCTCTGCTCTCGACATAGCCATTTCGGAAGGTTCTATCAGGATGATTTTTGTGACTATTTGGGATGGATTAACATTGCTAATATAGTCATGATAGCACATTGTGGCCAATCCCTGGCCACATCCGTAATCAATAAGTTCGACCCTATTTGCCTCTTTGATATAACCATGAAGATTATCAAAAGCATAATCTAATTTGGCCTTATGCATATCTCCAAATGAATAGAAATACATTTGCAGCAAAGGTTCTGAGTCCAAAACGTCTATTCCGCGATTCAAAGAATTATGCAATTCATCACATAACTCAGAAGGTAATTTTCGCACAAAATCACATGCAAGTTCCCGAATCTTTCTAAACGACGGATCCTTCATGTGCTCAATCAAATAAGAATATGTTGTCCTGGTCTCTTTCATACTCCAGTTATTGTTTCAAAAATGGGATTTAAAAGATGTCTATTGTAGTTCTCTGCCGCTGCTTCCTTGCTTGCATTCGCATAGCAATACTCGCAAAGATGCGGGCAAGTGTTATATTCTCCAATATCCTTGCTCTTGATGCATCCGCAGAACTGGCGTTGGCCTTTGTCTCGGTTGTCCCCGTGAGTGGCGTAGGTGCCGTTGGGGAGGATAATGGCATCGGGGGGAAGTGGGTCGGCATTGCCAAAAAGGTCGGCAGCGGGCATGGGATGGATGGCGACTTTCAGGAAGTCCATGAGAGCTTTGTCTTCGAAGGAAAGACGGATGATAAGCTCGTCGTCTACGCAACGATTCTTCACAATGCCAAGCTGTTTTAACCAAAGTGTAGCCCCATTTCTCGTTAAGAGCAGCAAGGCGTTCAGCAAACTCCAGCATTTGAGGCTCCGTCCAATCTTGATAAGAGATATGGCTTTTGTTGAGATTGGCCTTCACCTTTCGGTAGCTCAGTATGTCGGCGAAGCTAAAGACAAGTTTTTCCGTATAGCCAACCAACTGGTCGCCTATGCGTTCTACTTTCTCTAATAGGCTTTCAATTGTAATGTTGTCAGTGAGCAGCATAGGGTCAAAACGCCAGATGACGCGACCTTTGCCCAACCGATCTACCAGTTTCTTGAATGTGTCAATTCGGAAAGGAAGTGGCGGCACACCTTTTTCCAGTCCTTCGGCCTCGTAGTCATTCAGGGTGTACTGGATATAGCTGCCGATATTTCGTCTTTCCAGTTCATCTAAATGTTTGAGTAACGGGAAAGGATTTTTCGACCAAAAGACAATGAAGCGAGTATTTTGGTAGGATACGTATGACGGAACGCCATTGAAAGGATTCTTCCAGACCGAATAGCCTTCCTCCAACCGTTTGAAGAACCAGTCGGCATAAAACGCAGGAATATCTGTGGCCCTGCTCGCAGATACAATTATTGGTGCAAAAACCTCTACTGCTTTCCCATCAGAGGTCGTAATAACAACTTTATCATTTCGCTTTTTTTCTTGAGACATACCTTTTGTTTGATTTGCCAAATTCTGACCACAAAAATAACAGAATATTTTTAAATAGCAATAAGTTTGAGCTAGCAACTATAACATTTTATGATATTTTCAGGAAAACATCATTTTACCGCCGCATGGGTTATATTTCCGTATCGCTAAAGCGAAATTGTAGACCGACTATGGAGGTCAGCCGACACCTCGGCATAGCAAGGAGTTTTCAGCGGCTAACATAGTTTAGAGCGGCTGAAAACATACCTTGCTATGTTCTGGCGAACATAATAATCCGCTCTTAAAGCGGATGTTGTTTACTGGAGTCTTCCTTTTGTTCATGCCATTGGCTTTAGTGCCTTTTGTGGGTGCAAAGATACTGCGACTAATCCGATTGGGCAATAGCCATCAACCGCCACTTGCAGCCACTTTACAGCCATATGCCGTCAGAAGCCTTGTTTTAGTGAATGCATGAGTTCATGAATGTATTGACGGCTCATCGAATCAGCACCTTGACACTTTAATACATTGATGATTAGGTATTTCAATACACTGATGGTTTATTGAATCAACACATTGGTGTCTCAATAGCCAAATGATTGGATGTCCGAGTTCGTAAGTAAAAGAAAAACGAAAATTAACGCAAATGGGCTAATTTATAACAACTTACACGGAAATCAATGTAATAACTTCCACATTCCAAACATCCTTGATTTCCTGTGGAATAGTAACGTTCAGAAAACGTCCTTTTCCCGTTGGCCTGCCCTACAAACGGCATCGTCGGCTTTCGGATTCCATCGATGTCTGACCCCACCCTGTCACGATGGACTGGTTTGGTCGGTGAAAAAATAAAAAGAAAAGATGAAATGGCAAAAAAACAGAACAAAATTTTATCTGATTATAGGTAGAAAAAACCGCTCTTCTGCAATCAAAGCCAAATCATGTTGGGTTTAAAGCCAAATCATGCTGAGTTTTAAGTCAAATCACGACGTGATTCAAGTCATATCTCAGTTTGATTTGGCTTTAAACCCAGTTTGATTTAAGTCATATCTCAGAAAGGCGAATAAAACATGGAAAAATAGTATGAAAAATGTATGAAAAATATTAACTTTGCAGCATATTTTCTGTAACGACGAAAACCACTATGAATTATACACTATTAGCCATCTTTGCGACAGCCTTTTGCCTGCATGCGACAGCACAGCAGGAAACGACGGACTCGCTCATGCGGACAACAACACAACGGGAAATGATGCCTGCATGGCAACAGGTGTGGCAGGAGATGATGGAGAACGACGAGACGGACGACGGACAGACTGTTGACCTCTATGACCTGCTGCAAGAGCTGGCCGAACACCCCATCAACCTGAATCAGGCCACACGCGAGGAACTGGAACAGTTGCCGTTTCTCTCCAGTCAGCAGGTCATGGACCTCATAGAATATCGTGATCGCTACGGAGCACTGCTCTCGATGGGCGAGGTGCGCATGGTGCAATCGATGGACTATCAGCAACTGGCACTGCTGCCTTACTTCACATATCTGGGCAAGCCGGACGAAACGCAACGTTTCCCGAAACTGAAGAGCATCCTCAAGCACGGGCGACACGAGCTGACGGCCTCGCTGCACTACCCTCTTTACGAGCGCAAAGGCGATCGCAACGGCTATTTGGGCTACAAGCTGCGCCACTGGCTGCGCTATGAGTTCAGCTACGGCAAGTACGTGCGAATCGGGCTGGTGGGGGCTCAGGATGCAGGTGAGCCTTTCTTTGCCAATCGCAACAGTTGGAGGGGCTACGACTACTATTCCTACTATCTGCAGATCGGCAAACTGGGACGGATAGAGAACCTGGTGGTGGGCAAGTATAAGCTGTCGATGGGCATGGGACTGGTGATGAACAACAGTTTCATGCTCGGCAAGATGACCACACTGCAAAGTCTGGGGCGCACGGTCAGCACTGTTCGTCCGCATGCCTCGCGCTCCGTGGCCGACTATCTGCAGGGGGCTGCGGCCACGGTGCGACTGGCCCGTCCGCTAAGCGTGACCGTCTTTGCCTCGTATCGCCCCCTCGATGCCACGCTGAATGCGGACGGCACGGTGAGTACGCTGGTCTATACGGGCTACCACCGCACACCGACGGAGATGGAGAAGAAGCACAACACCCATCTGAGCACCCTGGGCGCACATATAGAATATGAGAACAAGGGACTGCACCTGGGAGCCAGCATCGTTGACACCCACTCAGACCGCTCAATTGAACCCGACACGAAGACACTCTACCGGCGATACCAGGCACGGGGCAATCACTTTGTGAACGGCAGCGTGAACTACCGATACATGCACTATCGTTTTGCGTTCAACGGCGAGACGGCCATCAATCGCGACGGAGCCGTGGCTACCATCAACGCGCTGAGCTTTCAGCCGTCGGCTGCATGGAGTCTTGTGGCGCTGCAACGGTTCTACAGTTACCGCTACACCACACTGAGCGGACATGCCTTTAGCGAAGGAGGACATGTGCAGAACGAGAGCGGCATCTACGTGGGCGGCACTTGGCAGGTGTTCAAGCGACTACAACTGAAAGCGTATGCCGACTTCGCCTCGTTTGCCTGGCCCCGCTACAGGGTGTCGCAGCCCTCGTCGGCAAGGGACTTTCAAGGCGAGGCGATATGGAAAATGAGTAGACAGTGGACGCTGAAAGGAAGATACCGTCTGCACCTGAAGCAGAGGGATTCGGAACAGTCGAAGATGTTGCAAAGATTCAATACGCAGCGAGCCAGACTGACAGCCGTTTATCGTCGGGGCGAGTGGACATCGTTGACACAGGCCGACTGGACACAGGCAAGCACGGACAAGACGGAATACGGATGGATGGTGAGCGAGAACGTGGGCTGGCAGCGCAGCAAGTGGCAGCTGAACCTGATGGGGGCTTATTTCGATACCGATTCATACGACTGTCGGCTTTATGTGTACGAACGTCAGTTGCCCCGGGAGTTTGCCTTTCCCATGCTCTATGGAAACGGCATTCGTTTGTCAGTGGTGGGGCGGGTGAGTATTGCCTCGGGGCTACAGGTGGTTGCAAAGGCTGGGGTCACGAGGTATTTCGACCGATTGGCCATCGGCAGCGGCTTGCAACAGATCAACTCAAAAACGATGAGCGACCTGAGCCTGCAGATGAGATGGAGGTTTTAGGGGAAGCCGCCATGAATGGCGGCCCACGGGGACGCTGCTGACGGGGACACGAGGCGCAAACAGAAAAGGTTAGACATCGGGGGATGGCTAACCTTTTCTGAGTGATGGAAAATTGAAACTTTTTGTGTGATGGACAATCGAAAATTTTCGAGTGATGGGCAATCGAAAGCGATTGAATGAGGGAAAATTACTTCCAGATGCTCTTCAATGTGCGGACACGGATGGTGGCATCGGCACCAGTGACTTCTGCTTTGCGGTAGATGCTGCTGGGGAATACAAGCGTGGTCTGCGACATGGCACCACCATTGGAGAGCAATTCTATCGACGACTGATCGATGAAGAGGTCAATGGTCACCTCGTTGCCCTCGACATTTAGTGGAGCACGCATGGATGGAATGGAGAAAATTCCGTTGAAACTGGTCTTGCCCGACTTTGTAGTACGATGCGCGTTCAACGTGCGGTCGGCTGCATTGATGTCGAAGCTGAACTGCTCGCCCTGCTCATTGCTCAGGGTCACGGTTGTGTTCTTGTCGAGACTGACCTTCAGTTGCAGCTGATAGGAGTCGCCCTCGTCGAACGACTGATTGCTTGACACGTCCTTCCATTCGCCAGCCAAATTCTTGATTTCATCGACCACAGCGGTGGTCAGCAGATAAGAACCGTTTAGCTTGACAAGCTTCAGCTCGCGTGGCAAGGTGAAGGCCGAACGCCAAGGCGAACAAGGCACGTCGCCACTATAGGACCAGTTGTTCATCCAGCCGATGAGGATGCGTCGGTCGCCCGTATTGTTCCAAGTGACTCCGGCATAGTTGTCGGGACCATAGTCCATCCATACGGGATAGTCCATCGGCTCTGGAGTAAACGTTGTGCCGTCGAAGTCACCTACAAAGTACATTGTGCCAGAGCCAAGGAGCGGCCCACCGGGATTGACACTGACGAGCATGACCCACTTCTTCTCGTTTGTAGAGCCAACCGGCATCTCGAAGAGGTCGGGACACTCCCACTGTAGATTAGGCCGTCCGGCAAGGTCGACTACAAAGGTGCTCAGGTGTGACCAGGTCTTCAAGTCTTTTGAAGCGTAGATCTCGACACCTCTTTTCCATCCCTTTGCCAGTGTCATGACCCACTGCTTGGAAGGAGCATGCCAGAACACCTTGGGGTCGCGCAGGTTGTCGTCGTTGTTCTTGATGACAGGGTTGCCGGAAAAGCGCGTAAAGTTCTTGCCGCCATCGGTGCTATAGGCAATGGACTGCTGCTGGATGTTGGTAGCCGAGGTATAGATGGCCACCATAGCTCCGGCACCAAAGCCGGCAGTGTTGTCGGTGTCGATGACAGCCGATCCACTGAAAATATCGCCCAATTCATCGCGAGTGAGCGCCACGCTCTGCTCCTGCCAGTGCATGAGGTCGGTGCTGGTGGCATGTCCCCACGACATGTTGCCCCAGCCGTTGCCCTGCGGGTTGTACTGATAGAAGAGATGGTAGGTGCCATTGACAAAGACCATGCCGTTGGGGTCGTTGACCCAGTTGCGGGCCGGTGTGTAGTGAATCTGCGGACGATACAGCTCGTCGTAGTTGCCCTTGACCACAGGTGTGGGCTGCTGCTGTTCAGTGTTCTGTTCGTTCTTCTGTCCGTCAATCAGCGGGTTATAGTCCTGCTTTGGGTCGTCGTTGCCACAGGCAGCGATGCCCAGTGCCATCATCATTGGAATAACAAGTCTTTTCATTTCTGTTTAGTCTTAGATGAGTAAACTTTCAGTTTTCAATATTCAATTTTCAATATCTTTGAAAAGAGGGCATGCCTTCCGAAGACATGCCCTCTGCCATAAACAACTACTAACAACTAACTATCGTGTTTTCAGGTATTCCAGACTGTTCTTAGCCAGTTTGAGCACGTTGTCCTGATAGAGGTTGTTCTTCGGGTGTGCGCTCTTGTCCGGGGTTCCGTCGGGGTTCTTCATAGAGAACTCGCAGCCGCCGTTGCCAATGCAAAGCAGTGTACCCTGGAATTCGGTGTTGCCCTGCTGAGCCTCCCAGACGTTCATCTGGCTGACCCAGTCAATCTGGCTGTCCCATGTTCCGAGCGGATAGATGCCGAACTCCATCGTGAGCTGGGTGTAGCATCCCTCTTCCTGATTGCCTAAGCCCGTCCAGAGTGAAGGAAGATTGAAGTAGAGACAGTTGTGGTCTTCTGTCCAACCGGGACCTTTGAAGGCAATGAGCTTGGTGCGGTCGGTGCTTTCAACCTCGAGTCCGTCATAGATGGGATGAGAAGAGTGGTCTTTTGAGAACCTGCTGCCAGGATTCAGCTGCACAGCCATCTTCCAGATGTCATTGTTGTTATTACCAGGTCCGAAGCCGAATACATGGTCGTTTCCGCGCATTTCTTCGAGGCTGATGCGGCCCAGATAGCCGGCATAGACAGTAGCGTGGCTCCAGAGCAACAGGCTGCCGCCTGCCTTGTACCAAGCCTTGACGGCTGGCGTGGCATTCTCAACAACCTCAGGCATAGTCCAGACGTCGTCCTCGGTCACACCCTCAAGGTCGCGCAACCAGAAGAGTACGCGGTAAGGCTCGAGCACGTCTTCGGATGTGATGGTTGAGAATGGAACAAACTGAGCCGTGGGATACTGCTCATGCAGCCAGAGCCAGGCCGAAGCTTCGTCGTCGTCACCATCGGCAACCAAGGCCTCAGGTGTGTCATAGATGCTGAGGAAGCCAATGGCGGTCTTACCGATGCGCAGCGATGAACGTGTGGCGAGTGCCGTTCCTTTGCTGTTGTTGGCAACGAGGCTCACTTCCCATGTGTCGCCAGTGTGCACATCCTTGATGAGATAGCTTGTCTGTGAGCCGGGCAGCGTTTCAGAGATGTTCTGCTGCCCATTGGTAGCCTTGAAGGTAATCTGGTCGGCATCGGCGGCCTTGGGCCACTCCACGAGTGCGTCGTAGCCACCTTCTTTCTCCACCTGGCTCATCTTGATGCTGGCAATGCTGGTGGCACCCTCACGTGTGTAGGTCTTCACCACACCTGCGGAAATATTGGTTCCATCGGTCAGTTTGAACACATACTCGAAGGGGACATTGGTGGGAACGTCGCGCTGAGTGTAGCTGTTTCCTTCGACCGTCTGGCTGGCAGAGAGCGTTCCTTTGCTGTAGATGCTCACCACCATCTTCTGTCCATTGGCCTGTGCAGGCCATGTCAGGATGTAGTCATCGCCCTGCAACTGTCCCGTAATCTGGTCTACATTAGGAGCACTGAGCACCATTGCTTCGCGCACAATGTCCTTGTTCTGACAGGAAGTGAGCCCTACGCTCAGTGTCAGAGGAGAAATGGCGAATGATAGACCTATCAGTAGATTTCTCGATATTTTGGTAATCATAACTATAAACAATTTTAATATTCAATATTCAATCTTCAATACTCAATCTTCAATATCCCTTGTTCTGAGTGTACAGTCCGGGTACGTAGAACAGCTGGATGTAAGGAATGGGGAAGTACTCGTTCTTCTCAGCCGTGAAGTGTGCGTCTCTGTAGTACTGGCCGTACTTCTGCTCCACCTTCTTGCCTTTGTCGTCTTGTCCGACAAACACGTCGTTCTGCTCGCTCTCGAAGAACTTGTTCAGAGTCTCAGAGGCAATACCCCAGCGACGAAGGTCGAAGAAACGGCCGCCCTCCATAGCCATCTCCAGGCGGCGCTCCCACTGCACGCACTTGCGGGCATACTCCTTGTCGGGGAAGGCAGTGGCATAGAGCTTGATTTCGCACTGGTCGGCAGCATAGCTGATGTGCTTGCTCACTGAGTTCATGGCACGCTGACGGATGGCATTGATGATGCTGCGTGCACCTTCCAGGTCGCCAGTCTCAACCATTGCCTCGGCACGCATCAGCATCACGTCTGAATAGCGAAGCACATAGTCGTTCATGGCAAATGCCTGCCAGGGGTTGTCGTAGGTCTCACCCTTTGAACGCTGTGGCACTTCCTTGAGTGAGGTGTAGAAGCCGTAGGTTCCAGGAGTGCGTGAGTTGGAAGTGGTCATAGGCAGCTTCTGCTCAACGTTGTCAATGACTTTGGTCAGCAACTCATACTTGTAGGGGAATGAGGGGATGCCCACCGTGTGGAACAAACGTGGATCCCACTTCTGAGCGTTAGGCACACCGTTGACGGGGTAGGCAATCTCGTTGTTGAAATCGTCAAACATGGGCAGACCGTTCTTGGTCTTGAAGGCATTGACCAGGTTCTGAGTGGGCTTGTGGAAGTCCCATCCGCACGACCAGACCAACCAGCAGCCGTTCAGCATGTTGCTCCAGTTGGCACGGCCAAAGCGAGTGTTGTCGTCCTTATAGTCGGAGTGCTGCACGGCGAAGATGCTCTCCTTTGAGTTCTTGTACTCAGGCAGGAACACATCACCGAAGTCCTCCAGATAGTCATATTTAGGCGACGCCTCAACCACCTTTGTATAGGCGAGCACCTGGTTCATGTACTCCTTGTTGATGTGGCTGACACCCGTACCCGACTCATATCCATTGCCCCATGCCAGTGTCAGATAGCACTTGGCCAGATAGGCAGCGGCAGCAATCTTGTTGGCACGACCGCCGTCTTCCTGTGTCTCAGGCAGCACGTCGTAAGCCTGCTTGAAGTCGGCAATAATCTTCAGCATGAGCTCTTCGTGAGAGAGTGCGTCATTGCGAGTCTGCTCCTCAGTGTGGTTGCGATAGACTTCCTCGTCAATCCAAGGCACCTGATTCCAGATCTGGGCCAGCTTGAAGTAGAAGTGCGAGCGCAGGAACAGCACCTCAGCACGACGAATCTTGGTCTTCTCGGCACCCAGCAGACTCTCGCCCTTCTCATCGAGCGACACCAGTGCACGGTTGCAACGGCTGATGGAGCAATACAGGTGATACCACATCTCGTCCATGTGGTCGGGGCTTGAGGCGGTCAGCGACGACCATACCTCGAAGGGGTGATAGTTGGTGTCGGTCGTACCCGAGCCGCCCTTCATGGCATCATCGCTGGTCACGTCGCCGTATGGCCACATGTTGAATGGATAGGTGTACCAGTCGTCACCCAGCTTGGCGTATGCAGCGGTCACCATCTCGTCGGGCTGGCTCATTGCCAGGTCTTCACTGATTACGCCTTTCGGCTCAACGTCAATGAAGTCGTTGCAGGAAGTGAAGAGTGAAGAGTGAAGAATGGAGAATGCTGCGCACAGCAACATCCATGCCGTTCTTCTGACTCGTCTGTCTTCTTTCCTGTTCTTTATATTCTTATTGTATTTCATAATTATTTTCCTTATTATTTTGTTGTTTTATATTGAGCGGTAGCAAATTCTTCACTCTTCATTTAGAATGAAGTTTGAATGCCAAACGAGATAGAGGTGCTGTTAGGATAGCGCCAACGGGGGTTCTCAGGATCCGAGCAGGTGAGCGACTTGCTCTTCAGGGTCAGCACGTTGTGGGCCGACACGTAGACTCGAGCGCTCGACATGCGGATCTTCTTAATCAGCGACTCAGGCAGATTGTAGCCTAACTGCAACTGGCGCAGCTTGGCATACGAACCATTCTCGACGAAATAGGTTGAAGTGCGGTTCTCATTGCCAGTGTTGTTGGTAGCCAGTGCCGGAATCTCTGAGCCACGGTTGGCTGTTGTCCAGGCATCCAGCAGACGGCTACCCTTGTTCGAGCCGGCATCGGTAATGCTGTAGAAGTCGGTCTGGAACTTCTGGTCGTTATACACATCTTGACCGGCAACACCCTGCCAGAACATTGAGAAGTCGAAGTTCTTATAGGCAAGCTCCACGTTCAAGCCCCATGAGAAGTTAGGCACGGGATTGAAGATCCAAGTCTGGTCTTTTTCGTTAATAACGCCGTTTCCATCGAGGTCGGCATACTTCAGGCCACCCAGACGGGCATTCTCCTGACCGCTGGCCAGCACTTCCTCGCGGCTCTGGAACAGACCATCGACCACGTAGCCTACGATTGAACCGTAAGGACGGCCCGACTCCACCAGATTCTCAGTGGCGGTGTGTACATACGAACCTGTCGTCGTCTCAGGCAGATAGGTCACCTTTGAGCGATAGAAGTCCAGGTTGCCGTTTACATTGTAGCGGAAGCCATACTGAGTGGTGTGGCGATAGCCCAGTGCAAACTCCATACCCCAGTTCTGCAGCGAAGGGCCGTTCAGCCAAGAAGCGCCACCCTCACCCATTGAACCTAAATAGGCGGGATTGATGAGCATGTCCTTCACTTTCTTCACATAGACATCCATCGTACCGTAGAGTGAGTTATGCAGCAGCGTGAAGTCCAGACCGCCGTTCCACTGCTCCGTGGTCTCCCACTTCAGGTTGTTGTTCTGCGACTGTGTGGCACGGAAGCCAGAGGGGAACACGCCGGAACCCATCAGGCGCAGGTCGTAGGCCGTCGACTCGTTGCGCTCGCCACCATAGGTAGCAGCATAGAGTCCGTAGCGGGCATAGTTACCAATCTCCTGGTTACCGGTCTGACCCCAAGAAGCGCGAATCTTCAAGTCGTCAATCCAGTCGACACCAAGATTCTGTGACAGACGATAGCCCAGCGTGAAGGCGGGGAACGTACCGTAGCGGTAGTTCTCACCGAAGCGGCTCGAACCGTCGTGACGCAGTGTCACCGAAGCCAGCAGCAGGTCTTTCCAGTTGTAGTCGATCTTGCCGAAGAACGAAACGAGGCGATAGCCCTCGGCAATACCACCTGCACGCTGTGTGCCGGTAGCGGCATTGGGCCACATGTAGTTGTAGTTCTCCAGGGCATACATCTGTGCAAAGCTCGACAGTTTGTCTACGTTCTGGTGGTGCAGTTCCATACCGGCCAGCATGTTGAATGTGTGGGCGCCACCCAGTGTGAAGTTGTACGAAGCGGTGTTCGTCCACGTCCAGCGCAGGTTGTTGTCCTGCGAGAGGGTAGCTTCGGGGGTGTCGTTGTTCACCACGTCAGAGTGCCAGGTGTACTTCACGCTGTGAATGAAGCCGGCGGTATAGTCGATACCGAAGTTAGAGCGCAGCAGCAGGCCCTTCAGCGGAGTGATGTTCACGAAGCCATTGCCGAAGATACGCCAGATCTTCAGACGGTTGTCGCGGTTGTCGTAGAGTTCGCGGAGCGGGTTCTGACGGTCGCTCATGCCGCCTACAGGACCGGAGAAGGTCTTGCCGTCCTCTTCATAGACGGGCAGCGTAGGCGACATCTTCAGTGCGTTCTCCAGCGGCTGGCAGTCGGCCTGATTAGAGTAGGTCAGCGTGACGTTCTCACCGATGGTCACAATCTTGTTAATCTTATAAGAAGTGTTCATACGGGCCGAGAAGTTCTCGAAGTCGGTATATTTCAGGATACCGTTGGTCTTCTTGTAGCCAAACGAGAAGAGGGTCGACACGCGGTCGGTAGCATTAGAGACTGAGAGGTCGTAGTTGTGAGCGAAACCAGTGCGAGAGATTTCCTTCAGCCAGTCGGTGTCGCTATAGCGCATGGTCTTCTTGGTGTTCAGAAAACCGTCGTAGAGACCGTTCACGGTGTAGTTGCGATACTGCTCAGTGGTGGGATCCCATGCCGTGATAGGAGTACCGGCGGCAGCATTGAGCGTCAGGCCGTAGTTGTTGGCATAGACCTCAGGGTCCAGACGGTCGTTCAGGGCAGCCTGTGCCATCGAAGTGGCATACTGCTGAGCGTTGGCCAGCTTCATCATCGACTGCTTGTTGTAGAACGAAGCGGTCACGTTGGCTGAGAAGTCCACCTTCACCTTGTCGCCTTTCTTACCCGAACGGGTGGTGATGACGATCACACCGTTGGCAGCACGGCTACCATAGATAGAAGCCGAGGCAGCATCCTTCAGCACCTGCATCGACTCGATATCGTTCATGTTCAGGGTGTTCAGGTTGTCGGTCGTAGGCACACCGTCGATGATGAACAGAGGGCTCTGCGATGCATTGAACGAACCGATACCACGGATGCGCACCTCGCCGGCGCCAACAGGCGAACCGTCGCTGGTGATGCTCATGCCAGGCACCTTGCCTTGCAGTGCACGCATCGGGTCGGTGTCGCTGCTCGTCTTCAGGTCCTTGGTCTGCACCACGGCAACCGAACCCGTCAGGTCGGCCTTACGCTGAACCTGATAACCGGTCACCACCACTTCGGCCAGCTCAGCAGCGTTGTCGCGCAGCGCCACTTTCATGCCAGCCTTTGCAGGCAACTCTTGTTTCTCGAATCCGATGTAGGAGAAGGTCAGGGTCTTTCCAGCCGTCACCTTCAACTTGAAGTTACCGTCGAAATCGGTCACAGTGCCGTTCGCGGTGCCCTTCTCCATCACAGTGGCACCAATCACGGGTTCGCCCTGCGGGTCGACCACGGTGCCAGTAATCTCCGTCTGCGCGAGTACTATCGTACTGGCAAACACGAGCATCATGCTCAGTAGGAGTCTTTTGAAATGTTTCATAAATAATTTTGGTTAGTACAAAAAAAATCTGGCGCAAAAGTAGTGCACCAGACTTCAAAATGCTATCAAAATTCGTTCGTTGATAGGCAAATTATGTTTCAAGTAACAATTTTAAGATACTATTTATAAAATTGAAGATTGAAAATTGAAAATTTGGCCACGCTCACCGTTTTCAGCATGGATGCGCAGCCAATCTTCAATTTTCAATCTTCAATTTTCAATTTACATTTACTCGCTTCTCTGTTCCATCGGCAGTTTGCCGAATTGTTTCTTGAAGCAGCTGGAGAAATAGCTGGGTGAACTGAAGCCCACCTCGTAGGCAATCTCGGCCACCGTCTTCGTGGTACTGTGCAGGAGGGTGTGGCCGCGCTGCAAGCGCATCTGGCGGAGCAGCTCCACGGGCGACAGGCCTGTCAGCACCTTCACCTTCCGATAGAGCTGTACGCGGCTGATACCCATTTTTTCGCCCAATTCATCCATTTTCAGGTCGGCATTGCTCATGTTGGCCTTGATGGCTTCTTTCAGCTTGTTCATGAACAGTTTGTCCTGTGTGGTCAGCTGCACCTCACCCTCCGTCTTCTGCCCGTTGGTGAAGAGAGTGCGTAACTGTTGTCGGCTCTTCAGCAGATTGTCGATGCGACTGATGAGCACATCGGCCTTGAACGGCTTCGTCAGATAGGCATCGGCCCCGTGGGCATAGGCCTCCATCTGCTGCGACTCCTCGCTTTGGGCCGTCAGCAATATCACGGGTATGTGGCTCGTCACGGGGTTGTTCTTCAGCTGCGCACACAGCTGCAATCCGTCCATCACGGGCATCATTACGTCGCTCAGCACAAGGTCGGGTACGTTTTCGCGAGCCAGTCGCAGACCACTCTCGCCGTCGACCGCCTCCATCACATAGTAACTGCCTGACAGCAGCGCGTGCAGATAGCGGCGCATGTCGCTGTTGTCTTCGACAATCAGAATGCCTGGCAGTTCGTCGCTGTCTTCGTGCTTCATCATCGACAGATGGCTCTTGCGTAGTACTGCACTCGATTCCGCCGGGCTTGCCGACTGCGGCTCCACGGCAGCTGCCGTCACATCGTCGATGCCCGTGCCATCCACCTTTTGCTTGAACTTCAGCACACTGCTCACGATCTGCTCCAGCTGGGTGACGTTGCGCCCCACGATTTCCAGCAGCTCGATGTCTTCGTTCTTCCATTCGCCACGCTCACCACTCCGTTCTCTCAGTTTTCCGATGGGACCGGCTATCAGTGTCAGCGGTGTCTTCAGCTGATGGCTGGCGTTGGTATAGAACTGTGCCTGCTCGTGGCTCAGGCGCTGGCGCTGACGTATGGCCAGCAACGTGAGCACAATGGCGATGACAAGCAGAAGGATGCTAATCAGACTGCCCATGATCACTTTCTGCTGCGAGTTGTACAGTCCGAAATAGTTCTCTAGCTTGTCTTGTATGGTGATGAGCTCCTTGTTCTGATTGGCCAGTTCACGAGCGTTCATAGCGATTAAATCGACGTTTTCTGGCGTCACCATCACGCCTTCCTGCTTGTTTTCCTTCTCGTATGGCTTGCCCGTCAGAATGTTCAGTGCTAGTCGGACGATGGCTTCACCGTGGGTGGGATACTGGTAGGTGCCTGCCAGCATGCCCTTCTGAACGTAGGCAATGCCTTCGGCCAGCAGACCGTCGAAGCCCAATATCTTCATCTCGTCCTTGATGCCTGCCTCGTCGGCTGCTCTCCAGGCACCTGTGGTCATGCCGTCGATGTGGCAGAACACCACGTCGGGCTGTCTGCCGCTCTCTATCTGTTTCTTCACGGCTTGATAGGTGCCATCGGCTCCGTAGTCGCTTTCTATGCAGACGTAGTCGATGTCGGCTTTGTGTGAATTCAGCACTCTGGAGAAACCTTTGTGGCGCTCCTGTGCCGGCGAGGTGCTCATCAGGGCAGTCACCTCGAGCACCAGTGGCCGATGGCTGACCTGACGGGCCAGTGACACAGCGTAGTTGCCGACTGCGGCTCCGGCATCAACATTGTCGCAACCCACGAAGGCGGTGCATTCGGTGTCGGCCTTACGGTCGAAGCACACGACGGGAATGCCGCGGGCTCTCACACGATTGATGGCCTCGGTGATGGCGCTCGACTCATTGGGCGACACGACCAGCAGGTCGATGCCCGTTGCTGCCAGACTGTCTATCTGTTCAATCTGTCGCTCGTTGCTGTCCATCGCATGCGCGATGCTCACCTTTACGTCGTGCTCATAGAGATGCTGGGCTGCCAGCATCTCGTTGTTCAGCTGGTCGCGCCACAGTCCAGCCGCACACTGCGACACACCGATGCGATATGCTTTGTCTCCACTGTTGCATGCCGAAAGCAGCAAAGCGCCTATTATATATATAATAAGGTGTAAGTCTTTTGTTTGTTGCATGGTATCAATAGTGTATTAATTATTACGACTGCAAATATAGATAAAAAAATTGAAAACTTGCAATTGGCGAGTGAAAAAACGATGTAATTTACAGGCTGAAAAACAGTCGTTTTTGTAATCAAAGCCAAATCAAAGTGGGTTTAAAGCCAAATCATGCTGAGTTTCAAGTCAAATCACAACGTGATTTAAGTCATATCTCAGTTTGATTTGGCTTTAAACCCAACTTGATTTATATATAAATGAGCGAAAGGCTGAAAAAATGCGACGTGCCGTCATTTGCAGCACATCGCATTTGAAAGAAATAAAAAAACAACTAACCAACAATTATTTGATGAACTTCTTGCCGTTCTGGATGAACACACCCTTGCCGCTCTTCGACACGCGCTGGCCCGAGAGGTTGTAGATGGCTCCGGCTGAGGCCGAAACAGTGAGGGACTTGATGCCAACCAGCACATTGTCGGCAAACTGCTCGTCGGCATAAATCTTGATGCCAGGCACTTTTTCGCTGAATGCATCGTAGGGATCCTTCAGAATGACACCGCACAGATTGACAGAGGTTGCCGATGCAGACAGCTTCTGAGCCAGCAGGGCGAAGTCGTCGTAGTCCACGCGAAACCAGTCGCCGTTGGCATTCTGGCAGTCGCCGCGCATCATTGAACCGCTCACCACTACATCACCCGTCAGTGAACCGTCGGCAATGTCCTTCAGTGCTACGCCATTGGCCATAGGAACAGGCTCAACCACGATGTTGTCTACATAGACATCCTGCGGCTCGTTGACATCGCCAGTCTGGCATGTGATGGCAAAAACACCGGGAAAATCGTTCATTCCATCGTTCGTAGAGAAATCGAGCACCACCTTCTGCCAGCGGCCTTCCGATCCATACCAGGCAGCGGTCTTCTGCCAGTAGTTGTCAGCACCGTTGGTCGGGTCAGACAGTTCCACCAGTACATTTTCGTTGGCAGCCTTCTTGATCATGAGCGAGAAGCGACGGTTGCCCTGCAGATTGAGCTGGTTGCCGCTCTCCTCGTTGCGCCAGTCGCGGAAGGGCAAGGCCAGATGCTTCTGGCCGAAGTCGTTGCCCGTCATGGTCATCTTCAGACACTTGTCCGACGGATTGATGCCGTCCTTTTCAGGGTTGTCTACCAGCGTGGGGTTGCCGCGGTCCCACCATCCTGCAAATTCGTTGCGCGAGGTGATGGCCTCGTCTTCGCCGTCCCACAGAACGGTCTGTGCGTTACTTGCCGTTGCGGCAAAAAGAGCTACGAGTAAAAATACTTTTTTCATACGCTAAAAATGTTTTAATTTAGAACTTTAGAATTGGAATTTAGATTCTTCGTAAATTGAAAATTGAGAATTGAAAAATAGGATTACGCTCAGGATTGTAGTATCAACAGCAAATCTAATCATAATTCTCAATTCTCAATTTTCAATTTTCAATTTTAATATTGGCTCACCTTCACGTCAGAGACGGTGATGCTGCCACCATAGTTGTTGACGCTCCAGCAGTTCTTCTGAATGCCGTAGATGCGTTGGGTGTAGCACACGTTGTCGTTGATGTACATGACGAGCACCGAATTGTCGGTGTAGATGTCGATGTGGTAGGTGTTGTCTTCGGGGGTCGGGAAGAAATAACCATCGATTCCACCGATGAAACCTTTGCCACCCTTGCCCTCTTCCTCGAAGTTGATCTTGCGCGAGGACTCGCTCTCAGGGTTGACCACCATCGTGTAATAACGGTCGGAGTCGGTTCCGCGAACCACCGAGATGCCGAACTTATCCCACTTATTGGAAGTGGTGACGGTCAGCGAGATGTGGTTGTGACTGCCCAGACGGTTGTAGAGCACGTAGGCATCGTCGCCCGATAGTTTGCCGTTGGCCCATCCGCTGCTGCTCATCACACTGACGCTCTGCGCCTGGTTGTACTTGGCCTTGATGCCCGGCACCTCGCCCAGACTGAGCTTGCCGTCGGAGTGCTGCACAATGCGGTGGCATACCAGTGCGCCACCCCATGCCGGCTCCTTGTCGCCGCTCACGCTCGTGTTGGCCTTGTAGATGTCGGTCTTGTAGTTATCGCGGATGGGGCACCATCCCCAGATGTAACGGTCGGTGCCGTTTGAGGCGGTCTTTCCTGCATAGAAGGCACGGCTGTCAAGCTTGGCAAAATCCTCGCTTCCATCGGGCCATGCGGGAGGATCGAGACGCGTCTTCAGCTCTTCCCACGACTTGGCCATGACGTACTTCACCTGACGGCTGTAGACGGGAGCCTCGCTGAACACCAGATACCACCAGTCGCCCATCTTGAACACGTCGGGGCATTCGCACATGCGGTCGTTCCACACCATCTTGAATGAGCCCACATGCTCCCAGTTGCGCATGTCGGATGACTTGAACTCAGCAAACAAGGGTTTTCCGCCAGGCTGATAGGTGGCAATCAGCATGCGATAGAGACCGTCTTCGGCCACGAAGATCTGCGGATCGCGGAAGTCATTGCCTGAGTAGCCATACTGCGGGCCGTTGAGCTCCCACAGGGGATCCTTGGTCCAGGTCTTGAAGTCATCTGACGTGGCACGCATCACGACCTCGCGGTTGGTGCAGTTGCCGTTGTGGCCTGTGTAGTAGATGTAGTACTTGTTGTCCTTGTCGCAGTAGTAGGCGCAGCCCGTGCCGAGGGCTGCATCCTGCTGATAGTCAGTCTCGCCGAAAGGCAGCACCTCGCCCAGCGAACGGTAGTTGGCACCGTCGGTCGTGGCTACGCCCCAGATGGGGTGGAAGCGCTTGTCGGCATTGTTGTCGAACTCCTGCAGGTAGAGCACCTTGAAGTCACCTGCTTTCTGGTCGTAGAAGGGCATGGGGTCGCCACAGCGCCCGATGGCAGGCGAGTAGTAAGTGGAGAAGCCCTTCTCGTCGGTAGGTACGAAGCTATTGGCAGTGCCAGCCCAGTCCTTATCGGGATCGCCCTTTGGGTCGTCGTCGCTGCACGCTGTGAGCGTTGCTGTGGCACAGCAACAAACGAGGCCAGCGAAGAATATTTTCTTAATATCGTTACTCATAATTTTCAATTTTCAATATTCAATTTTCAATATTTAATTTACTCCTTTCCCACATAGTTATAGGCATTGGTCATGATGGTGCCCATATTGTCGTGATAGTTGGAGACATAGTCGGTAGGCGAGTTCCAGTCGAACAGGCCAGAGCCAATGCAGATGATGCCACCCTTGCCGAACTGTCCGTTAGCGGCCTTGAGTTCCCATCCGGCCACCTCGTTGCTGTTGCCGATGAGTGCGCGTCCGCCTGTCTTTTCTTCAACAGCCGACTTGCCTGCGGCATAAGCTCCGTCAAAGTGGAACTGCGACGTGGTGTTGCAGATAGTGTAGTCCTTGTCGAGCGTGTAGACGCGGTCTTCGCCTGCACCGGGGAACTTCTTCAGGTTCTGCCACAACGGGTGCGTGGTGTCGAACACGGAGAATGCCCAGGGATCGTCGCCCATCTTGTCGCCGCCTTCGCCGTTGCCGCCCCATACGTTGTTAGGATAAGCATCTTCGGGCTGAGCACCCAGTGCGATGGAGTAGTTGACAGCCGAGCGTGACAGCACGAAGCCTACACCGTTGGCCCAGAGTTCCTTCAGCTTGACCACGGCCAGCATGGCATTGGCCTCAGCCTCGACGAACTGGTTGTAGCTGCCGTAGGACGGACAGTGGTGATGCCAGAAGATGAACTTCACCTCGTCGGTGTTCATGTTGCCGCTGGCAATGTCGCTCCACGAAGCGTAAGCCGAACCGGCAATGTTGCCCAGCATCCACTTGGCAGCAGCCTTCTCTTCGTCGTTCAGCTCCTCGATGGTAGCCTTGTCGCCCAGGAACAATGCCTTGGGCTTGGCAATCAGCTCGACCGTCACGGTATAGGTGTTCGAAGCCGTGTTGTCGGTCAGGGTGATCTCAACAGGCGAAGTGAAGTTGGCCTTCGTTCCGCTGGCAGGGCTGCACACGGCATCCTCGCTGCACTCCACGGTGAAGGTTGCGTTGGCCAGGTCAATGCCGCTGTTGGCAGTCACGCTCACCTTGACGGTCTTGGCGGCCTGGTCGATGGCACCCTTCACGCCCTCGAGGAGGAACGATGTCATGATGGCCTCGTCGTTGCGAACAGACAGCTGATAGTCAAAGAAGCGGTCGCCATTGGTGATGTGCAAAGGACGGTCGGCATTCAGGTTGATGTGATCGCCCTCCTTGTAGTTGGAGGTGGCACCAGCCGACAGTTTCAGACTCGTGATCTGCATGTCGCCCTTCTGGTTGAAGCTTTCGGGTACTTTCACCTTCAGCAGTCGCTTCTCGGTGCTGATGGTAGCCTTGTACTGTCCGTTGAGCACGAGCTCTTCCACCAGACAGTCGCCGCTAAGGTTCATGTCGCTCACATTGTCGTCTTTGCTGCAACTGAAGCAGCAGAGAACGAGCAGCAACAGCACCACTCCAAATGGCAGCCTCACCCCCGATCCCTCTCCGAAAGGCGAGGGGAGTAAATAGTTCTTTATATTATGAATCGTCGTTTTCATTGCTTTTTTGTTTTTTCAATATTCAATATTCAATTTTCAATTCTCCCATTACCACTGTCCGCAGTTCTGCGTGTAGTGGCCGTTAGAAGCAGAGATTTGCTCATAGGGAACGGGTGCATACTCGTTCTTGTCGGCAGTGAAGCTGGCACCGGAAAGGAAGTTCATCGTCGTGCCTTCGGATGCATAGAAGGCATTGATGACCGTGGCGGCATCGCCCCAGCGCACCAGGTCGAAGAAACGCTCACCCTCCATAGCCAGTTCGAGACGACGTTCCATCTTGACAATCTTCATGGCCTCTTCCTTGCTGTATGAGCCGTTGTACATGCCCACACCGTAGTGTATGCCGTACTTGTTCTGATAGCCCGAAACGATACTGTTGGCAATCATGCCCTTGGCGCGTGTGCGAACCTGGTTGACCAGCTGGATGGCTTCGGTGGTCTGGCCCAGCTGAGCCAGTGCCTCAGCACGCATCAGCAGTACGTCGGCATAGCGGAACACGATGCGGTTCATGGACGATGCCCACTGGTTGTCGCAGTTGAACAGATAGATGTTGACCAGTGCGGGGTCTACGTTCTGCTTCAGCGAGACGAACCATCCGTAGGTGCCTTGTCCGGCGCGGCTCCAGGTGTTGGTCTTGGCTATCATGTAGTTGGTGTTGAACATGTAGGGAGTGCCGGGCATGCCGACGGTGATGAACAGACGCGGGTCGACGTTCTCGCTGGAACCAACCTCATAGTCTTCCTTCAGGGTCTTGTCGATGAGCGGCAGACCGCTGCCGTCGGTGCAGTAGGCATTCACCAGATTGTGAGAGGGCTTGTAGAAGTCGCCACCCGAATCGTGAACCTTGGGAATGCAGGGAACAATCAGACGGTTGGAGAAGTTCAGGTTGCCGTATTCGGTACCGTCGTTGCGCGAGTACTGAATGGCCCATACGCTCTCCTTGCCGTTCTCATAAGCCTCTTCGGGACGGAAGTTGTTGTGCATGTCGTCTTCCAGTCCGTAGCCAGCCGAGGTGAAAGTAGAAAGATTGGTGTACTCCACCACCTTCTGCAGGTCATCGGTATTGACACTGGTCACTCTGTTGCTGTTGGCATCGTCCTGACGATAAGCCTTGTAGAGATAGACCTTGGCTAGGAATGCAGCGGCAGCAGCCTTGGTGGGACGACCCTTCTCAGCCTGCGTGGTGGGCAGCACGGCGTATGCTTCCTGCAGGTCGTTGATGATCTGCTGCCAGCCCTCGTCGTTGCTGTACTCAGTGTTAGACAGGTTGTTGTAGTCGTCCTGAGTCATGTTGGGCTTGTTGACGAAAGGAATCTTCTTGAACAAGCGCTTCAGCAGGAAGTGACCGTAGGCACGCAGGAACTTCATCTCAGCCGTGCGCTGCTGAATGGTCGGGTTGTTCTGGTCGGCATCGGCCAGCATGTCGAGAGAGAGCGACACGCGCGACAGATACTTATACATCTTGCCCCAGAAAGAACCGAAAGTCCAGTCGGTGGTCAGAATGCCCGTTCCCAGTTCCAGATGGTGGAAAGGCTCGCCGTCGGAGAAGTTTGAGCCGCCCACGTAGGCATCGTCGGAACGTGTGTCGTAGTTCCACTGCGAGAACGATGCGTTCATGTCCTCGATGGTCACCAGACCGGCGTATGCCGAGATAATCACGTTGTCCACGTATTTAGGATCCTTCACCTCGTCTTGTGTCAGTGTGGCCTGAGGCACCTGCTCGTCGAGGAATTTGCTGCACGAAGTACTCAACAGGCTAAGGCCACATAGCATACCGACTCCTGCGCAGAATATTTTGTTTATCTTGATAGTCATAATTTTCAATTTTCAATATTCAATTTTCAATTAGAAGGAAACGTTCAGGCCGAAGGTCAGATTGAGAGGAATAGGATAGTCGAATCCGGGGTTCTCAGGATCTACGCCAGTGAACTTCTTGCTCTTGATGGTCAGCAGGTTCTGTGCTGAGATGTAGACGCGGATGCGGTCGAGCTTGATCTTGTTCATGGCAGCCTGAGGCAGGTTGTAGCCCAGCTGAATGGTGCGCAACTTGGCATACGAGCCGTTCTCGACATAGTAAGATGACACACGTCCCTCGTTGTTCAGGTCGGAGAGGCTCAGTGCAGGAATGGTGCTGCCGGGATTGGCGGGGCTCCATGCGTCGAGCACGCGAACGCCCTTGTTCAGGTAAGGCACGTTGCAGTCGGGGTGAGAGCTGGCCCAGAGGTCGGTCTGCGTCTTCATGCGACGCACCTGGTCGTAGTCGGCATCCTTGCCCTGCAGGCCCTGCCAGAACATGGTGAAGTCGAAGTCCTTGTACTGCAAGTAGATGTTCAGACCCCAGGAGAACTTTGGTGTGGGATCGTAGATCCAGTCCTGGTCGTCCTCGGTGATTTTGCCGTCGCCGTCGACATCCATCCAGCGGATGCGGCCCAGGCCGGCATTCTCCTGTGTGGCATGGTTGTCAATCTCGCTCTGGCTCGTGAAGAGTCCGTCGGCTACATAGCCTACCACCGAACCCTTGGCATGGCCGATGACGCTCAGCTTGCTGTTGCCGCCGAACTTACCATTGGCAATGACGGTCTCAGGCAGCTTGGTAATCTTGTTGCTGTAGTGGCTGATGTTGCCGTTGATGTCCCAGGAGAAGCCGCTGGCCAGCTTGTGGCGATAGCCCACGGAGAGCTCCCAACCGACGTTCTTCACCTCGCCGGCATTGACCCACTGCACGGCACCCTCGCCCATCGAGGCAATGCCTTCCATAGGAATGAGAATGTCGGTGGTCAGCTTGTGGAACCAGTCGAAACTACCATAGACATTGTTGTGCAGAAGCGTGAAGTCGAAACCTACGTTGTGCTGCGTGGTCGTCTCCCACTTGATGTCCTCGTTGCCAATCTGCGAGCGTACATAGCCGTTGCCGAGCAGCGAACCGCCGTTGGTTCCGGCAACGTCGTAGGAAGAACCTGCGGCTCCGCTCTCCCACAGTCCTGTGGACACCACTGCCTGATAGAGCGTGTAGCGGGCATTGTTGTCAATCGACTGGTTACCCGTCTGTCCCCAAGAGTAGCGAAGCTTGAAGTCGTCGAGCCAGCTTTCCGACCAGCTCATGAACTTCTCCTGAGAGAGGCGCCATCCTGCCGAAACAGAGGGGAACGTACCATACTTGTTGTTCTTGCCGAAGCGGCTCGAACCGTCACGGCGCAGTGTCACTGAAGCCATGTAGCGGTCGGCAAAAGAGTAGTTCAGCTTTCCGAAGAAAGAAACGAGCGAATAGCCGTTGCCTGAACCCAGGGCAATCTGGCGGCCTGTTCCGGCTGAAGGCCACATGTAGTCGGTGTTGAGGATGGACAGCTCATAGCGCTTGGCACTGTTCCACTTGTAGTTCTCGCGGTTGACCTCCATACCGATCATGGCGTCGCCACGGTGCAGGCCCAGTTCGAGGTTGTAGGTAGCAATGGCGTTCCACATCCAGCGCATCCAGTGCTCTTGCTTGCTCTCGGCGGCAGTCTCGGTGCGGGTCACCTTGCCGTTGGCAATGGGGTAGGTGAAGAAACGCTGTTCCTTCTGCGAGTAGTCTAAGCCCAACGTCGAGCGAAGGGTGAGGTTCTTGATTGGGGTGATGCTGATGTGGGCATCGCCGAACATGCGCCACAGGGTGTACTCGTTGTCCTTATTATTATAAAGGATGCTCAGCGGGTTCTCGCGCTCTGAGTAGGAGCCCAGGGCCTGTGCAAACTCGCCATTCTCTGCATAGATGGGGAAGTTGGGGTTGAACTGCAACGCATTCGACAGGATGTTGCCGGGGGCATCGACACCCTTGGTGCGGTTGATGGAGAAGTTCTCGCCGATGACCACCTTGCCGTCGAACAGCTTGTAGTCGCTGTTGGCACGAGCCGACAGACGGCTGAAATAGGTGTCCTTGATCGTACCCTTGTTGTCGTAGTAGCCCATTGAGAAGAAGGCATTGCCTTTCTCCGAGCCACTGCTCACTGACAGGTTGTACTGCTGCACGATACCCGTGCGCGTTACCTGGTCGAACCAGTTGGTGTCAGCCGAGCGCACCGTGGCATTGTCGTCGAGGTACATGCCCATCGAGAGACCGTTCAGCACGGGAGTGCCGCTCTGGTCGTAGCTCCAGTCGTACTTATAGCCCAGTGCGTTGTTGTTGGGATTCATGCCGTCGTTGACGCTGGCCTGCCAGAAAGCACGGCCCCACTGCTCGGCATTCATCGTCTCAATCTTGTTGGTATAGAGCGATGCGGCAACACTGGTGTCGAAGTTCACCTTCACCTTGCCGTCTTTGCCTTTCTTGGTGGTCACGATAATCACACCGTTGGCAGCGCGGCTACCGTAGATAGAAGCCGAGGCGGCATCCTTCAGCACCTGAATCGACTCGATGTCGTTGCCGTTCAGCTCGTGCATGCCGGCAGTGCTGGGTACACCATCGATAATATAAAGAGGATCAAGGCCTGCGTTCAGCGTACCCTCGCCACGGATGCGGATGGTTGCCGAACCTGCCAGGTTACCATTGGCGGTGATGTTCACACCAGGCACACGACCTTGCAGAGCTTTCATCGGGTTGTTCTCGTTCTGCTTGGCCAGCTCGCCCACACTTACCACCGACACAGCACCGGTCAGGTCGGCCTTGCGCTGAGTGGTATAGCCCGTCACCACAACTTCAGCCAGTTCCTTGGCATTGTCGCGCAGGGTGATCTTCATGCCTGCCTTGGCTGGCAGTTCCTGCTTCTCAAAGCCGATGTAGGAGAAGGTGAGCATCTTTCCTGCCGCCACCTTCAGCTTGAAGTTGCCATCGAAGTCGGTCACCGTTCCGTTTGAGGTGCCCTTCTCCATCACTGTGGCACCGATGATAGGCTCGCCGTCGGGGTCGAGCACGGTGCCAGTAATCTCCGTTTGCGCGAGTACTATCGTACTGGCAAACATGAGCAAAAAGCTCAGTAGGAGTCTTCTGAAATGTTTCATAAATAATTTTGGTTAGTACAAAAAAGTGACGCAAAGATAAGGCACTCTATTCCAATATGCTATCATTTTTCGTTCGTTGCATCTAAAAAATGTTGCACGAAACAATCGTTGACTACTTTGTTTTTTTTGTAAACTATATTCTTGTGATGAAAAAAGAATTCGTGCTGTAGCGATTGGAATCATTTGGGATGAAATCATTTGTTCAGACCACCCCTAACCCCTCCTGACTCAGGAGGGGTTAGGGGTGGTCTGAACAGACGATAAAACGTCCCAAGTTATTTTTTATTCATTACTAAAGCCAAATCAAAGTGGGTTTAAAGCCAAATCATGCTGAG
>CACXXD010000031.1 GCA_902771445.1 uncultured Prevotellaceae bacterium
ATTGACATGATTTGGGAAATGGCATGGAAACTTGGAGGAGGCATGGCTCTTTTTATTGTTATGACTCTTTGGGCCTGCCATAAAGAGTGGATGTAGATGATAGAAGGAGCAGGCAGTATTCAGATTACGCTTGCTCTTTATCTCGCGGCCCGCAATGCCTAATCATCTATCGGTTCTGCTGCGAATGCTTGCCTTTTATCAGTCGAAGCAAGTACTCCGCTGCCTTTGGCGCTTTCTCACGGGCTGTTGCCAGTTTGTGGGCAAACTCCTCCTCGGTGATATCGGAGTTTGGCTTTGTCTTGATTAGCTCCTGCATCAGGTTCAAGCCATTATCACCAATATGCAATTCATTGAGCATGGCAATCATGTAGAGCACTTTGCAGTCGGGTGTAGACATGTCGAACACATCGCCCATCATCACATTCACGGCATCGGCCTCCTCGTAGCGTCCGAGCCTGGCCAGACAGCGTGACTTCACATAGAGCGCTTCCTGGCATTGGTGGGGTAGAACTATTTGCCACCCCATCAAAGACCTTCATAAGCATGTCAGAGAATGGTGTCTGGATAGAGAGACAGGAACCTTCGCTTGAACCGACACCTAAATGATTATCGTTGAACGCGGATGATTCGGATTGCACGGACGAGAAAGGCGGTGGGTTTCGGCTGAAACGTGGCGGGTTTTGAACGAAGCCCACCGCCTTTTCACATGATATACATGTGTTGTTGTTTTACAGATCATTATACTATTTCAGCTCCGGCCACCCGTCAGCCGTCCACGAGATGGGACGCTGAATGAGCATCGCGGCTCCGTTTTGGGTGGCGCTATAGCCATGGCAGACGAAGACGTCCTCGCCGTCGAAGGTGTAGGCGGCACAGTGGCCGGCAGCCTCCCACTGCTTCTTGTCACCCTCCAGGAAGAGGGTGCCGCCGCCGTTGGCCATGTCCTTGCCCATGCGGTCGAGGTAGGGGCCGCTGACGTTCTTGCTGCGTCCGACGGCTACACGGTAGTTGCTCTTGGCACCGCGACAGCAGTAGTCCCACGACACAAAGAGATAGTAGTAGCCGCCGTGCTTGAAGATGAACGGGGCCTCAATGGCGTTTGTGCCGGCATACTTGGATGTGGGGTTGGGTTCCGATGGCTTGAAGCTTGTGTCGTAGCGGCGGGCGATGGTGCGTGGCACCTCTCCTTTGGCGATGTGCATCGTAGAGTCGAGTCGCACCAGCTGGATGCCGTCCCAGAACGAGCCCCAGACGAGCCAGGGCTTGTCCTGGTCGTCGATGACGAAGTTCGGGTCGATGGCGTTCCAGTTGTCGCCCGTCCACTTGCCGTCGGCATCGCGTTTCCGCTCGTGCGACGTGACGATGCAGCCCTCGTCCTTCCACATATTAGAGCGCAGCGAGCGGCTGCTGAGCAGTCCGATGGCCGAGCCGTTCTTGCCGAACGTCGAGCAACTGTAAGCCATCCACCACTGTCCGTGCCACTGGATGACGTCGGGAGCCCAGACGTGGTTGCCGAAACCCGGCACAGAGTCGGTGGTCCAGCTCGGTATGACGGTCATCACGGGCTGGCGGGAGACGGTCCACGTCTTGCGGTCGCGCGAGGTCAACTGCTGGATACCCATACCCGTGGCATAGATGTAATATGTGTCGCCGTCACGGGCCATCACGGGGTCGTGGACCATGGGCGTCTCAGTAGTGTAGTTATCGCGTTGGAAGCCACGGCGACGCTCCTGCTGTCCGGTAGGCTGAACAGAGGCTGCCAGGCCCTCCACCTTCACTCGCATGATGGTGAACGACATGGGTGCGAACTCGTAGCTGAACTGCTTGCCGAACTTGCCGAAGATGGTGGTTTGCGGTGCGAGCTTCGTGGGCTGCTCGAAGTTATTCTCGTCCTGGGCATTGCCGCTGAGGGTGATAATGCGGCCCGTGGGCATCACGTTGCTGGTACCGTCGATGGTGAACGAGCGGCGGTACGTCTGCTCGGTGCCGTTGACGACCTTGATGATGAGTTCGCCGGTCTGCTCGTCGTAGCCTGTCTGAAAGAAGTGGCGGGTCAGGCTGGCCGGTTTGGCCGAGAGTATCTCCTTGCCGTCCATGAAGAGGGTGACGAGCTGGGGCGTGACCGTGATTTTCACGTCGTACCATTTGCCGGTCTCCACGGTCTGCGGCACCTGTCGGCCCAGCACGTCGCTGGTACGTCCGCGGCGGATGGGCTGGATGGCCGACGTGCGGTTGTTCCAGCCGCCGATGTTCACCGCATAGCCGTTGCGACCGCGCTCGTCCATGCCGTAGTAGATGAAGAAGCCCTCGCTGCCACCCGTCTTGCGGGCCTGCAGCTCCAGGGTGTAGTCGTTGCTGCTGAACGAGGGGAGCAACGACAGCGTGAGCTGCTCGTTGCCGGTCTGGGCCAGGGCATCGCCGCTGACGGTCCACTCGCCGCGCTGCTTCTGGAACTGCGCCGGACTGAATGTCGTTGTCTTGCCGTCAGCTGTTGTCACCTTGACATGGCGGTACTCGCATTGCGTGGCGTAGCTGCCCAGTCCGACGGTTCCGGCAGCGAAAGGCGCGGTCTCGCCGGCGGTCGTTGTCTCGCTGACGAACACATTATACGTCGGGCGATGCTCGGCAGCCATCTGCTGCACGTAGTAGGAGGCACGGCCGTAGACCTCGGAGCTGTTGATGTGGATGAGGTTGCAGGGCCAGTCGCGGCGGTTCTCGTTCTCGAAGAGCGGCGCATACGACGACATCTTCACCACGTCGCTGTTGCGCTCCATGCCCATGATGAAGGCGGCCTCGCTGAGTGCGGCCAGCAGATTGCCGGCTCCCACGCCGCCGTTGCAGGCATACTCACCGACGTAGATGTCGTGCGTACGGGGCGCATCGTCGAACAGGTGGTTGTTGGCAAAGAAGAAGTTGGGGTCGCGGTACCAGTGGGGGTCAACCATGTACTGGCCGGGAATCTGCTCCAAGAGGCGGTCGGTATGTCCGAGGGTGTTGATGAACGTGATCTGCGGATACTCAGCCTTCAGTCGCTTGAAGATGTAGTTGAAGTGGGTGACGTACTCCGGCCCTACGTTCTCGTTGCCTATCTCGACATACTTCAGCGGGAAGGGTCTGGGGTGTCCGGCCTCGGCGCGCATCTTGGCCCACTTGTTGCGGGCTGGGTCGGCCAGGGCGTAGTCGATGGCATCGCGGAAGTCCTGGACGACGGCATCCATGTCGGCATCGCTGCTCACGAAGTCGCCGTTGCGCACGGAGCACGACATGCCGGCGTTGTTGACGAACATGGCATCCATGCCGAGGTCCTCGCAGAACTGCAGGAACTCATGGTAGCCCATGCCCCAGGTGGCGCGATAGCCCCAGAGGTCCCACTCGCCGCGGCGGGTCATCGGGTCGCCCAATGTCTCCTTCCACTTCACGCGGTTCTCGTATGTGGCGCCCTCGACGATGCAGCCGCCCGGCCAGCGCATGAACCGTGGGTGCAGGTCGACGAGCATATGCGCCACGTCGGCGCGCTGTCCGTTCTTGCGTCCCTTGAAGGTGGCCTGCGGGAAAAGCGACACGTAGTCGACGAGCACGGTGCCCGGCTTGTCGAACTCTAATGCCAGCTCGCCCTTGGCTGCCGTACCGTCAGCGGTCAGCGTGGCGGTGAGCTCGGTCCAGTCTTTCAACTGTCGGGCAGCAAAAACTGTTGTGCCGAGTGATTTTCCCGTCGTGCCATCCACGAGGCGGGCTGTGATGCTGCCCTTGTAGCTGGCCGACTTTACATAGAAGCGCAGGTCGTACTTTTCGCCCTGCTTCAGGCCGATGCCCCAGTAGCCGGTGTTGGTGAGCACGGCCTTGCCGCCCTTCTGCACCTTCTTGATTGTGAGTTGCATGGAGTGGGGCGTATTCTTGTGGAGCGGATCGGGAGCCTCTATGACCTCGCCGCTGACGGTGGCTTTCTCACCGGTCACGCGCCAGCCAGTCATTTTCTTCTCCTCCAGATTCCAGGGGATGTTCCAGTTGCGGTTGTTGCGGTGCTCGTAGTTCATGGCATCGGGGGCGTAGGCCTTGCCGTCCTTGTAAGTCATGCCCGAGGGCAGCACGTGCTCCTCAAAGCCACGGTTCTGTACCAGCTCGGCATAGAGGCCGCCGTCGCCAGCGTGGCTGATCTCCTCGAAGAAGATGCCATAGAGGTTGGGTGATACCACGGCCCCTTTCTGGCCGAGGTCAATGCGGATGGGGTCCGTCTGTGCCGCCACAGTGAGGGCACTTGTCAGCAGTAGTGCTGAGGCAAAAAGATGTTTCATGTTGATATCGTTTTATTTGTAGTTCTTATTCAAGTTTCGCAAGTTAAAAATTAGTTGAGATAAGGTCGCAAAAAAGAGCACAGGGATTTCCGTATGTCGCAGAAATTTTGTAACCTTGAAGTGCTAATCACAAAGTACAATAACCCTATGCTCAGCGACAAAGGTACAAACATTTTTTCAGAGATCGGCAAGTTTTTCAAAGAAAATGATGCCACGAGTGCAATGAATGCGATAATGGACATGACAAAAGTCCTCCGGCTGTCCGAAAAGCGACTTTTCGGTGAGGAAAGCAAGTGCAACTGCAAGTTGACGCAGCTGCAGGTGCTTGGATTGCTGATGCTGTTTCCCTGTTTCATGATTCGTAACGCTTATAACTACAGTAAGTCCTCGCTAAGCGGCCTGTTCGACTGCCGCAAGGACGTGTTCTATCGTTTTATCTCCAATGAGTCTTATGACTGGCGCAAGATTCTTGCCGTCGTCTCCGGTCAGCTTTGGAGCAAGAGCCAGGAGAAGCGGACAAGTGACAGCACAGAACCGGTCTGCCTGATGGTCGATGACACTGACTACCCGAAACGCGGCATCCAGACCGAGCTTATCGGAAAGATATACTCGCATGTGACGCACTCGATGATTCTCGGCTTCAAGGGGCTGTTCATCGGCATTACCGATGGCGTCGGCCAGATACTTCTTGACTTTGCCATCGTCGGCGAGGCTGGAAAGAAGGGCAATCATGGCCTGAAGCAGAAGCAGCTTGACGCACGCTTCACCAAGGAGCACGACAAGGACTCTCATACCGCCAAACGCATAGAGGAGTACAACCAGAGCAAGATAACGCTGATGATAGAGATGATCCGTCGCATCATCAAGCGTAAGATTCACTTCGACTATGTGCTTGCCGACAGCTGGTTTGCCTGCGCCGAGGTCATCAAGTTCATCACTTCCCGCCACGTCGGATGTCACTATCTTGGCATGATCAAGATGGGCAAGACGAAGTACATATATAAAGGTAAGGAGTACACAGCCAACCAGCTCGCCAGTCTTTTCGACCATCCGAAGAAGGGACGCAGGTACAGCCGCCGTCTGGGATGCTGGTACATCACTGTCGACGTAATCTTTGCATGCCGTAACGTACGTCTGTTCTTCACCAAGCGCGACAAGCGTGGAAAATGGAACGGACTCATCACCACCAACCGCAAGATTGACTTCTTCGAGGCCTACAGGATTTACTCTATGCGCTGGTCCCTGGAAGTGGTATTCAAGGAGAGTAAGCAAAATCTCGGACTCGGAAAGTACCAGATGCGCAACTTCTCCTCGCAGGTTGCAATGACCGCTATCACGGCCATGCAGTACAATCTGCTCTCTACCGCCAGACGGTTCTCTGACTACGAGACCGTGGGTGGACTTTTCAAGGATGCTACCAAGAGTAGCGTGGAACTTACTCTCACTGAGAGAATCTGGGATATAATGCTTGAGATGGTCCGCGAGATTGCACTGTGCTTCAACATCGAAGATGAACAAATCTTCGATACGCTCTTGAATCGATCGGACAAACTCAGTCATTTCGTTGAAATTTATCAATTAAAACAGGCAGGTTAGGAACTTGCGAAACTTGAATTACGTAATAAAAAGAAATGCAAAGGTACTACAAAAACCACAAACAACAAAATTAATTGTGATTTATTCACTATTACAACGTATGACTCACGAACAAGGCAAAGGATTAATATCAATGTAAAGCATTGATAATTGTCATCGGGATGTCTGGCGAATCGCTCGCTGGGCATCCCGATGACTTTACACCTTATTTTATATTACTCTACTTCATTATCATCTTAGACCCATCAATGATGTAAATGCCTCTCTTCATGCTGTTAAGAGAATCGACACGACGTCCTTGCAGGTCGTAAACAATATTGCTTTTTTGCCTGTTGCCGTTTGACATGCCAGACATGCCAGTAATCACGTCATTGCTGATGGTGATGCTCTCCGATGATGTGCCTAAGCCGCCCATCTCGTTGGCTGCACGTATGGTGTAGGTTCCAGGCTCGGTTATAGTGAGGGCCGGGGCTGTGGTGAAAGCCACCACACTGCCATCTTTACATACAGCCCAGAGCAGTGTGTAATTACTGTCAGCCCATGTCAGCTTAGTACCATTAAGCGTCAAGTTCGTCGGAACAGGAGCCTGTTCGGTGAGCACGGTAGGCTGCCATTCACCAAAAGTATTGGCCATGTCACCAATCACAGCCGCCTCATCGGCTGAGAGTATGGGACTGTTGGGCGTACCATTGATGCTAATGGCACGGCTGCTCAAATCAATAGCAGCACCACTGCCATTCACCGAATTGAACTCTGCAAAGCGTGTAGGCCCGTTATTCCAGTCATGCCATCCGACTTTGGTCGGCTGGACCTTCATAGTGGTGTTGATAAAATAGGTCTCGGCGGCGGCGGTCCATGCACGTCCCAAATAGTAGCTTCCGTCTACATTGGCAGCACCGCCACTGATGGTGCAATCCTTGAACACATAGCCATATTTACTGTTACCCTGAGGAGCCACGATATATCCGCCTTTCTCGCACATGATGATATCCACCTTATTAAAGAACACGTCACCACTTCCGCAGATGAAATCTGTACGTCCACGAATGACGCCACCCTCGAAATAATAGGCGCCATCCTGCCTGTTCGACACATAAGTATCCTGATAAGCCCAGATACAGGCATCCTTAAAGATGGTATGAGTGGCATAGTCGTGAAGTACAACATCGCGACCATGAGCATCGCCCATCGACGATTTCAATGTCAGGTTCTGGAAGTAACTATTAGTGGCTGAAGCCTCGATGATGAGTACATCGCCTTTGCCGATACCCTCCAGCGGGCAGGCTGCGCCAAAGCCATTGTCCCAGGTGGCAGCAGGAGTCTGATTGGTAATCACCACACCTTCCATGCTCTCACCAATGAAACTGGTATTGGCAGCCTTGAGGTAGGAACGCGGATCGGGATACGTCTTGCCATCTCCGCCGGTGGTAGTGCCGTTGGCGTCAAAGACATAGTTACCATTCTTGATGAACACACGGTAGCGCACCTTCTTGTCGGCACGGCTATTAGCAGCATCGAGTGCCTCGGTAATGGAGCCATCGTCGGGTACGATGAAGTCATACAATCCCTTCTCAATGATGGGACGATGCATGGTGGTGAAAACGATTTGCACTGCCTCGCTGAATCTGTTACCCGAACGATCCTGTACATAATTGGCTGGCAGGGTGAAAGAGTATTGTGTGCCATAGTCGAGCTGACTATAGTCGAAACTGACGCTACGGCTGCTCCATACGGGATGGAGTTCAACAGAAGAACCACCCAATGCGGAGAGCATAGCCTTCTCAGTAGTTTCGGCAGCCTCGATACGCTCGTCGAAGAGGATGGTTATCTTACCTGAGGCACTGACGTCCGTAGCATGATCGGCAGGGATAGTGGAAATCACGACTGGCGCCTGGTCATCGTCTGCCACAACTGCCTCGCCCAGTATAAAGACATTCCCCACTCCACTCTCGGAATGGTCACAGTAATCCAGTCCGTCAAACTGTTTGTCAAAGGGGTAGTTCGTATTGAACACCTCATCTCCAACACCCGTGATACGGATGACAACATTCTCCTGTCCCATTGCGCTGGCGGGCAATGCCATTTCAATGGGGTTGACTATATTGGCCGTCACCTCCCATGTCGGCTTTAGCTCTGTAAAGTCGGCACCATTGACAGAGATTAGAGCCTTGTACTTCTTGGTCGCAGCATTCTTGGCACACATGTCGGCCGTGAAAGTGGCAGCCGTGAATCCCATGGTAGAGAACTGATATTGAAAGGCGATGTCACTGGTGCGGTATCCATTCTGATAAAGGCCGTTAATAGCACTGATGACCACATTTTCACGGTTGCGAACTACCGGCGTGCCACCATCCTTAGTGTAGCACAGCGAACCGTCGCTAACCTTAACCACACTGCATTTGGCATTGCGTTCGACATCCCAGGTCTCGTCTGCCGCAAAGGGGTAGCCAGCTGTAGATGAATAGGCATAGCTTTGGTTGGTACTGGCATCGAACACGGCGATAAAGTCCTGCACTTCATAATTGGCCACCAGTTCAAGGTCGCTGTTAACGGTCAGCTCGCGCTCCTTCTGGGCATTAGCATTCTCATAGGCATCAGTCCATGACAAGAACTTCAGGATCTTCGACTCGTTGGCCGTTGCAACAATCTTGGTGCCTGCCTCGTACAGCCCTTCGTGGTCATCGGGCGAAAGGGTGACTCTGCCCATTTGCCGCTCGGCATCATTGGTGGTCTTCGTCTTAACCCTATAGACGGGAACGGCCTCAAACACAGCCTTCATGGTCTTTTCCGCATCCACCAGCACTGTGGTGGTAGCCTCAGTACCGACCACTGCCCCTGTTGCGTCCTGCCACTCCTTAAACCTGTAGCCAAAGTTTTTGACAGCCTTCAGGGTAACAGTAGTACCCTCTTTATACTGTTCCATATCAGGGTCTCGGCTGACACTGCCAGCCTCGGCCGACGGCAGCACCTGAGTGGTCAGCAAATATTTTGTCACCTGCACAGAGGCGCCCACAAGCTGCCCCTCAATGACTACGTCAGAAATGCCCATCGACTTCGTCTTGCCCAGATTGAGGAAATAGAAGCTCAGCTCCAACGGCTTGTCGGCAGTGGCAGTGATGCCATCGACCAGCTCACTGAACGAGGCCAAGTCAAGATTCTTACCGCCTCGGTTGACGGGTGCATTATCCACCAGTACCACTTCATCAGAACCTGCACTGACAGCCAAACCGATGTTACCACTATCGGTGCCATAGCGTGCTGCCTTGAAACTCACCTTCGACGGAACAAAAGTAAAGCCCTCCTCCGGAGTTAGTGTCAGTGTAAGTGCATTGTCATTTACACGGCTGGCACTCAAACTGCCATCCGTGCCATTGTATATTTTCGTCTGGTTGGCCTTCTCGTTGTTCTGTCCCACATATTGTATGGTGCCGTCAACAGTCAATGCTTCGCCAGCCGACCATTTCTTGCCGGCAAAACCTGCGCTGAGGGTTTCAGGGACGAAGACCACATCATCGCCCTGACTCAGACCTCCCTTGTCGAGTGCATAGGAAACAGAGCCCATGATGTTCACGCCTGTGGCATCCTTCACCTGACCACTCACAGCCACGTCCGAGATACATATCCATCGCCCGTTATCCACGTTCTGCGACCATGGATAGACACGAATGAGCAACTTGTCACCCTCTTCTACCTTGATGACATCCTCTGAAGCAATGTCGTTCCAAGCATTGGTGAGCACGGACGAAGAAAAAATGGTTTTACGCGTAACGAAGCCATCGGTTGAATAATATGCATGGCACTGCAACGAACCGCCGCCCTGCGCCTTGATTCTCATGGTGAGACTGTTGATGTCGAGTTTCTTGCCTTCCGGGGCACTCACGGAAAACTGAACATATTGATTGGGCGAATCGTCTATACCGGCAGAAGGCCAGGTTCCCGTCTTTCCCACGGGAGCTATCAAAGCCCCGTAACCATTCACATTACCGTATTTCTCAAGTCCCTCCAGCCTGGCAGCGTCAGCAGCCACCTCGCCCGTAATTGCGGCCTCATCGTTGGGGGTCATAGGCCACGCGATGGTAAAGGGAGCGCCACCGCCTAATTCTATGACACTAATAGTGACGGGCACCTCGATGCTCTTACTGCCCTGCGTAGCCGTGATGGTGCCATTGAACTGACCAACGGCAGTGAGTGACACACGTGCATAGAATGTCTTGATTAGCGAACCGTTTTGATAGTTCACCGTAAGTACATTGTCCCAGTTCTGCTTGTCGGTAGAGAGCAGGATACCCTCGGAGGCTGTAATGCTGACCGTGCCTGCGGTCGGTTCAAGTCCCAGTCCACTGAGTGTCAGTTCCTTCATAGCCGTTTTTCCAAGATAGCCCTCACCAAGGTCAACCGTTGCAGGGGCGATAGACAGTTCAGTAGGAATAACAATAGCATCGGCCAGAATACCCTTCTCCTTCATAAGCTGCGCGCAGAGACGGGCCGCCGTCAGGGCACCTGTCAAATTATAATGCGTATTATCCTTCTCGCCGCCTTTGTCAAACAGGGCTGCATAGCATTTATCATAGTTGCCGTAACTCTCATAGAGTTCCTTTGTGGCCGTTGTCATATCGATAAACGACACATTGAGTTCTGTAGCCAACTGCTGCATCTGATAGCTGTAGTCCATCGTGTGATCGCTGGCAGCAAGCTTCTGCCCCGTCTTCAGTTCACCATTGACAATGGCATCATACTTGTCACCCAGGTCATGCCGACCAGAACGGGTAATCTTGTTGTCACTGCCAAAGTAGCATCGGCAAACGGCCGAAACGAGTACGGGTGTGGCACCTTTCTCCTTCACTGCGTCGATAATCTGCTTCAGACATTGCTTATAGGTAGTCGAGGGCGTAGTGCCTCGACCATCACTCTTCACGGCAGCTGCATTCGCGGCATCGCCTTTGGCGGTGTAGTAGGCCTGTAGCTCCAGATTGTCTACTCCATTATATTTTCCATCGTTGTGGGCAAACTGGATAAGCACATAATCGCCTGCCTGAACATTGTTCCATAGTTCCTGATAGCCGCCACGAGAGTCGCGGCCACCCTTGGCATAATTCACGCTGGTCCATCCATTGGTCAGGAAGTTTCCAAAATACATTCCCCAGCCACGGGTGTTGGTGGCATTCTCATCGTAGGGTGCCATCGTTGAGTCGCCCAACGTGTGTACTTTCTTGGCACTGCCTGCTATCGTACAGAGCATGAGCAACAGAACCAACAAGATCTGTTTTTTTGATTTCATAGTTTTACTTTTTATTTTATGTTTCTTAATATCCATGTTAACTGTTCCCGATTGGTTGCATCGCTGGTCCAATGCTCATTGACGGGCGTAATGAGACTTTCCTTCTCGCATTTCAGTCTATTCCACACAGCAAAGCTTGTGGTTGGCGGGCAGGTGTTATCGTTGTAGCCCCATGTCATATAGGTCTTTGCCTTGATATAGGGGGCAAAACAACAGACGTCAAAATAAGGAAGAGTCTTCAGGTGTTGTTCTGTAAGGAAGCCTTCAGCTTTAGAGAAATGGGGATAGCCGTGAGTACGACCTTCCTCGACTGCGGCTGCCATGTCGCTGAGCGCGGGATGGTTGGCCACGCAGAGCGTCACCCGTGGATCGAGGGCAGCGGTAATAAGAGCCAATGCCCCACCTTGACTGCCGCCCTGAACAATGATGTTGCGTCCGTCCCATTCGGGCAGCTGTGTCAGGAAATCGATGCAACGAATCATTCCTAGATAAACGTGTTTCATATAGTAATGGTCACGGCTGTCAATACCTTGGTACAGGTAGCCTTTCGAACGGCCATCGAAGGCAGACCGCACATCCTCGAAATACTGTTCAGGCATGAGTGGGTTCATACCGTGAATCTCCATGATCAGACGGATAACACCATTCTCCTGGAAATAGTCACGCGAATTGGGTTCTTTGATGCGTTTCACGCCGGCACCAGGAGGTGTTAACACCACAGGATGAGAGCCCGGCTTCACCTTCTTCGGCATCATCAGCAGGCCATACATCGTTTGATGCTGACGACTCAAATCAAAACGCACAAGGTAGCAGTCGGTCTTATCATTGGAGAACTCAGGACAAGGGGCTTTCGTGAACTTCAGCGGATACCCTGACGACTCCTTCAGGCCCTCCTGCCAGAAAGTCCAGAAGTCCTTGGGTTCCTGCGTATAGGGAGCAATCTTCTCCGGGGAGAAGCCTATCTTCACGTGATGTTGATAGGTAGTGCCATCGAGCGTCATCTTCAGACGGATGTCGCGGAAACAGGGTTTACGGGCCGTACCGACCTTCAAGATGCCACGTCCGTTTTTCAGTTTGAGCGTTCCCTCCACATCGGCCTCCAACAGGTCGTTGCCTATGGCATACTCCACCACGCCGTCACGTGGCATGCCATACTTGTAGAACTGCACCTCGACCGTAGCCTCTTCACCCGTCTTATAGAGCCAGTCGGCATGGTTGGGAACGGTCACCCACAGGTAGTCACTGCGATAAGGATAATTTTCGGCTCTCAGCCACACGGAACTTATCAACCCCAGTAAAAGGATAAACAATTGTCTCATAATTGGTAAAAAAATGGTTATTTGATAATGATTTTCTGTGAGGTATGGTCTTTAACCATAATATAAGTACCCGATGTGAGCAACTCTCTTACCTTGGCGTATGGTTGTTGGAATACCACGCGAATGCCGCTCATCGTGTAGATATCGACCAATGCCTCGGGAGAGATGATGGTGTCCATGCCATTTGTGATGTCAGCAACACGCAGTTTACCGTCTACGAGCAACGTTGTGTCGTCGAATACATAGCCCACACCGCCATCATCGACCTTGATAATGTAACTACCCGTGTGCTTGCCACTGACGCTGTACACTTTAATCTCGTCGCCCACTTGCAACTTACGTGTACTGGGAACTGCGATAAGTATTGTATCACCATCATGCTTGAGTTCTCCTTTCACGGTGAGGCATGTGTTGCCCGATGCTTTCAATTGGCAAAGTGTGGTAGCGCCACCCTTCAGTGTCAGGTTTTGCATAGTGGCCGTCCCTGTGATGGTGCCTTTGGGGGCAACTGTGATAAGGCCCGTGGTAATGGATGTACCAGAAGAGTTGCTTACTTCCAGCGTACCGCCGTTGACGGTGATGGGCGAAGTGCTACCCGTGTTCTTCAGCGTGAGGCATCCAGTGCCTTCCTTGGTAACAGCCGTTCCCTTGAACAGTCCCAAGAAGGTCATGTCTGTATTGAGATAGCCAATCCTGTAAGTGGTCTTTCCTTCCAAAACGCCATCGGCGGCAGTGCCCGTAATGGCACCGATTTTTAGTGTGGCACTTTGCAGGTTGCCACTACCACTGGCATAATGGGCAATGTTGGTGGCAGCATCGACTTTCAGTGTGGCCTTCGACATATCAGTGACGTTACTCATCAGGCGCCACTGGCTGCCCGAGGCAGTAAGCACACCCTCATAGTTCTTGAAATCGAGCCCGATGTCACAGCGCACATACTTCGACAAGATGGTCAGATTGCCCTTACCCTTGACGCTGCCGTTAATCTTTCCCCTCGACGAGCCAATTATCTTGTTGTTGGTACCATCCTGCACAGTCACCACATGGTTGAACGTAGGCACGGTCGAAGTACTGTTCACATCCAATTGATGCACCTCACCACCAGCCAGCAGCATGGGCGAGCCACTACGGCCAAAAGTGGCGTTCCAGGCACCCTGAGCCACGATGCCTTTCTTCACAATAAGCCCGGCAAAGTTGTTGGCACCACCGTATGTGAAATTCAATTGGCCAGCACCATCCTTTATCAGATAACCGGATCCGCTGATGGCTCCCTTCAAGGAGAAAGCACTGTTTTGCTGGGTAATACAGATGGTAGCGGTATCGGTCAACGTTATCTGGCGGTCGGTGCCCATGTTTTCCTTCGATAGCACAAGCGTACCGCCATTCAGTTGTAAGTTGTCCTTACCTGCCGTAGCTGCACCAAGCGCACTGCGCTGGCCTCCATCATAGAAATTGGGTACGATGAGCGTGCCGCCGTTCACGATGGTCTTACCTGTATAGTCACTATATTTCATATTCAGCGTTACGTTGGCATCCTTGTTAACAGTCAGGCCACCCTCGCCACTGATGCCGCCATCACCGCTGAGGGTATAGGTCCCGCTGTCGAAGAACACACCGTTGGTAACCACCATTTCGGGAATGTTGACACTGGTACGCGAGGCTTTGGCATTGAAGATCACAGCATCGCCGCTGACAAAGGTTGTGGAGGTACCGTCCACAGTGAAGTTTCGTTCTTTGTAATCCCACACGTTGCTCAAGACTCCTGTCCAGACTACGTTCTCCATCGCCTCGCGGTTCTCATGAACGATAAGCAAAAGTCTGTTGTCTCGCACTTCCAGATCATAGTTGACGCCCTCCAGTCCGCGTGTTTTCAGTTTCGTCACGTCGCAGGTGAGCGTGCCTGTGCAACGGGCTATGTCGTACTCGCCAAACTCCTTGGAACCGAGATTTACGATGATACAGTTGGTACCACGGAAGGTAAGGTCGCCCTCTACTAACAGATAACCACTGAGGGGTGTATTCGCTTGTGGCATGACAGCATCCACTTCTAAATAAACGTTGCCAGGGATTACCATGTCTCTCTTGCTTGTGATAATGTCACCGCCTGGCACGAGTCGGCAGCCCTCATAGTTCAGTGCTCCCTCGAAGGTGATGGTGTCCTGTAGTGTGGCTTTGCCGCTCAACGTGCCGCGTGCCCGCAACTCCACGGGACCAGCAATCTTGCCGTTGACGCAGAGGGTGCCCTCGCTGATAAGATTCAGCCCCGTGTGGCCCAGGTTGCAGTTGAACGTTGCCGTTCCCTGCATCGACTTGATGAGCTGTCCATTACCAATGGTGCCACTACCACTGAAGACATAGTCGTGACCGCACGGATTCATCAGATAAATCATAGTGGGAGCAACACCGTTGACATCAACTGGGGTGCTGTTGTCGCCCTGCAAATCAAACATTACGCTTTTGCCGCTGGCCATCTCATTACGCAGGTCAGCCTCAAACACAGGAGGCAATGGCGGCAGCGGCATATCGCCACCCAGATAAAAGCCTGTGTTGGGGTGCTGATAGTAACCGCGAGTGGTACAGTCACCACGATAGTGCGGATCTTGTTGCAGACAATAAATGCTATAGTTGGTGGGCATGGCAGTGGTATAGCCCACGAGCCCGGTAGAGCTGTTCTCATCTTGTTTGGCCAAGATAACCTCTTCACGCCAGTCACCCATGATGTCACCCATGAAGGTGGGACGCGTGCCCGTACCACCATGAGTGGCCCAGCTGCTTTCCTGCGAGAACTCAACCAGACGGTCACCCAACACTTTCGATACCATCATGTTAGTGCCCCAATCCGAACCGCCAGGCGAGTTGATCCACTCGCGTTGCAAGTCACCGTCCCACCAACAACCTTCATACATCGAGCCCGTCCGGGTCTGGCCTGTTCGCTCGCCTTTGCAGTCGTAAACGTATTCATCGGCATAGCTCAGAATCTCATACCCTTTATGGGCACCATCCATGTCGAGGCAGGCGCCACGCCCCACGTCATAGAGTGAAGGAAGGTACCACTCCTTGACATGCTCCGCAGTACGGGCATCGAAAAGACACTGCCCCAAGAGGGCACTTTGCTGGATGGAGAAGCCCTCCAGCCCGGGACGGTCTGGGTCAATGTCGCTGATGATGAAGCGGTCGCCATGAGCAAGGCCCGTGGAAACGAAGCGGTTTTGAGCGGGGTTCACGCCGTAACTGCCCGTCCACAGCTCGTCGCAGCCGTCACCATCACTGTCGAGTATGCGTATCTGATGGAACTCGGCACAGAGTGGCTGTTTGTCATTGGCACTCCAAGTGTAACTATGGTGCCAGTTGGCAGCCTTCCCGCCTGTCCAGTCAAAGTCCCAGGACAGCACATAGATGTGGTGCAGTCCTCCGCTCTCGCGATCGGCACACTCCATCACGAGCGAGGGGTGAATGCCGTCAAGATAGGCTATTCCGAAATGGCCTTCCATGGCACCATAGCCAAAATTCATATAGCTGCCACGGTTATCTCGGCCATAATTGTCTCGCCCGTCGGTCAACATGGCGTAGTTGGCTTCGGCGTATGTTTTTTCCTTACCCGAAAGACCATCGATAACACTGATGTACATAGGTGGGTTGCGACGTGTCTGCATTCGGTAGTCTATAATGTTGTCGCTATCTGTATCGGGTGTATCACTACCGCCCACATATTTGCCCCAGGTGCCCGCGGTCTTGTCCCAGAAACGGGTACCGTCAGAACTGCGGATGATGACCTCGCAACAACCGTCACAGTCTATGTCGTAGGCCAGTACCATGTCATTCTGCCCGGAACAGATGTTCACGTTCGGCCCCATGTCCACCGTCCAAAGCAGTTCACCCGTGAAGCGGTAAGCCTGAATCTTATGGGATGTCGTAGCCGTGTTATCGCTTTGACTTTCGGCATCATCATTATTCGCAGCACTGGCAAACAGTCGGTCGACCACCACAGCGTCATATTCGCCGTCTCCATCGGTATCCATAGGCCAACAGAACTTCGTACGGTAATCGTTGCGTCGAATCACCTTGTCATCGAAGTCTATATTCAGCCATACATTGGGCCACGCCTGCGTCTTATATAAAAAAGGTGAGCTCATCGGACCTTCCACACCTTCGGGACTGACAGCCGTGACCGCATACTCAGTGTTGTTGACAAGCGACGATGGCTTATAGTTAGTCATCTTCACCGGTGTAGTGTTCATCTTCGTGAACTCCGTTGCGCCGGCTGACCGTCTATACACATTATAGGTAGTTCCCTCAGGCTCTTGCGCCAGTTTTCGCCAGGAAATGAGATAACCCGTACCGCCTGAAGACGTAACACTGCGTCCACCAGACCGATAGACTGCCACAACGCCACGTTTCAGCGGCTGTTGCTGCCGTTGTGCAAAGACCGCATGACAAGTAAAAACGAAAAACGCAATTCCCGCAATGATGCGTAACCTCCAAATGACAGGAAGTGAAATCTTATGTTTCATGATTAGTTTGTAGTAAGTTGTTTAGTTCTTATATTGGATGGTAAAACCGTCGTAGCCAGTGAGGTCGCCACCGATGAAAAGTTTCTCGTTCTCCTGAACGCCCTTCAGCTGCCAGTCGAGCCAGGCGCGCACCATGCGGGCATTGGCACCGCCGTTGGGCTGCTCGTAGGTGCCGCCGTGACCGCTCTGCGTGTTGTCGGCCAGCACCACGGGCACCCGCTTGATGGCCTTAAAGTCTTGCTGTGCGTTCTGCCACGCAACATCCGAGGTGCCGCCCACGAGATAGAGGATGGGGCCGTGCAGATTCTTGAGTGACTTCGCGCTGGCGTCGGCCATCGTCATCTTGCCCATGCCGGCATTGAGGATGAGGTAGGTCTTCAGACGTGGGTCGGAAGCGTTGGCCAGCACCTGTGCCCCGCCGCAGGAGTGTCCGGCGGCAGCAATCTTCTCGGTGTCGATATAATTGTAATAAGGTGAGGCGGGGTCGCAAATCCAGTCGAGCGCCCGCTTGACCATCGACGACGGTGTGTGCTGGTCTTTCTCGTGCTGAGCCAGCATCTGCAGCTCGCCGATGGCCACCACCACGTAGCCGTAGGAGGCAATGTCAGTGAGCATGTTTTCATAGCCGATGCTGGTGTCCATGCAGCCGCCGTTGCAGAAGATGAGCACGGGCAGTTTTTCTTTCTTGGGCTGGCCGGTGGCAAACATGGCGGGGCGGCCCACGGTCATGGCTGCGTCGATATTCATGGGGCGATAGACCACGAAGTCGGGCAGCGATTTTTCGCGCACGGCCACCGCCTTATGACGTCCGCTGCCGCCGTAGTCGGGTACTTTCAGCTGCTCGAAGCTGACGGTGGGGTCATCATGCTTCAGGTGACGCGCATAGAAGGCATCCATGGCCGGACGGGTGAACTCCAGCTGCTGGTCGAAGGCCACGCCATGATTGCCATGCACCTTCACGTAGTCGACCGACGTGCCTGCCCGCTGCATTTTCACCACCCAGTCCTCTGTCAGGTTGGGGCGCACGGTCGGGTCTTCGCCGCCCTGCAACACGAGGAAGGGCGTCGCGGTCTTGCCGATGTAGCCAATGGGCCACCACTCCTTGTGGTCGGCCCACTCGCCGGCACGCCCAATCTCCGTAGGAGGCGCACCACCGGCGGCACAGGCCACGCCAGCCGTCAAGCCAGCCATCAGCGACAGGTGGCCGCCTGCCGAATGGCCGTAGGTGCCGATGTGCTGCGGGTCGATGCCCAGTTTCTGGGCGTTACTCTTTATCCATCGTACGGCGGCCTGCACGTCCTCGATGCAGGCGGGCAGCGGAGCCTCCTGCACCAGTCGGTAGTTCATGTTGCAGACCACGTAGCCCTTCATGGCATAGTCTATCATCAGCGTGCGGTACACCATGTCGTTCTTCGACCCGGCGCTCCATCCGCCGCCGTGGATAATCAGGATGGCGGGCCGGTTGGTCTGCGGTCCGAACAGCGGCTGCGCCACGTCGAGTACAGTACTTGGGCCTACGTCGGTGCGATAGGCCACGTTCTCAGTCACGGTAATCTGCTTCTCTTGCGTCTGGGCTGCCACCGGGAGTGTCAGCAGGAGCAGAAGTGTTGTAGTAGTTAGTAAATGCTTCATAAGTTTATTTGTTGTTCTTTAGTCATTTTTCTCAATGAATCCGTCCATGATGGCGGTGGGTGTGGCCTTACCATCGAAGGCGCCGAGCTTATAGCCACCAGGCAGGCACTGAGGCTCCCAGTAGAACACGCCTCGGCAGTGGCCACCAGTCTCGTTGCGGGATTCGCGGACGACACGAGCCAACTGGCGGCGCCCCTCTTCCATTTTCTCGGGATGCTGCTCGTCTACCTCGTAACCAGTCTCGACAATCATCACGTCGCACTTGTACTTCTCACTCACATGGCGTATATTCTTAATGCAGTCGGAGATGATGTCGTCGGCATTGAGTTCCGGATGCCCCTCCATGGCCCAATAGGGATAGAGCGACATGCCTACCATGTCGAACTTGCCACCGTATTTCAGGATTGTGTCAAGGTTGTAGTCATAGAGACTTTGACGATGCCCCCGGTCCAGGTGTACAATGACAATGGCATCGGGGAAAACCTCCTTCACAGCATCGTAACCGGCACGGATGAACCCTGCATACTGCCGAGGCTCGGTCTTGATATGACCCATGCTGTGCGTGATGATGGTATTCCCCAGCGAGTCCTTGACCTCCCAGCCGCGCTCGTTGGTCTTCACGCTCCACAGCATGCCGTTGGTGGTCTCGTTGCCCACCTGCACCCAACGGGGCTGGATGCCGTTTGCTTTTAGCAGCGACAACACTTCTATGGTGTGGTTTCGCACGTCTTGCTTCATTTCTTCGAATGAGTGTCCGAGCCATGCTTTCGGTATGGGCTGCTTGGCAGGGTCGGCCCACGAGTCGCTGTAGTGGAAATCAACCATCAGTTCCATGCCCAGCGCCTTGACGCGCTTCGCCATGGCCAACAATGCAAACTTGTCGCAGTCACCGCCACGGGGGTTTACCCAGACCCGCATGCGGATGGCAGACAGTTGGTAGTCGTTCTTCAACAGTTCGAGGCACTCGCGCTCCTTCCCGTTGCGGTCGTGGAACTTTACGCCCCGCCGCTCCTGGCCTTGCAGGAAACCCACGTCAGCACCCTTTACGAAGTCGGCTTGGGCTGTTGCGGGCTGCGCCAGAACGACTACAGCCAGCGGTAACGACAGTAACATTGCAATCAATCTCTGTTTCATCTTCATCTTCTGCATATTGATTGTTGTATTGTGGTTTGTCATTCTTCAATCATTTGGTAGCCATGAACGTGACAGTGCTTGCGGGCATGCCAACAGCCTGAGCAGTGACGATGACAGGACCCGGATGGTCGGCAGCGACGATGGCCAGACATTTGCCCGACCATGCCTTACGCTCAGAGGCAAGCACGGAACTGAGGTCGGTCATGTTGCCGCTCTCCACGCCGATGAGGCGACCGCCCTTCACGCTGAAGCGAACCTGATTGTCGGCAAGGGGGCAGAGGTTGCCATCCTTGTCGAGCACCTCAATGGTGACATGGGCTACGTCGGATGGGATGGCACGGAACGAAGGTCTGTCAACAGTGGCCCGCAGCTGGGCTGGTACACTGGCCGTGCGGATGACGTCCTCAAAGGTCTGGCCGTCGCGCTTGCCCACTACTTTGATTTCGCCTGGCTGGTATTCTACATCCCAAGTCAGGTGCAGGTCGGCAGTAGTGGCAAAATGCTTTCCGGGGTCGTAGGATGCCCAGCTGGGGTTAACGCCGCGACGGGGAAACTCGGTGGCTTTCTTGCCGTAGGACTTGCCATTGACGAATAGCTCTACCTCCTCGCAGTTAGTGAAACAGGCCACCTGCATGATTTGCCCTTCGTGCCCCTCCCAGTTCCAATGGGGTAGCAGGTGGAGCACCGGCTCCTGGCTCCAGATGCTCTTGAAGAACCAGTAACCGTCTTTCGGAAAGCCGCAGTTGTCGAGATAACCCGACTGACTGCCACGCGAGGGCCAGCCCGACTCGCCATAGTAGTCGATGCCCGTCCACATGAAATCGCCGATGACGTAGTCGTAGGCCGTGGTGAAGCGCCAGCGCTGCTCCACGTCGATCATCTCGCTGCTTATCAATCCACGGTTGCGGCGGCGGAAGCGAGGCTGCTGCTGTTGCTGTGGACTGAAGCCGTCGGCTCCGGCGCCGAGCTGTGGCGGAGGCATGGTGCCCGGCCACTGGTACTGCCGGCGCGGGCCGCCCAGTCCAGTCGACTCCGTAGCCACCACGCGGCGATTGGGATAGGCGGCCTTGTCGATGGCATAGACCACCTCGCGGCGGGTACGCCAGCGGTCAGGGTAGTTGTAGCCGATGATGTCGTTCTCAAAGGCAGCGAGAAATTCGGGCGACGTCGGGCTGTTCGATGCTATCTCATCGTTGCCGCTGGTCACAAGCCGTGTGTCGTCCAACCGATGGCAAATGGCAATCATCTCAGCGGCGGCACCGGGACCTTCAGCCGAGCGTTGGTCGCGAATCTCGTTGCCAATGCTCCACATCACTACGGACGGGTGGTTGCGGTCGCGGGCAACCATGGCTGTGAGGTCGCGTTCGTGCCACTCACGGAAATATAGGTGATAGTCCTCTTTATTTTTGCCGTTAATCCATTGATCGAAAGCCTCGTCCATGACAAGCAGCCCCATGCGGTCGCAGAGGTCGAGAAACTCGGGTGCTGGCGGGTTGTGCGCTGTGCGGATGGCATTGCAGCCGCCGCTTTTCAGAATCTCCAGTCGGCGCTCCCACACACGCTCGGGTACAGCAGCACCTACGGCGCCGCCATCGTGGTGCAGGTTCACGCCCTTCATCTTCACTTGCTGCCCATTGAGCAGAAAGCCCTTGTCCAGTGGGTACTCGATGGTACGGATACCCAGCACGTTGTCAACCTCATCGACCAGGCGCTTGCCCTCGGTCAATGTTGAGCGCAGCGTGTACAGATAGGGATTGTCCAGATTCCATAGCACAGGATCGGGCACGTTGATGGTCTGTTCGTCTGTGCCCCTACTGCCAGCAGCAATACCGACGCGTTGCTCCGCTCGTGCCACGATGTTGCCATCAGCATCAATGATGGTGTGGCTCAATGTCAGTTGCTTGTCTCGGTTATCGTCATTCTCCAACTCCGATTTTACACGTATGGCAGCCTTTTTTTCCGTCAAATGCATGGTGCTGTTGAACACGCCCCACTTGGCAAAGTGTGTGCGAGCCGTCTCCACCAGCCGAACGTGGCGGTAGATGCCCGAGCCAGTGTACCATCGCGAGTTGCCATGCCGCGAGTTGTCCACGCGCACGGCAAGCACGTTGCCCTTCGCGCGCAGGTAGGGCGTCAGGTCGTAGGAGAAGCTGGAGTAGCCGTAAGGCCAGGTGCCCAGTTCGTGGCCGTTGAGCCACACGGTGCTGAGCATATAGATGCCATCGAACTCTATGCTGTACAGCTTATTCTTGTCGAAGGCTTTCACGTCGAAGGTCTTCCGGTACCAACCCATGCCCGTCGGGAAGAAGCCAATGCTGCCTCCGCCCGTGTTTTCGCGCAAGTTATCGCCCTCTATACTCCAGTCGTGGGGCAAGTCAAGCTTTCGCCAATCCATATCATCGTAAGTGGCAGCCTCAGCACCCATGACATCACCCTGGTGAAACCGCCAACCGGCGTCCATGTTAGTCACTCTGCGGGGCTGTCCCACGGCGGATGTAAAAACGAGCAGTAGTGCCGCAAGCAAAATCTTTCTCATCTGTCGTTATCGTTTTAGGTGTTCAGCATATCTTAACTTCTCATCGTATAGCGTGGAAATGGAAATCCTTTTCATCTTCAAGAAGTTTTAATTTACCAGATGCTGCGGCTCATTTGCATCAGTTCGCGGTCGTGATGCTGGCGCGGTTCGCACTTGTTGTCGAGAATCATGGTGACGCCGGTCTCCTCGTTGTAGGGTTCCCAGCGGGGCAGTCCCTTCGTATTCGGGTTGCCGGTCTTGATGAACGAGAGCCAGATGCTACTGATGAGCTTCTCGAACTTATAGGCTGCGGGCGAGGCGCCCGTCATCTCGCGCTGCAGGCTGACGTTGTGGAGCATGAAGGGCAGCTCCATGCCGTGGGAGGCGCCGAGGGCATTGCTCGCGGGCTTCCACGTGAACAGATAGAGGTAGGCGGGCGCACCGCCCTGCGCGGCCTTGGCAGCAGCCTGGCGGACGGCTCCGGCGCGGAAACCAGTGTCAACGTAGGTCATCTCCTTCGGCTCAGCATTGGGGTAGGCTTTCTTGAAGGCGGCGATATACTGGTCGGCGCGGTCGCCCTGACGCTGGCGTACGGCGGCTTCGGCCTCAGTCCACGTCATGTCACGACTGATGTCGAAGGTGAACTCGTTGAAGTCGGTGCCGATGAGCATAGGTACATCTTTCGACACGGGCGAGGCTGGTTCGAAGGGATGGTGCGGCAGGATGGTGCCGTCGACCACGGGCGAAAAACCGCTACGGATGCCGCGTTGGGCCAGACGCTGCACAGCAAAGTTGAGCTCGTCGTAGGTGAATTTCGAGAAGTCGGCCTGCGCTGTTGCGGGCTGTCCAAGCTCCTGAGCGAGGGCGATGCCGAAGGGACGAGTCTGCTCGGGCAGGCTCTGTCGCAGCGTGGAACCGCTCTGCACAATGGCACGTTTGAAGAGACCCTTGGCCGAAGGCATAGCCAGCAACGTCGACACCTTGCCGCCACCGCCCGACTGTCCGCCAATGGTCACCTCGTCGGGGTTGCCGCCAAAACGGCTGATGTTGTCGCGCACCCATTCGAGGGCTTTGACGATGTCCTGCATACCGAGGTTGACGCTCTGCGCATAGCGACCGCCCAGTCCTGTAAGGTCGGCATAGCCAAGGATGTTCAGACGGTGGTTGAGGTTCACCACGACGATGTCGCCAGCCTCGGCCAGTGCACGCCCCTCGTAGCAAGGCAGGTCATGGCCGGAGCCGCCGGAGTAGCCGCCACCGTGAATCCACACGAAGACGGGCCGGCGCTTACTGTCGCTGATACTTGGCGTCCAGACATTCAGCACCAAGCAACCCTTCTCGTCCATAGGCTCCGTCACAAACTGGTTGCCGAAGCCATAGTCCGTCTGGCTATTGTGCTCGTTCCACGTCAGGCTCTCGTTCTGCAGAGCCTGAGGCCCGTAGATTTTGCATTGGCGGATGCCCTCGAACTTGTCAGGAGCCTGTGGCGGCATGAACCGCTCGGCCTTGGCATACTGAATGCCCTTGAAGGTGAAGATACTGCCGTCCTGATAGCCCTCGATGGTGCCATAAACGGTCTCTACGCGGGTGTGCTGTCCTGCCGTGATAGGCTGTGCCTGAATGACTGACACTGCAAGTGGTAACGAAAGCAACATTGCAATCAATCTCTGTTTCATCGTCTTTATTGTTTTCTTTAGATTCGTGATGTCTCTGGCTGGGAGTCTGTCCAAGTATTCCATCGGTGTCATACCATACTCGTCCTTGAAACAGTTATGGAAATAGGACAGGTCTTTAAATCCGTTTTCGGTAGCGGCCTCTGATACATTGCGGTGTTCGTGAATCATCTGGTGAAGGCTGTGTTGGAGACGTACCTTGAGAATATAGTCGCTGCCTGAGAGGCCTGTCAGAAGTCTGATCTTGTAGCGGATAGCGGCATGGCTCATCTGGAGGCTGTCGGCAATCATCGCCAGTGTGATGACCTGTTTCGAGATATAACGCTCGATATAGGCATTGACATCGGCGAGGAACTGCTGGTCGGCCTGGGTATAGCTGATATGCGTCATTTGATTAATTTATAGGTTTTGGTCTTTCCGCCCGATGTTTTGCGGACTATATTGACACCTTTGCGGGGATGGGAAAGAGGGGTTCCGTCAAGAGTATAGTAGGTGGCAGCGCCATCATGGCTGGACGGCAATGAAATAGCGTCCGTGTCGGCGCTGTCGCCTTTGCGGACGAGTGACACATCATCGATGCGGCACCAGGCGTTGGCAGCACC
>CACXXD010000032.1 GCA_902771445.1 uncultured Prevotellaceae bacterium
CAGTTTGATATGGCTGTAAACCCACTTTGATTCAATATCAATCTCAAAACTGCCGCTAAGACATGACGTGAGCACTGCGGTTCCTCGCTTCCAGAATGCTACTTTCAGAAGATGCTTTTTTTTTATGAATAATCTTGACAAAACTAGCTCTATCTCTAGTAACTTTAACCACATCACCTATTTCTTGAAGTTAGTGTGATGGTCGTTAGGAGTTCTCATAGTAAGACGGGTATAGGAGAGCATAGTAGCTCTGCCTATTCCTGTCTTATAGTCGCTTCTTAATCGCAAGACAGAGAAGCCGGACTCTGCATTACCATAGGGAGGGATACCTCTTTTTTTTCGTCGTTTTTGGGAAAAAGTGGCGAAAACAGCCAATAATTCTTAAAAGATGGCTCCTAGCAACCTCCAAACGTATGATATGTCTAATTTGTTTTTTATATTTGCAGAGCCGAAGTGGACCTTCCTGTATGGGATGCCAGCCACGGAGGTCAAGAAGGCGTTATAATGTCTCTATTCCTTTATCGCTAAAGTCTGGAAAACTTAAACTAAAGGAGGGTAGATACAGGACATGCCCATCTTGTGTACCAAAAGTACACTGGATGGTGCTGTAGTTACTGTTCCATTCCTTTAAAGTTTTTTCCAGAGCCAAGCGATAAGACGGAGTGATAACGAGCTCCATCCTTTTTGTATGCTGTCATTAACGGCCGAATCTGAGGGGCTATAGGCGAAAAATGAATGCAATATGGCATACCATGCAGATGATGTCTATGGAGCATGTGATTGTTGCCTCCGTGCTCGACAAAACAAAAACGGATATTGGTATTGTACAAGTCACCAAGATGACTACTTCCCTGATGCACCTTGGGACGGTGATGATGAATACGAACCAACATCGTGCCCCTCGTTTAAACCAGACCGTAGATGTTACAACGATGAAGACTGGGTTTGGTAATTTTCTTATTTCTTCATTTATTAACTAATAAATTATTTATTATGAGATGTCCAGAATGTGGTTCAACTGAAATTATCAGAATTAGCGACTACGACTACCAGTGTGAAGGTTGCGGTGATGTTTTCGACAGGTCGGAAGCAGACGACGACTAAGTATTTAACATGGTTCTACAAGATTTCGTGTGCGACCTGTATGCGAATAACAAAACAAAACCGCCCAGAGGACTACCCCTGAGCGGTTTTCTGCTATTCATACTTCACACTGATTGAAAGCGTGTGGTCAGTGGCATAAATGCTGACTTTCTTTGGCTCTTCCAAATCATCACCATTACTAACCATCTTCTTGTAAAGGGCTTCCACTTGGGCTGTACCGATATAAAAGCCATGGGTATGACGACCGGGGATGCCAACTAACAAGGGTTGATGGTCTGGTTTAAGCGGGTTAACTCTGAACTCCTCCACAGGGAAACCCGTGAGCAGCATACAGTCGTGGTCTATCACGAAGTCACCCTGGTAGCCATAGGGCATATATCGGTCTATCTGGTAACTGTAGCCGTCAGGAGTGACCTTATAGCAGAACTTCAACGTACCAGTCCCCGCCACTTTGTCGAAGAAGGTTTGTACAAAGTCGTTGATGACATTTTCCTCGGTGGCGCAGACATCGAAGGCGAAGTCAGCCACTTGCATCATTCGTTTCTTCATTTTGTTTTCTGCGACTTAATGGTTAATGATACTCCGAGATTGTCCTTCATCCAACAGGCCAGAGCATTATAGGCATCCGTCCTAGCCCTGTCTCTAGGAAGCAGGACAAGTGCGTCTTTGAGCGTTAGACAAATCTCCAGCCCCTCACGGAAGTCCTGGGCGTAATATTCCTGTAAAGTCTCTATGTCATTCCTGAACTTAACGGGAATAGCGGGTGTGCTGCTTTTGTCGATAACATCAGTAGCAGAGGACTGACGGCTCGACGAAAACATACTGTCTCCGTTGAGCATTTGTAAGGTAGTCTTGAACATATTATATTGTTACTGCTGGTCGGACAAGCCAACCAGCCCGTTCCGGGAGGTTCAGCGTTCGTGGACACTATAGTACTGAATAAGTAGTGTAGTGTCTTGAAGACATCTGATGCTAACATTGTCATCCAACCGTGCGTTAAATTTCCATAAAGACCAGCCCTTTGCAAGGGCGCAAAAATAACGAAGAGAAGAAAGTTATCTGGCAATTCCGTACCAAAGATGCACGAATCAAACTCGCGTCACTATACCCAAAGCTTGGTTAACGCCAAATGGGTGGTTCGCAATATCACTTTGAACAAAGTTTTCGGAATTCTGAACCATAATTATTGCCAAGGAAGTCAATTGGGAAATGAAAAAAGCATGGAATGTCGATAATATTCATTATCTTTGCAAAAAATTCAAGACCTAATTATATTTATATGGCAACAGTTGACGACAAGAAAGTGATATTCTCGATGGTCGGAGTGAGCAAGACCATTCAGCAGAATCAGAAACAAGTGCTCAAGAACATCTATCTCAGCTTCTTCTATGGGGCTAAGATCGGCATCATCGGTCTGAACGGTGCCGGTAAGTCTACGCTGATGAAAATCATTGCAGGACTGGACCAGCAGTATCAGGGCAACGTGGTGTGGAGCCCCGGCTACACAGTGGGTTATCTGCCGCAGGACCCTCCACTCGACGACACGAAGACGGTGAAGGAGAACGTGATGGAAGGCGTGCAGCACGTCTACGATGCGCTGGCCGAATATGATGCCATCAACGAGAAGTTCGGTCTGCCCGAGTACTACGAGGATGCCGACAAGATGGACAAGCTGATGAGCCGTCAGACCGAGTTGCAGGACATCATCGACGCCACCGATGCCTGGAACATGGACTCGAAGCTGGAGCGGGCAATGGCCGCACTGCGCTGTCCGCCTGCCGACTGGAGCGTAGAGAACCTGTCGGGCGGCGAGCGCCGTCGCGTGGCACTCTGTCGTCTGCTCCTGCAGAAGCCCGACGTGCTGTTGCTCGACGAGCCTACCAACCATCTGGATGCTGAGTCGATAGACTGGCTGGAGCAGCACTTGCAGCAATATGAGGGTACGGTGATTGCCGTGACCCACGACCGCTACTTCCTGGACGACGTGGCAGAGTGGATTCTTGAACTCGACCGAGGCGAGGGCATCCCCTGGAAGGGCAACTACTCTTCGTGGCTGGAGCAGAAGAGCCAGCGACTGGCACTGGAGGAGAAGACGGCCTCAAAACGCAGAAAGACACTGGAGCGCGAGCTGGAGTGGGTGCGCATGGCACCGAAGGCACGGCAAGCAAAGGGCAAAGCCCGTCTGAACTCTTACGACCGGATGCTGAACGAAGAGCAGAAGCAGAAGGAAGAGAAGCTCGAGATATTCATTCCCAACGGCCCGCGTCTGGGCAACAAGGTGATTGAGGCTGAGCACGTGGCAAAGTCGTATCCCGAGAAACTGTTGTTCAGCGACCTGAACTTCGTGCTGCCGCCCAATGGCATCGTGGGAGTGATAGGCCCCAACGGCGCAGGCAAGACCACGCTGTTCCGGCTCATCATGGGACTGGAACAGCCCGACAACGGAACCTTCGCCGTGGGTGAGACAGTCAAACTGAGCTACGTAGACCAGCAGCACAAGGACATAGACCCGGCCAAGAGTGTCTACGAGGTGGTGAGCCAGGGCAACGAGACCATCCGCATGGGCGGCAAGGATGTCAATGTGAGAGCCTATCTGTCAAGGTTCAACTTCAACGGTGCCGACCAGGAGAAGAAGTGCGGCGTGCTGTCGGGCGGCGAGCGCAACCGTTTGCATCTGGCCATCGCGCTGAAGCAGGAGGGCAACGTGCTGTTGCTGGACGAGCCGACCAACGACATCGACGTGAACACGCTCCGCGCCCTGGAGGAAGGTCTGGAGGCCTTTGCCGGCTGTGCGGTCATCATCAGTCACGACCGATGGTTTCTCGATCGTATCTGCACGCACATCCTGGCCTTCGAGGGCGAAGGCAACGTGTTCTACTTTGAGGGCAACTATTCGGAATATGAGTCGAACAAGGCCATGCGACTGGGCATCGACGAACCTAAGCGTGCTCGCTATCGCAAGTTGATGGACGAATAAGAGGGGAAAACTGACATAAATGTTACTGACAACGTTAAATTCGTATAAAATTGAAAGAAAATTTTGCCGTTTCGTGTCAATTTGATAACTTTGCACCCCGATAAAGTTATGAATCCCTCGATGCGCTCTCGTGCAGGGCGGGTATGGACTCACAAGACGACGACTTTCGGGTAAAGTTGGCAGGGCCAAAGGGAAAAGTTCAACCGTTTAAAAAACAATTTGCAATTATGGCAGAAATGAATTTTGGTGGCGTTGTAGAAACTGTAGTCACCAGCAAGGAGTTCTCACTTGAGAAAGCACGCGAAGTATTGAAAAACGAGACCATCGCCGTCATCGGCTATGGCATTCAGGGACCCGGCCAGGCATGCAACCTGCGTGACAATGGCTTCAATGTGATTGTGGGCCAGCGCGAGGGCAAGACCTACGACAAGGCCGTGGCCGACGGATGGGTGCCGGGCAAGACGCTGTTCTCTATCGAAGAGGCCGCCCAGAAGGGAACCATCCTCTGCATGCTGCTTTCCGATGCTGGTCAGATTCAGGTGTGGCCCACCATCAAGAAATATCTCACTACAGGCAAGACACTCTATTACTCGCATGGCTTTGCCATCAACTGGAGTGACCGCACTGGCGTAGTTCCCCCGAAGGATGTCGACGTGATCATGGTGGCTCCGAAGGGTTCTGGCACATCGCTCCGCACCATGTTCTGCGAGGGCCGCGGACTGAACTGCTCGTATGCCGTCTATCAGGATGCTTCAGGCAAGGCTGAGGAGAAGACCATCGCCTTCGGTATCGGCATCGGTGCAGGCTACCTGTTCAAGACGACCTTCCAGCGCGAGGCTACCAGCGACCTGACCGGCGAGCGTGGTTCGCTGATGGGTGCCATTCAGGGACTGTTGCTGGCTCAGTATGAAGTGTTGCGCGAGCACGGACACTCTCCCTCGGAGGCTTTCAACGAGACCGTTGAGGAGCTGACCCAGAGCCTTGGCCCGCTCTTTGGCGAGAAGGGCATGGACTGGATGTATGCCAACTGCTCGACGACCGCTCAGCGCGGTGCGCTCGACTGGGCTCCCCGTTTCCACGATGCCATCAAGCCTGTCATGGAGTGGCTCTACTACTCAGTGCTGACGGGCCACGAGGCTCAGATTTCAATCGACTCTAACTCGAAGCCCGACTATCGTGCCGGTCTGGAGAAGGAGCTTGAGGCCATGCGCAATCAGGAGATGTGGCGTGCAGGCGCCGTTGTCCGTCAGTTGCGCCCAGAGAACAGCCAGGACTAATAAAAGTAACGTACCATAAAAAGGACTTATCGACAATCCATCTGTCTGATAAGTCCTTTTTCGTGCCATGCCGTAAGTGATAATGCATCGAATCTGCACTGGAACCCGACTTGTATCGTTTCAGACAATTTTTTTGTCGTTTCAGATTTGGACAGCATTGAAAATAGTTGTACCTTTGCAAACGCAAACTGGCTGTTCAGTCAGGTTTAGTAACATTCTAATATCTGCAGAGTATGAAAGAGCAAGTATTACAGGCCATGCGCGAGGCTGGCAAGCCCGTCTCGGCAGGCGAAGTGACAAAGGCACTGGGTGCCGACCGCAAGGAAGTGGACAAGGCCTTTGCAGAACTGAAGAAAGAGGGTGCCATAGTTTCACCCGTGCGCTGCAAGTGGGCACCCGCTGAATAGCGAATGCCTCTCTTTAACTGAACGAGAATCTACTTTTCATGGACGGCAGGCCGGAGTGACTCAGCATATAGCCAGAGATACCAAGCCTTGCCGTTCATTTTATTTGTCACGACCAAAGAAACTTTTTTTTTCGATGCAGACCAGGAAAAACTTATGCCCAAACTGCATTGACTGTCAATCCACCTAATTTATATATATGCTCATGACAACGCTTATCATCGGACTTCTCATCCCCTTGTTGGGAACCATGCTTGGCTCCGCGTTCGTGTTCTTCATGAAGAACGACATGCCGGAGCGAGTACAGAAATCACTGCTCGGATTTGCCTCTGGCGTGATGGTGGCCGCATCGGTGTGGTCGCTGCTCATTCCCGCTATGGAGATGGAGGAAGCAAAGGGCGCATGGTCGGTGATGCCTGCCGCCGTCGGCTTTCTGATGGGCATACTGTTTCTCTTGGCGCTCGACGAACTGACCCCTCATTTGCACCTGGGCAGCGACAAGCCCGAAGGCCCTCGCTCCCGACTGTCGCGAACGGCCATGCTGGCTCTGGCCGTCACCATCCACAATCTGCCCGAAGGCATGGCCGTGGGCGTGGTCTTGGCCGGAGCCGAACAGGGGGCAACAGGACTGTCGCTGACTTCGGCTGTAGCGGTGTCCGTGGGTATTGCCATCCAGAACGTTCCTGAAGGTGCCATCATCTCCATGCCTATGCGAGCTGAAGGCAATTCGCGCTGGCGCTCATTCATGCTGGGAAGTCTGAGCGGAGCCGTCGAGCCGATAGGTGGACTGGCCGTCGTCCTGCTGGCCTCTTATCTCACGCCCATACTGCCCTACATGCTGGCTTTTGCGGCTGGTGCCATGTTCTACGTGGTGGTCGAAGAACTCATTCCAGAAGCCTCTACAGGCCGTCACACCAATCTGAACACCATCGGCTTTGCCATTGGCTTCGTCTTGATGATGGTGCTCGATGTGGTGATGGGATAAGTGAACTCTATTACAGATTCTCCTTGAAGAACGATTCCATCTTGTCGTATGGAATGACACCTGCCACGTCGTCGTAGAGGTCAACATGCGAAGCTCCGAGAATGATCATCAGTTCCTTGTTGCCCTCCTTGACGCTCTGTCCTTCCACATGCTTGCCCGTCATTTTCTCAAAGGCATACTCGCTGAAGTAGCGCGAATGGGCCTTCTCACCATGTATCAGCAGCACAGGATTCTCAATCTCATGAGCCCATGCCAGCAAAGGCTGGTTCATGAACGACTGGCATCCAACGACGTTCCATCCATCGGTTGAGTTGCCCGAACGCTCATGAAAGCCGCGCTTGGTCTTGTAGTAGGCATGATAGTCTTTCACAAACCAAGGGGCATCGTCGGGCAGCGGGTCGATGACACCACCGGCACGCTTGTAAGTACCTACCTTATAGTCCTCGGTGCGCTGGGCGGCAATGGCCTTGCGCTTCTCCATGCGCTGCGCCTGGGTGTTCTCACTGGCAAAATAGCCCTCTACGTTCACCTTCGACATGTCGTACATCGTGGCGGCAACGGTTGCCTTGATGCGCGGATCGATGGCGGCAGCATTGACGGCCATGCCACCAAAGCCGCAGATGCCGATGATACCGATGCGCTCAGCATCGACATTGTCCTGCACTGAGAGGAAGTCGACTGCGGCCAGGAAGTCCTCGGTGTTGATGTCGGGCGAAGCCATGCGACGAGGCTCGCCAGCACTCTCGCCCGTAAACGAGGGATCGAAGGCGATGGTCAGGAAACCGCGCTCGGCCATGTGCTGCGCATAGAGTCCGCTCGACTGCTCCTTGACGGCCCCGAAGGGACCCGTAACGGCGATGGCCGCAAACTTGGCGGTCGTGTCGGTGTTGTCCGTTTTCGGGATGTACATGTCGGCAGCGAGTTCAATACCATAGCGATTGTGGAAGGTAACCTTCTTGTGGTCCACCTTGTCACTCTTTGGGAACACCTTGTCCCATTCCTGAGTAAGTGTCAGTTTTGTAGTCATATTCTCTTCTGTTTGAGGTTGTTTTTGTGAATTGCAAGCCGTGAGCACTCCCGCCACGAGCATTGCTGCAATAAATATTTTCTTCATGATGCTGCAAAGGTACACACTTTATTTAATATATAACACACAAAAAGACTTATTTTTTACCAATTTTGAAGAATAGGACTGAAAAGCAAAAATAAAATCTTTCTACCCAAATAAAAACTGGCAAAGTCTTCTCTATTTGATTTTTTTTTCCTAATTTTGCAAACAAAAGCAACTTTAATCAATTATCAATAACAAAATGAAGAACATTAGTCTTGACATTACAAAAGCATCCTGCTTTCTGAAAGAGGGTGCCGTGGCTGCTTTCGAGCCACAAGTGAAGGCCGCTCAAGAGGCCCTGGAGAATGGAACATGCCCCGGCAACGATTTCCTTGGCTGGCTGCATCTGCCCACTGAGATCACCCCTGCTTTTCTCGACGAGATCGAGGCTTGCGCCAAGGTGATGCGCGAAAACTGCGAAGCCGTAGTCGTAGCTGGCATCGGCGGCTCCTATCTGGGTGCTCGTGCCGTGATCGAGGCACTGAGCAACTCGTTTGGCTGGCTGATTCAAGATAAGAAGAACCCTGCCATCCTTTTTGCCGGTAACAACATCGGTGAGGACTATCTCTTCGAACTGACTGAGTATCTGAAGGGTAAGAAGTTTGGTGTCATCAACATCTCCAAGTCGGGTACGACCACTGAGACGGCCCTGACCTTCCGTCTGCTGAAGAAGCAGTGCGAAGCTCAGCGCGGCAAGGAGGAGGCCAGAAAGGTGATTGTGGCCGTGACCGATGCCAAGCGCGGTGCTGCACGCACATGCGCCGACAAGGAGGGCTACAAGAGCTTCATCATCCCCGACAACGTAGGCGGTCGTTTCTCTGTGCTCACTCCCGTGGGTCTGTTGCCCATCGCATGCGCCGGCTTCGATGTTAAGGCACTCGTCGAGGGTGCTCAGACGATGGAGAAGTGCTGCGGCAAAGACGTTCCCTTCGCCGAGAACATCGCTGCACAGTATGCTGCCGTGCGCAACGCACTCTATCAGGCCGACAAGAAGATCGAGATCATGGTGAACTATCAGCCCAAGCTACACTTCTTCAGCGAGTGGTGGAAGCAGCTCTACGGCGAGAGCGAGGGCAAGGACAAGAAGGGCATCTTCCCCGCCAGCGTAGACTTCACCACCGATCTGCACTCAATGGGTCAGTGGATTCAGGACGGCGAGCGCACCATCTTCGAGACCGTCATCTCGATTGAGGAGCCAGAAAAGAAGTTGCTCTTCCCCGAGGACGAGGAGAACCTGGACGGTCTGAACTTCCTGGCAGGCAAGCGCGTAGACGAAGTGAACAAGATGGCTGAGCTTGGCACACGTCTGGCTCACGTCGACGGTGGTGTACCCAACATGCGCATCTCTGTTCCCAAGCTGAATGAGTTCTACATCGGCCAGCTCATCTACTTCTTCGAGAAGGCTTGCGGCATCAGCGGCAACCTGCTGGGTGTGAACCCCTTCAACCAGCCCGGTGTTGAGGCTTACAAGAAAAACATGTTTGCCCTGCTCGAGAAGCCCGGCTATGAGGCAGACACGAAGGCCATCAAGGAGCGTTTGGCAAAAGAGGCGTAACAACTATCAGCACCTATAGGTCTTATAGGCCCTATGAGTCTTATAAGTCCTATAGGTCCCATTAGTCCTATTAGTGCTATTAGTCCCATCCCCCTATGCCCTATACCTCTATCCTCACCAACTACAAGACCAAGCACGGCTTTGAGGCTTTTCTCCCCAAAGCCGTGCTTTTCGATATGGACGGAGTGCTCTACAACTCCATGCCCAACCATGCCATCGCATGGCGCACCTCAATGGCCAAGTTCGGCATCGACATGACTGCCGAGGATGCCTATGCCACTGAGGGAGCACGCGGTGTCGACACCATCCGCAACATGGTGAAGGCCCAGCAAGGACGCGACATCGACGAAGCAGAAGCACAACGCATGTACGACGAGAAGACACGCGTCTTCCATACACTGCCCGAAACACCCATCATGCCGGGTGTCATTGAACTGATGTCGCAAATCAAAGCCTGCGGACTAACCATCGGGGTGGTGACGGGCAGCGGACAGCGCCCTCTCATCAACCGACTGCTCACCGATTTCAGCGACTATCTGAACGAGGCCAACATCACTACGGCCTACGATGTAGCCCGTGGAAAGCCGAATCCTGATCCTTATCTGGCAGGCATGAGGAAAGCTGGCAGCCGGCAGCCTTGGCAGACGATTGTAGTGGAGAACGCCCCACTCGGCATCCATGCCGGTGTCGCAGCACAAGCCTTCACCGTGGCGGTCAACACGGGGCCGCTGCCCGATGAGGCTTTGCTCAGCGAGCATCCCGATCTGCTTTTCTCACGCATGACTGATTTCAGCAACGAGTGGGCCACATTCTATAACACCATCAAACAGCAATGATTAGAATCCTCTTTGTCTGCCATGGCAACATCTGTCGAAGTCCGATGGCAGAGTTTGTCATGAAAGACCTGGTTGGCAAAGCAGGTCGCACGGATCAGTTCTACATCGAGTCGGCTGCCACTTCTACCGAAGAGCTGGGCAACGAGGTCTATCCGCCGGCCAAGCACAAGCTGGCGGAGCACGGCATCTCCTGCAAAGGCAAGACGGCCCGGCAGATGAAAGCCAGCGACTATGCCCGCTTCGACCTACTGATAGGCATGGACGACTGGAACATCCGCAACATGATGCGCATCTGTGGTGGCGATCCCGAAGGCAAGATCCACAAGCTCATGGACTACACCTCCCATCCCGGCAATGTAGCCGACCCTTGGTACACTGGCGACTTCGAGGCCACCTGGCGCGATGTGCTGGCAGGATGCACCGTCCTGCTGAAAAGCACATAAAACAGGAAAAATGTCGGACAAAAACATTTTTGGAGGGCAAAGTACCAGAGCGCTCTTTGCCCATTATATATACAAGGAGCTACTGAAATGAGAGTTTGTAACCCTTGTTGATGTCCTATGCCTCTATTATCAGAGAGAAATACGACAATGCCATCCTGTCGCTCCGTTACTTGATGAAACGTAAAGGATTAACATTGCAACAAAAATTGGATGCTCCTCATAAGTTAGTAGATGCCTTCAACAGCAATTTACAGGATAAAGAGTTTGGCAAAACGCTGAAAACAATGCGCGAGAAAGCACCAAAGGCTGTAGAACATCTGCTTCGGACAATCAAAAGACAGGTTAACAGAACGACAAAAACAGTTGCGATGCACAAGAAGATAAAGGTTAACCATTTTTGTCGGAAACATTTTTATGCAAAGATGCAACTTTTCTTCAATAAATCTTTCTTTATTGTCAGAAAAAATGTAACTTTGCCACAGTTATGTATACATTACGCGAAGCTTGGATAAAAATGCATGGCAGCGAGCCGTTTGAACACTGGGACGGCAAGATGTACTGTAATGAGACAGACGCTGCCATCACTTTTCGCGCCAACAAGACGCAAGGATATATCGCGGCCTATACATTTACGATTGTCCTGGAAGGAAGCCTTACCATCATATATAACGGACAGGAACTGACCTTACATCCCGATGACCTTTATATTTATTCGCCTGGTCTGGAGGTGACAATTGTGCATGCCTCAGCAGACTATCATGGCATCTGCCTGTTGGCCGACGAGCATATCACCATTGAGTCGCCTACAGTACACGATCTTGTCAACATTGCTTTTCTGCCCATTGTGCAACTGCATCAGCCCAAACTGGCCTTAACACACAGCGATGCACAGCGACTGGCCGAAAAGATGCACGAGATAACCAGTTACCTGCATTCTGACCACATTCACAAGCTCAAGATTCTCCAGATGCTCTATGCCGTGTTTCTGCTCGACTTGCAGAGTACTCAGAACAGAGCCATCACGCAGCGCGTGGTGCCTCAGCGCGTAGAGGAAATCTTTATGGGCTTCATTCGTTTGCTGCCTCAGCACTTTGCCAAGCACCACGACATAGCATTCTATGCCTCAGAGCTGAACATCTCAGTGGTCTACCTGCCACGTGTGGTCCGTCAGGTCACAGGGCGCACCGTTGTCGACTACATCAACCAGATGCTGATCTTGGAAGCCTCGTTCCTTCTGCGCACATCGGAGTTGAGCATCAGCCAGATAGCCAGTCGGCTCTGCTTTGCCGATTCCCCTTCGTTCAGCAAGTTCTTTTCACGCATGAAGGGAGTATCGCCTAAGGAATACCGCAACGGATAACTATTGAGACATAACGATGCCATGACAGTCAGCGAAGTTTACAAGTTACGAAAACAAGGCAGAGTGGAAGAAGCCTATAGTGCCATACGCAGTCTTTATGCTGAAGACAAAGGGCCATACACATCGCTCGCCATGTTCTGGGTGGCCACGGATGTCCTGAAGAAGCGTGTAACGGAGAACCGTTTGGCTGAAGCCGAAAAGATATATCTTGCGCTTGAACGCATGCTGCCCCATGTACCCGACAAAGAGGGATGGGTGGGCGAAGCGTTCAGAAAAAGCCAGCGACTCATGGGGAGAGAACCTTCAGCCCAGAATGATGCAGACAAGGGGGCCAACCTGCTAATAGGCGAGTGGGGCGAGGAACTGGCCGCCTGCTATCTGCGCGAGCAAGGCTATGTGATTTTGGAACGTGACTGGCATTCAGGGCATCGCGATATTGACATCATTGCACTGCAAAACGAAACCATCGTTTTTGTGGAAGTAAAGACACGACGGAACCGAAACTTCGCCGACCCGATTTCGGCAGTACATTATCGTAAGCAGCGCAACCTGTTGCTTGCCATCAACCACTATCTTAAATATCGCAAACTGGACCATCCTTTCCGCTTCGATGTCATTACCGTAGTAGGCACGTTGGGCTGTGAGAATCCTGAGATAGAACATATAAAGGATTTCACGCTGCCGTGCTACTTCAGACGGTAGAGAAAAGAGCTATTGTCGTTTCAGTCAACTGTTCAGCAATAGTTGCATGAGCACAGCTGAATGATAGGCTTTTCCATCATAAAGCCAGTCGGGAAGGGACGCTATCTGACGAAAACCAACCTTGGAGAACAAAGATACAGACGATTCGTTGTCGGCACTGATGCAGGCATAGAGCTGATGCAGATGGAGCACACGACAAGCATACTCAGACATTTGGCGAATGACCTCAGTGGCATAGCCCTGCCGACGATATTTCTTCGCAATGACTATGCCTAACTCCGCCCGACAATGACGCGCATCGAAATTGATAATATCGGCAATGCCTATCACTTCGTTGCCATCAAGCTCAACAATCAGTCGCACTTGCTGGTCGGCATAGATGTCGCCCCTAGTGCTCGACATATACTCATGAAGCAGATAGCGCGAATAGGGTACGTTGGTCACGCCTACCTCCCACAGATCGGCATCGTTCTCTATGTGATAGAGGAAATCAAGGTCTTCGGGCTCCATTGCCCTTAGGTGGACGTCTTTCATGGGCTCTTACTGAATGATTTCCTTTGAGGTGATAAGCACATGGCTCTTCTGACTGAATGTGCCAATCTCGAACTCGCCTGCATGCCGACGGGCATACTCCAGCACTCCCTCATAGCCTAGTTTGCCGTCGACCTCGAACACCAACACATCACACTGGTCGGCCTCATCGAGTGTCTTGCAAAACGTGGCATCCAGTCCTTTTCGGCGAGCCAGTTTCTTGCACTCGTTGAGCATGGCACCAGAGCCGACGAAACAGAACTGCGTAGAGGAGATATTCTCATAGCCCAGACCGATGGAATTCCACATGCGCGTGTACTGCATGGCGATGAGGGCCATGATGGCACGCAGATAGATGGCAATCTTGATGGGCATGGTGAACAGGAACGACAGATGGCCATAGTGCTTTCGGAAGAAGATGATCATGGCCTGATAGAACACGTGGACATAGCGGAAGGATGACTTCTGGGTGGACTCGCCCTTATAGTGCAGAATATTGGCCGGCACATACCAGTTCTCGTAGCCACCCTTCAAGATGCGATAGGACAGGTCAATGTCCTCGCCATACATGAAGAAATCCTTGTCGAGCATGCCCACCTCGTCAATGACGGAGCGACGCAGCATGCAGAAGGCTCCGCTGATAACCTCTATCTGCCCAGGCTCGTCCCACGACAGATGGCTCATGTAGTAACGCTTGGTGAAGCCGCACATCTTGAGGAACGACACCACGGGCGTGGGAATGCCTCGGCGCGACTCGCGTGCCAGCGAGCCGTCGACATTGTGCATTTTGACACCCACGCCCCCTGCCTTGGGATGAGTGTCCATGAAGTCGAGCACCTGACGGATGGACTTCTCACCAACGAACGTATCGGGATTGAGCAACAGTACATACTCGCCCGTAGCCTCACGTATGGCCTTGTTGTTGGCCCGTGCATAACCCAGATTATGGTTGCTCTCAATGAGTTCTATGCGCTTTCCGAACCGACGGCGCAGATAGGCAACAGAATGGTCGCTGGAAGCATTGTCGACTACGAAAATCTCTGTCTCGATGTCGGTAGTTGCCCGCTCCACGCTGTTGATGCACTGCTCGATATAGTAGCGAACGTTATAGTTGACGATGATGACACTTAGTTTCATTTCTCAGCATAGCCCGTTTCGCTGAGGAAACGCTCTTTTGAAGGGTAAACAAAAAAGAACCCTGTGGCTACAATGAGTGACAGCCAGAGGAAGGATGAATTAACAAACAAGAGATAGCCAAACAAATCAATATGAACAATCGATTCGAGTATGATGAGTCGGACGATGCTAAAAGGCTGATATTTTGAAAGGGGATCGTCGAGCAACTGTCGCTCGATGGTGCCCATCTTGAAATAGCGCAGAGCAAGGAAGAGACCACCCAACGACAAGAGCGTGGCCAGCGACTGAAAGACAAACTCCAGATTTGCATCATCTGAAATGGCAGCACCGCCCATAAGGTCCATGAAAAAAAACTCTATCAGCAGCACTAAACCTACGAGCAAGACAATCATCGACCAATAAATCTTCTTGAGTCTATCTAATATTTCATTCATACTACTTTCTTTTTATAACTTTGGGGCATTCTTCACTTTCATCGTTTCAATTTACCTCACTTTCCCCCTTCGAAGGGAGTACGGTTCAGAATGGAGCGTCCCAGTGTCACCTCGTCTGTGTATTCCAACTCGTTGCCCACGCTGACCCCCCTGGCTATCACGCTGATACGCACATCGAAGTTGGCCAGTTTGCGGAAGATGAAGAAATTGGTGGTGTCGCCCTCCATCGTGGGACTCAGTGCGAGTATCACTTCCTTGATGTCGCCCTGCCCTACCCTTTCGACAAGCGAACTAATCTCCAAATCGCTTGGGCCTATGCCGTCCATCGGTGAGATGACCCCGCCCAGCACATGATAGAGTCCGCTGAACTGTTGCGTGTTCTCGATGGCCATCACATCCTGTATGTTCTCTACCACGCATACAACAGAGGCATCGCGATGCTTGTCACGACAGATAGGGCATACCTCTTCGTCGCTGATGTTATGGCACACGCGGCAGAACTTTATTTCACGTTTCATCGTAGAGAGCGCAGTAACAAACTGCTCAACATCGTTCTGTGACTGGCGCAACAGATGGAGCACCAGACGCAGGGCCGTCTTACGACCAATGCCCGGCAGTTTGGCAAACTCCTGTACGGAGCGTTCTAAGAGACGTGAGGGATATTGCTGTACCATGTGTCAAACGGGTGTTCACTTTAATTCTGATAGTTCCAACCAGCGCATCGACTTCTCATCGAGTTCGTCGTTCAGTTCGGGCAGACGCTTGCTCTTCTCTGTCAGCTCTTCGACCGAAAGGGTACCGCTGCACAGTGCCGTCTCTATCCGTTTCTTCTCTTCCTCAAGAGCCGCAATGTCTTTTTCCAACTGCTCGAACTCGCGCCGTTCCTTATAGCTCATTCGCTGGGGCCGAACAGGGGCATTCGCATTCCTGGCAGGCTCAACCGTCTTTGGTGCGGCTTTGACATGGTCGTCACCCTTCGGCTCAATGGGTTTCAGCGAGTTCCACTCGCGATACTGCGTGTAATTGCCAGGGAAGTCCTTGATCTCGCCTTCGCCCTTGAATACCAACAGATGGTCGACTACCTTGTCCATGAAGTAACGGTCGTGAGAAACGACGATGACACAGCCGGGAAAATCCTGCAAATACTCTTCAAGAATCTGCAACGTCACGATGTCAAGATCGTTGGTAGGCTCGTCAAGCACAAGGAAGTTGGGATTGCGCATGAGCACCGTACACAAGTAAAGCTTTCGGCGCTCACCGCCAGAGAGTTTGTAGACGTAGTTATACTGCTGTTCGGGTGTGAAGAGGAAATGCTGCAAGAACTGACTGGCCGAGAGATGACGTCCCGAACCAAGGTCGACGTATTCGGCAATGTCGCGCACCACATCGATCACCTTCTGCTGCTCGTCGAACTTCAGTCCCTCCTGTGAGAAATAGCCAAAGCGCACCGTGTCGCCGATCACAATTCGACCCTCGTCGGGCTGCTGCTCACCCAGTAGCATCTTGATGAATGTCGACTTGCCCGTGCCATTATTGCCCACAATGCCCATCTTCTCAAATCGGGAAAAGTTATAGTAAAAGTCCTTCATAATGACCACCTCGTTCTGCGAAGCCTGATCATCCGACTCATTGTTAGACCGAAAAGCTTTGGAGATATACTGGCACTCAAAAATCTTGCTGCCAATATAGACGTTGCTGGCTTTCAGATGCATCTGCCTTTCTTCGATGCGAGCCTTGGCCACGCGCTCCAATTCGTAGAACGCATCTTCGCGATACTTGGCCTTGTGGCCTCGGGCCTGCGGCTGACGGCGCATCCAGTCAAGTTCTGTGCGATACAGGTTGTTGGCTCGTGCAATCTCAGCCCGACGGTTGTCAATGCGCTCCTGTCGTTTCTCCAGATAATAGGAATAATTGCCCCGATAGGTATAGATGGTCTGGTCGTCGATTTCGAGGATGACCGAACAGACACGGTCGAGGAAATAGCGGTCGTGGGTGACCATGAGGAGTGTCTTATTACCCCGGTTCAGAAATCCTTCAAGCCACTCGATCATTTCAAGATCCAAGTGGTTGGTTGGCTCGTCGAGGATCAGCAAGTCTGGCTCCAGGATCAGCACGTTGGCCAGTGCCACACGTTTCTGTTGTCCGCCCGAAAGCTGTCTCATGGGCTGATTGAGATCTCTGATCTTCAGTTGCGTCAGAATCTGCTTGGCCTTAAGCACCTTGTCGGGATTGCCCTGATGGTTGAAGCAGGCATCAAGCACACTTTCGTCGGGATCAAACTTAGGCGACTGTTCGAGCATGCCCATTCGCAAGTCGCGCTTGAAGATGATGGAGCCTTCGTCGTAGCCCTCATGACCGGCAATGATCGAAAGCAGCGTCGACTTGCCTGTGCCGTTCTTGGCAATGAGTCCAACCTTCTGCCCTTCGGCAACAGAGAAGCTGAGGTTCTTGAACAACACGAGCGAACCGAACGACTTGGTCAGGTTCTGAACGTCGAGATATGGTATTTCCTTGGGCATTGCTTACGGGGACGGGTGACAATAAGAGGCAGCGGCTTTTCTGAACCGCTGCATGCCCTCTTAACCATCAACCGTTATTCTTAATGTTCTTGTTAATCGATTCTATATAGTCGAGCAATTCGTCACGTCCTTCACGTTTTTCCGACGATGTCACGAAGCGAGGGGGCAGTTCCTCCCACGTTTCGAGCAGTTTCTTCTCATAGGCAGCCACGTTGGCCTTCACCTTGGTAGGTGTCAGCTTGTCGGCCTTGGTGAACACGATAGAGAAAGCGATGCTCGACAGCCCCAGCCAGTTCATGAACTCGATGTCGATGGGCTGTGGTTCCAGTCGGACATCGACCAGCACGAAGACGTTGACCAACTGATCGCGCCCTAAGATGTAGCTGCGAATCATCTGGTCAAGACGTGCTATCTCTGATTTCGACCGTTTGGCAAAACCATAACCAGGCAGGTCGACCAGATACCACTCCCTATTAATAATAAAGTGGTTGATAAGAAGTGTCTTGCCTGGCGTGGCCGAAGTCTTGGCCAGTTTCTTGTTGCGAGCCAGCATGTTGATCAAGCTCGACTTGCCCACATTCGACCGCCCGATAAAGGCATACTCAGGCTTTGTGTCGGCAGGACACTGCGACAACATGGCTGAGGAAATAGTAAATTCGGCTGTTTTTATCTCCATAGCTTACCTGATTCTGTCAAGCGAGCGCACCAGCTTCTCGTCGGCCAAAATACCCTTGCGAGCCATGAACAGCAGAATGATGCCGACGGCAGGCAACACGGCGGGCCACTCCAAGTGCATCATTCCGCCAATGCTCTGCGGCATGACGGCCAGCAAGATGTACCACACCACGAGCAACAGCATGTCGACGAGGCACATCATGGCTTGCAGCTTGCGCTTCATATACATAAAAATGGTTACGAGAGAGAGAATGGCCGAAAGCATCAGGCATGCAAAGAGCGGAGCCGAACGGAAGGAGTGCTGTCCCTCTGCATCGGTCAGCCACAGGTTGTACATGTCGGCAAAGGCTTTGCCGCTGTCGCTCACCATAGTGGCCACCTGCGAAAACATGCACACCACCGTGAGGATCACGACGAGCAGCAAGTAAATTGTCTGTTTGCGTTGTATCATAAGTCTCGCGCAACGTTATGCTTCAACGGGCGTTGCCTGTTCGCGAACAGGGTCACGATAGTACACCTTGCCTTCTATGAACTCTTGGGTAGCCAGCAGCGTGGGCTTCGGCAGTTTCTCGTAGTAACGAGAGATTTCTATCTGCTCGCGATTCTCGAACACCTCTTCCAGCGAGTCGTTGTAAGAAGCAAACTCAGCCAGTTTCTTCGACAAGTCTTCCTTGATCTGAATAGAGATCTGATTGGCACGCTTGGCAATGATGACAACACTCTCATAGATGTTGCCCGTCTCGTCGCACAAGTCCATGATGTTGTGGGTAACGGTGTTGACCGGAGCTTTTGATTTCTTGTAATCCATGTCTGAAATTTAATATTTTAATTTTCGAAAATTATAATTTTCAATGTTCAATCTTCAATTTTCAATGTTCAATCTTCATCAGTCTTTCGTTATCTTCTTGCATCGCTCAATATATTTCTCGGCAAGCTGTTTGTTCTTTGAGTCGGGAAACTCGTTGATGAAGCCATAGCACTCGTCCTCGGCCTCACGAAAACGCTCCACCTGCTTGTCACGCGATGAGTTGACTGCCAGATAGTACTTGCTCTTCATGATGAGCAGACTGAAATCCTCGCGCATCTCTGAGAAGGGATAGAGCTTCAAGGCGTTCTGTGCCGTGACGATGCAAGAGATATAGTTACTCTCCGAATTTGAGTTGATGTTGCCGAAATAGTCGCCCAGGTTGTAATAGAGCGTTGCCGAGAGCAGTTCCTTCATGATCAGTTTGTCTTGCAGGTCGAAGAGGTCCTTCTGAGCAGCACTGCGCATGCGAGAGTCTGGATAGTAGTCTAGGAAACGCTGATAGGCATTGATGGCACCGATGGTGGGACTCTGGTCGAGACGAGGTTCCGGCGATCCTTCGGTCAGCGACTTGCCCACGTAGTAGGAAGCATGCTCAGCCAGTTCACTGCCCGGATAGGTCGTGACAAACTTCTGGAAAGTTTCCGAAGCCATCTCGTAGTCCTTGTTCATGAATTGCGACATGGCCAGCATATAAAGAGACTCCTGGGCCTCGTCGGTTCCTTTCTTCAGTGTGATAAGGTCTATAAGCAGATTCTCGGCATTGTTATATTTTCCCATAGCAAAACATTGCTTGGCATATTCGTAGCGATAATCGTAGTCGGTCGACTTATAGACTCTGTTCAGTTCATTAGCACAACTCACCGACAAAAGGGCGAGACAGCATACTATGAAAAGGTTCTTTTTCATCCAATCTTTTTATTAATAGCGTGCAAAATTAGTTATTTTCAGCCTAAAAACAAAGCGTTTATAGTTTTTTTTACCGCAGATTACGGAGTTTTCACAGAATATACTTAATTTTGCATTTATTTTTACAGACTATGGACTTTAAACTTACTTCAAGATACCAGCCCACCGGCGACCAGCCTGAAGCCATCAGGCAACTGACCGAAGGTCTCAGACGAGGCGACCGTGCTCAGGTGTTGCTGGGAGTGACGGGCAGTGGAAAGACTTTCACCATTGCCAACGTGATTCAGAACTTTCAGCGCCCCACCCTTATTCTTTCGCACAACAAGACACTGGCGGCTCAGCTCTACGACGAGATGCGCGGCTTTTTTCCCGACAATGCCGTAGAGTATTACGTGAGCTACTACGACTACTACCAGCCAGAAGCCTATCTGCCACACACCGACACCTACATTGAGAAAGACCTGGCCATCAACGACGAGATTGACCGTCTTCGTCTGAGTGCCGTGTCCAACTTGCTCTCAGGTCGCAAGGATGTCATTGTCGTTTCTTCCATTTCGTGCATCTACGGCATGGGGTCGCCCGTAACACTGGAGTCGAACATCATTGAGCTGCACCAAGGGCAGAAACTGGACCGCAACGCACTGCTGCGCCGCCTGGTGCAGGCACTCTACACGCGCAACGACATTGCGCTGGAGCGCGGCAACTTCCGCGTGAAAGGCGACACCATCGACATCTACATGGCCTACAACGAAACGGTGCTGCGCGTAGTGATGTGGGACGATGAGGTCGACACGATTGAAGAGCTCGACCCGCTCACGCTGCAACGAAAGGCTCGCTTTGCCGAATACAAGCTCTACCCGGCCAACCTGTTCATGACTACGCAGGAACAGACAAACAAGGCGATCCACGACATACAAGACGACCTGACCAAGCAGATTGACTTCTTCAACGAAATGGGCGATCCCATCAAGGCGCAGCGCATCAAGGAAAGGGTGGAATACGACATGGAAATGATCAAGGAACTGGGCCACTGCTCGGGCATTGAGAACTACTCGCGCTACTTCGACGGTCGTCAGGCCGGCGAGCGACCGTATTGTCTGCTGGACTTCTTCCCCGACGACTTCCTGCTGGTCATCGACGAGAGCCATGTGTCTGTGCCACAGATCAGTGCCATGTATGGCGGCGACCGAGCCAGAAAGAACAACCTTGTGGAGTATGGCTTCCGACTGCCTGCCGCCTTCGACAACCGTCCGCTCACCTTCGATGAGTTCCAACAGGAAGTCAATCAGGTCATCTATGTCTCAGCCACGCCTGCCGACTTCGAACTGCAAGAGGCTGAAGGCGTGGTGGTCGAACAGGTCATCCGCCCTACAGGACTGCTCGACCCGGAGATTGAGGTGCGACCGTCGGAGCATCAGATTGACGACCTGCTGGAGGAAATCAACGTGCGCATTGAGCGAAAAGAGCGCGTGCTGGTCACGACACTGACCAAGCGAATGGCCGAGGAGCTGTCGGAGTTTCTGCTCAACCACCATGTGCAGACGGCCTACATTCACAGCGATGTGGCTACGCTCGACCGCGTAAAGATTCTTGAAGACCTGCGCAATGGGGTCTACGACGTGCTGGTGGGTGTCAATCTGCTGCGCGAAGGCCTCGACCTGCCCGAGGTGTCGCTGGTGGCCATCCTCGACGCCGACAAGGAGGGCTTTCTTCGCTCGCACCGAAGTCTGACGCAGACTGCCGGACGTGCCGCCCGCAACGTCAACGGACGGGTCATCATGTATGCCGACACCATCACACAGTCCATGCAACTAACCATCGACGAGACCAACCGCCGACGCACAAAGCAGCTGAACTACAACGAGGCGCACGGCATCACTCCGACACAGGTAGTAAAGACACTGAAACAAAGCAACTTGAGTCACGAGGAACGTCCCGACATCAAGGAACTGCGCATGGCTTCGGCTGAGCCAACACAGTCGGCAGCCACGATGGCAGCTGACCCGATCATAGAGCACATGACGCGCCCGCAGATGGAGAAACTGATTGCCGAGACGACACGAAAGATGAAAGAGGCGGCCAAGCAGATGGACTTCCTGCAAGCTGCCCAGTATCGCGACGAAATCATTCGCCTGCAGAACGAGCTGGAGCTGAAGTAGCAGTCAGCTTCAACACACGGAAGCCCACATCCTGCCCTGCATCACGACGTGTCGCAGTTTCGGCCTTTATCTGCCGACCGGCACGCCGTATGCGTTCCTTTCCTATCTCACAAATATTCTTATAGCCTGCCCTGAAGGCCTCGCTGCCCTCATCTGTCCTTACTGGATTTTGCACCACGATGAAGCGCCGATGGCCCCCGTCAAGCGCGTTCTGCTGCATCACGGCATGAGCCGTCGTGGCCGACCCCGAGAAGAAATCGAGCACGATGCTCTGTTCGTCGGTGGCAATCTTCAGGATGTCTCGCATGTAGACGAGCGACTTGGGATTGTCGAACAGTCCGGACTTGCCCATCAGACGGGACAGTTGCTTGGCGGCATTGCCAGTGCCATACTCCGACTTGTACCACAGTGTCTTGGCCGTCTTCATGCGCAGCGAACCGTCTTCCAGCGTGGCACGCATCTTAGTGCACAGTGTGCCAGAGGGATTCAGCGCCAGGTTGAAGTCTTTCTGCTCAAGAAATGTGGTCATTCCCCACCGCCATCTGCCATACTCGCCGCTCTCTGTGCGAGGCCAGATGACGCGGTAGCCCTCTGCCTCATAGCGTTCTGTCAGTTCCTTCAGCTGCTGGTCGTCGAAGGCCTTGGTCTTCGGATTGTACAGCAGGCGCAATTCTTCCTTGCTGACGGTCGAGAAGCATTGCTGCTTGCAGAGCACCGGATAGAACAGATGCGGTCGTTCCTCCCTGCGCCAGGCATTGCCCGTCTTGCGAAAGCCAATCAGTTTGTAGTAGCCCATGTCGTCTTGCTGATCGTAGTCCTTGTCCAGTTCCTCTTCTTCCAGTGCGAATCCCTTGACAGAAAGAAGATTCTTCGATTTGGCATAGACCAACAGGAACTCGTTGCTCGTGGCAAAAAAGGCATCGTCGGAACGACCTTTCAGATTGTTGACTACAGAGAGGATGCCCACCCGATTGGAGGCACCGAAGATTTCGTCGCAGATATATGTAAGATTGACCATCTCATTGTGGTCGATGGAGATGAAGATGGCTCCATCGTCGCTCAGCAACTCTCTGGCGACTTTCAGCCGGGGATAGATCATGTTGAGCCAGTCGGTATGAAAGCGCCCTTCAATGTCGGTGTCGCTCTGCGCGCCACGGTCTTTTTTCTCGCCATGATGCAGATAGGCACGAGCCGACTGGACGAAATGGTCGTTGTAGACGAAATCATTGCCCGTGTTGTAGGGGGGATCAATATAAATCAACTTCACCCGTCCCTCATAGTCCTTGCGCAACAACTTCAGCACTGGCAGATTGTCGCCCTCTATATATAAATTATGTGTGGTGTCGAAGTCCACACTCTCTTCGGGACATGGGCGCAGCATGTCAGTGGTCGGGGCATTGGCCATGAGAATAGCGTTGCGCTTGCCGTGCCAACAGAACTGATAGTGCTCGTCGCTGCCTTCCACTGCCCTGCCCGACAACTCCTGTCGCAGTCGGTCGAAGTCCACGGCCAGTTGCACTTGCCCATTGGCATCCACCTGTTCCGTCAGACAGTTCGGGAACAGTTCGCCTATCCGTCTTATGTTTTCGTCTGTTGTCATGGTCTTTCAGCATTCAAGGCTTTTTGCGCACAAAGTTACGAAAAACAAGAGAAAAGCAAAAGAAAAACACATTTTTCTTTATATTATTCGCCTCTCTGCCAGCCTTTAACTCAGATTAACAATGTATCCGATTGATACTTGGTAACTATTTGTTACTTTTGCAGACACAAGTAGAGACGCCACAATGTGACGTATCCAAAATAAATCATTACAAATCAAGAAATAACAAATCAATATGGCAGACGTTAAGGCTGAATATTTGGCATGTCCTATCCGAAACGTGATTAGTCGCTTCGGCGACAAGTGGTCGTTGCTCGTTCTCTTCCTGTTGAACAGGAGCGAGACGGGCGTGTTGCGCTTCAACGAGATTCGTCGCTTCATGACGGACTGTTCGCAAAAGATGCTTTCGCAGACACTGAAGAATCTGGAGCAAAGTCATTTGGTGCACCGTGAGGTATTCCCCGAGGTTCCCCCACGCGTAGAGTACTCACTGACTGAGACTGGCAAGTCGCTGATTCCACCCATCACGGCACTGATTGACTGGGGCAAGGAGCATTTCAACGAGGTAGTAACCGACTAACACACAAACTATTATGAAGAATCCCGACACTATAACTGTAGCTATCTACACTCTCACTTCTGAGCTACACAACGAAGAAGCTGTGGCAGCAGCAACCCGCGAGTTCCTTGCCGAACTTCACATAGACTATGATTTTCGTGGCAACAACTATGCCGACTACGGCACGCATGCCCTCGACCTCATCTACGTTCGCACGGGTGGCACGGAGGGCCTCTTTCTCCGTCTGCTCCCACAACTACAGGCGCAAAGCAACAAGCTTTTCTATCTGTTAACATCGGGCAAGAGCAACTCGCTCGCGGCATCGATGGAGATTCTGTCCTATCTGCGCCAACAGGGACTAAAGGGTGAAATCATTCACGGTGACAGCGACTATATTTCAAGGCGGATCGGCCTCCTGTCGAAAGCATCGGAGGCAAGAAAGAGGCTGCAAGGCTCCCGTCTGGGCATCATCGGCCAGCCTTCCGACTGGCTCATCTCAAGCCATGCCGACAAAGAAATAGTGAAGCGACGGTTGGGCATCGAACTGATTGACATCCCCATACAGGAGCTGTTGAACACCATCGCCGAAATGCCTCTGCCTGAAACGACTACAGAGTCGGCACCAACAGCCGCCATCAGTCAGTCGCTGCCCGGTGCCATGCAGATTTACAAGGCACTGCGCGTCATCGTGGCACGCCATCAGCTGCAAGGCTTCACGCTGCGCTGCTTCGACCTGCTCACTGCCGTCCGCAACACGGGCTGTCTGGCACTGGCCAGGCTCAATGCCGAGGGCATCGTGGCTGGTTGTGAGGGCGATGTCCCTGCCCTTCTCTCCATGACGATTGCCCACGTGCTGACGGGTGTCAGCGGATTCCAGGCCAATCCGTCGAGCATCAATCCGCAGACTGGCAGCATGGTGTTTGCCCACTGCACCATCCCACTGAACATGGTGCAGCGTTACGAACTGGACACACACTTCGAATCGGGCATCGGCATTGGCATCCGAGGTTACATGCAAGAGGGGCCTGTCACCATCTTCAAGGTGTCCGGCGACTTGTCGCGTCACTTCATCGAAGAAGGGCAACTCACTGTCAGTCAGTCGAATCCCGACCTCTGCCGCACGCAGCAAGTCATCCGTCTCTCCTCGCCCGCTCAGACTTCTTATTTCCTCAACAATCCCATCGGCAACCACCACATCATCCTGCCCGGACATCACAAAGAACTGCTGGAGGAAATTATGGAAATCAGCAGCTAAGTAACGATCAAAAAATTAGAAGATTTGGAATTCTCGACAATAGGACAGAAATTATTATAATTCCTATAATTTCTTGTTCAACAAGAGTCCTTGAGTACAAAAATTACGTGCTGTGCAGTTGACAAGTAGGGGGCAGGCCCTGTGCCAGCTCGCTTGTCCAAAGGGCAAATCTGATCATGGCCAAGTTGCTTGAGTTGAACTCCACCTTCCCCCATACCTATGCATCTGCAAACAGCATGCCGTCGTCAAGGATAATCTGCAACTTGGTGTACTCGCTGTGGAAGTCGTGTTGCAGACGGTCCAAGTAGCGGACACACTCCCACTTGCACATTGGCAGGTCGTGAAGAAGGTAGTTGCCGCAGGTCTGCGGCTCTGTGGCAGGCACGTGGTTCTGGGTGAGTATCCACTGCAGACACTCAATGGTGAGCCGACGCATGTCCTCGACGGTGTATGCTCCCGTCATGATGATATACATGCCAGTAAGACAACCCATAGGACCTACATAGACCACATCATCCTTTACCTTGCTGTTGCGGAACCAAGTGGCCATGAGATGCTCCAGACTATGTATGGCGGCAGGAGCGACGGCAGGTTCCTTGTTGGGTTCGGTGATGCGCAAATCGAAAGTGGTGAAGCCTTTGTCTTCGCGTGAGACATAGATGCCCGGCTTCAGGTGGGTGTGGTCGATAGTGAAACTTTGTATGACTTCCATATTATATATAATTTACTATTTTGCGCAAAAGTACGCATTTTCTGTGGAATGACAAAAAACTCGCCTGACAATTTATACGACAAAGACCAAAATCACGGTGTTCATCTATAAGCCTAATAAACATAAAAGAAGGACTTTATTCTCAACTACTATTAAATGGATTTGGAGAGTTCTGTTTCTTGTACTACCTTTGCAATACTAAAATTATAGTACAGGTCGAAAAAATAAGTTGAGATATTTTTTTAAAGTTACAGACCCCTGCCCTATACCCTGATCCACCGTATTTTTGTCAAGATTATTCATAGAAAAAAGCACTCACAAAAAAGTGCATTCTGGAAGCTGGATACATAGATGCTCACATCTTGCATGAGCCGTCGTTTTGAGATTGATATTGAATCAAAGTGGGTTTACAGCCATATCAAACTGAGTTTCATCATTAGTTGCATTCTGTTCTAAGTCATAACTCAGTTTGAAATCTCAGCACAAAGGCCGCTTAGAGCTATCCGAAAGACGAAGTCCCATGAAGGAAAACTGTCCTTTTTGCGAAACAAAATTTCACAACACACTGTAAATCAACGAGATACACAACTCCTCTCAATACTCGCATATTTGCAGGCAACTTTCAGTTTGGTGAATTTCATGCGATTCTCAGAGGGGTTGTTGTCAAGAAAATACATAATTCAAGTGCGGAAGTAGGGTGTCCAAATTATATCCAAAAACAATCTACTTCGAGGAACAGCATTTTACAAAGGAAAAGTTGTCGCAGAAGAGGAAAAGACAGGCTTCACCAATAAAGGTCAGTTTGTTGCATTGCTCGTTAAGAGACTACCAAAGGACATTCCCACGGGAGCAATTGTGCAGTTTGTGATAGAAAACATGGACAAGGGCGGTAAATGGATGTATGAGCATCAAAAAGGGAAGGGATTTCACTAGATGCAGTCGATGACTCTCAGAAGACGCTGTTTAGCTTAAAAACATTTAAGATTGATAGTATTTTAGCCCTTTCTCTTATGAATTGGTACGGATTCTCACAAAAAAGCTGTACCTTTGTGGCGTGAACGAACGTAGAGACATCATAGTATCAAATACATTAACCGGCATCGGCAAAGGTGAAGTTGCTGGTTATCTTTGTCATGCTTATTGCCATAAGGGTTTCTGTGAATTCAAATATAATAACAATGTTTATAGGCTGAAGGTTGGTGAATGCCTTATCATCAGACGTGGCGACTTGGTGGAACGTGTCAACGAAAGCGATGACTTCCATGTAGATGTGGTTTATGTCACTCCGGAGTTTAT
>CACXXD010000033.1 GCA_902771445.1 uncultured Prevotellaceae bacterium
CACATGCAAGCAAGGCATGATGCAGGCAACGTTTTGAGATTGATAATGAATCATGGTGGGTTTACGGCCAAATCAAACTGAGTTTTAGCATCCATTGCGCTCTGATTCCATTCATATCTCAGTTTGATATGAATGTAAACCCACCATGATTCAATATCAATCACAGCACGAATGCCGTTGATTGTCATTCGGTTGTGTTCGAAAGGCGAATTTTTACCTGCAAAAATCTGTTCCTTTTGTGAACTAAAATTTGCAGTCAATTGATAATCAATAAGATACGCAACCATGTCCAATACTCGCATATTTGCAGGCCACTTTCTGTTTGGTGAATTCCATGCGATTCTCAGAGGGGTGGTTGTAAAGAAAATTCATAATTGCCTGAATGTAATATAAGGTGTTTATGTAGCCTTTCATATAGCGTGCAAAACATGACAGATTGATAAAAACGATGCGAAAAATTTGTCTTGTCGGAAAAAGTTGTACTTTTGCATTATGAAGTCGCACTTCACACGATACTATTATACATAACAGCCAAGGTTATTTGGAACTTTCTGTTCTGGAATACTGACTACTGCGAGAACAGAGCACATGTGCATGTGGATAAGAAAAGCACAGAACATCTTTGCAAGATATGGCTTGAACCTATCGTAGAAATAGATGATAAGGGTGATTTAACAGATGCACAAGTAAAGGAAGTACTGAAGATTGCTACTGATTATCGTGAAAAGCTCCTTCGGCAGTGGGAACAATTCAAGCAAGGAAAGCCTATTAGGATTATAAAAATCAAAAAAAAACAAAATAGCTTATGTACAAGACAGAAGGATATTGGAACGTGACAGCTCGCATCAAGCAGCTGTCGTTCCCACGCAGAGGCAAGTTTCAGGTTGACCTGCAAGACGGTCGCTCCATCGTGATGCCTGTGTCGGCATTCCCCTCGCTGAAACGTGTGCCAGTGAAGGAACAAATTCTTCTCACAGACGGAAGACAAGAACTTCATCAGCTACTTGAAGACCCACTTCTTCTAAAAAAAACATACGAATAGTTTGGTTAGTCGGAAAAAAGTTGTACCTTTGCAGCGTTGCAAAAAAAACGCGACGAAACGAAAGCTGCAAACATATTTGCCTTCCGGACAAACGGGGCCGACACAGGCTCGCGCCATATTGGGGTTGACTGGATTTGACGGCAAGATGAGATGGTATGTAAGCACGCGGAGCTGGGCGACTTGAGGCTCCTTAATCTCTTGGGTCGGAAAATTAATTGGCAACAATAAGTATGCTCTCGCTGCTTAATCGAAGCACAGTAGATTATGAGCTTAATTCCACTACAAGGTAGAGGAACGAGACGTCGCCCCGGGGATGTTGTCCCGAATCTTACGGATCAGGTGGCGCAGGCAAATCGGGAATAGTCTGTTCAGGCCTCGATGGACTGATGAATATTTAGAGGATAAGGTTGCGGTTGGTGGTCCAGGTCTTGCCGCAACACGAAAATGAAGGCTGGAATAAGCGTGTAGAAAGCGTATGGTTTCCTTGTGCGGACGAGGGTTCGACTCCCTCCAGCTCCACAAAGACTATTAAAAATCACCCAGAATCATTTTCATCAGATATTCATACTTCATGCGCAAAGCGTTCTCTGAGGCGGTAAACCACTGCTGCCGGCTCTGACTGAGGTCGAAGATCGTGGCCATGCCTGCATCGTAGCGCTTCAAGGCATAGCGATAGGCCAGCGCCCAGGATTCTTCTGCCTTGACTTCTGCTTCATAGCGCTTGTGAGCCGTGAGCGCACCCTGCCAAGCCTGACGGATGTCCTTCCGAATCTTCTGCTGCGTATCGTAGTATGCCAGCTTGGCATTCTCCAGATTCACTTTGGCCGTGCGTATGCGTGCTCTTGTCTCAAAAGCATTGAAAATGGGAATGGAGAGTTTAAGACCGATGGCTCCTTGGATGAAGTTTCGGCGCTTCCAGTCTGATTCAAGGGCCAGCTGGTAGTTGACTTTTCTGGCCAAGCCTTGTGGCGACTGCAGGTGCATTTGTCCTTCCAAGCCGGCCTTTATATCCATGTTGTTCCAGAATGTGCCAAATCCGCCTACCAACGACAAGGTGGGGCGATAGTAGCTCCGAGCCGTTTTCACTTCCTGCTCTGCCTGCTGAATGCTGTAGTTGGCCGATAAGGTCTTCGGATGAGATGCCGAAGTCGCTGTGTAGACGTCATGCGACTGTAGCAAAGGTATCTGTTCCAGTGAGTCGTTCGGCTCGCTGATGTCGAAGTCAACCGTATCGGGAAGATTCAGCAGCAGTTTCAGCTCAAGCTTTGCCAGGGCTATGTCACCTTCTGCTGCCGCCAGCAGTGCCATGTCACGGCTCACCATAGCCTCGGTTTCCACCACGTCGCTCTCCGGGCGCTTGCCTTTGTCGAACAACGAGCGGGCTCGCTTCTGCAACAGCTGAGAGACCTCTTGCTGCTGACGGGCAATCGAGGCCTCACCTTTATAATATAGCAACTGCAAAAAGGCAGCGGCCACCTGGGCTTTTATGCTCTTCTCGCTTGAGCGTACTTCCTCGACAACTGCCTTGAGGGCATATTGATCGGCCTTGATCTGACTCGACAGGCGATTGCCTGTATAGAGTGGCAGATAGCCCGTCAGTCCTATGTTCAAAAGCATTTCATTGGCATCAAACCGATTGCCATTGGTCGAACGAAGCATGGCAACAGTACCACCCATGTCACCGCTGAATTGCGGCAGTCGGGCATCCTTGCTGGCCTGAGCTTTAATTTCACGCCGTTTCTGTTCATTCTGTAGCATCTTCATCTCCGTATTATGTGCTATGGCATAGTCCATGCACTCGTCAAGCGTCCATTGACGTTGCGCAAAGGCCGGAGTCGACAAGAACAGCAACAGTCCCAGAAATATCACATTCCTTTTCATCATCACATCTCGCTATTTTTGATTACCTCTGAGCAACTCACCGGCCTTCACGCCGCTTTTCAGTTCGATGGCCAGCCCGTCAGACATGCCTATGGTCACAGCACGACGCTCAAACTGCTGATGGTCGGTGTCTGCCGAATCGGAAACAAGTACATAGACGTAGGGCTTGCCGTCTTCGAACGAAATGGCTTTTTCGTCACACGACAAAACGTTAGTTGCCTTGCCCAGCACCACACTGGCATTGGCACTATAGCCCGAACGGATGGTTACACTGTCGGGAATACTGGCTGTAGCCTTCACCTCGAACATCTTTGCACCATTCTGCATCTCACCCTCTGGAGCAATATAGTCGAGTTTAGCAGGGATGGTCACCTCTTGCATGGAACCAAGATAAAGCTCCATGTCCATGCCCAGATGCAGTTGTGCCACCTCTGTCTCGTCGATATAGCCTCGGAAGATGATGTCGCTCATGTCGGCAATCTTGGCCACTGTGGTTCCTTCCGTGAAGGCGCTTGTCCCTGAGACAGAGCTGCCTACCTTGACAGGCACGCTAAGCACGACACCCGTAATCGTGGAATGAAGGTCTGTGATATTGATTGCACCAGAACGCGACGACTGTCCACGAGTGATGACTTGCACCTGCGACTTGGCGGCATTGACACTCTCACGGGCCGAGGCCAGGCGACTGCTAATCCTCTCGAACTCCTCGCGGCTCACCACTCCATCTTCATAGAGCGCACGCACCCGATTGTATTCGCGCTGCAATTCTTCTAAGTTGATATTGGCTGATTCCACACGATTCTTGGCTTCGTTGAGTTGAGCCATGTCGGGAATGATTTTCACCGTGGCAATCAAATCACCAACTTTCACTTTATCGCCAGGCTCCACCAACAGACGGCTGATGACTCCCGTGGCCTGAGGCTTTACTGCCACTTGTCTACGAGCCTCCATGCTGCCAGCCACGGTAGTACGCTTCACGAGAGTACGCTGCTGAGGTGAAACAAGTTCATAGACCGTTGGCACCGGCTGCGACTGTTGCCAGAGGTAGTAGAGTGTGTAGCCTACGAACAATGCCAAAAGGCACAAACCGATTACTCTGAGTGTTTTCTTCATTTTTATTTTCAATTTTCAATTCTCAATTATCAATTTATTAGTTATTCTTCTCTCAGTGCGTCGATAGGTTTGATGGCGAGTGCACGCTTGGCTGGAAGCCAGCCAGCCATCAGTCCACCTGCCAACAGAAGCAAGAGAGAGATAATAGCAGTCCAGAATGGCACGTAGGGATGGCTGAAAGCCATATCTTCTCCCTGAGGCAATATCTGATTGACTGCAATCAACAACCATATAGCCAGGCTCAAGCCTGCTAATCCGGCGAAGAACGTCAGCGTGAAGCTCTCCATCAGGAGCTGGGTGACAATATTGCTGGGCTGTGCGCCGATAGCACGCCTGACACCTATCTCCTGGGTTCGTTCCTTGACCGTGATCAGCATGATATTGGAAATGCCGATGAGTCCTGCCATAAACGTTCCTATACCGACAATCCAAATGAGCAAGTTGATGCCTGCAATAACGTTCAAGTACATATTTGTCTGATCGCTCAGAGACACGCTCCTCAGAGCTAAGACATCATCGGGGTGTACACCGTTACTTTCTTTTATCAGTGCCTCTATCTTCGACCTGTATTGCTCCATAGGGGCATCGTCTTTCAGTATAATTGTCATGGCATCCACATCACTGCCACGTCCGTATGCTACCTGTGCTGTAGGCAGTGGCATGAGAACGCTCTCCGACAAGTCGGCGCCAATTCTGATCTGGTCGTTTGTCGACCTGCTCACACCTACCACTTTAAGGATACTGCCGTTTACATCAATCAGTTTGCCCAGAGCCTTAACAGGATCGTCGAACAAGGCCTCGGCAATGTGAACACCAATAACGCATACCTTGCGATGCTCCCATAGGTCAATATCGTTGATGAAACGCCCTTCAACCACGCGCTGTGGAATAGCACCGTAGAACTGTGGAGTAATGCCCAGCACCTGATATTGATAGGTCTGAAGACCATAAGTGACATTCTGGAAATCAGCAAAAATAATGGCACTGATCGTCTCGACCGTACTTCCAAGCTCTCGACGAAGCAAGGCCTCATCGCTGGAATCCATCTTCCATTTGCGATCACGTCCCAGTCCCTTGTAGGGCATCGATGTTTCACCAGGAAAGACCCACAACAGATTGGCATCCAAGTCTCTCACCTGGCCAGCCACTCCATTGTCGAGTCCCATGCCTGCACCGATAAGAAGCGTAAGCATGAAGATGCCCCAAAACACACCAAAGGCTGTCATCAGACTTCGCGTCCGCATGCTCTTGATGGTCAGAAACACCTCTGTCCAGAATTCGATGTCAAATATCATCTTCATGGTGCTTGCAATTTTTTTTGAAATTCTATACCGCAGAGAGAGCCTCTGTCAGTTTCACACCCACTGCATGCTTAGCAGGCATGTAGCCCGCAATCAGTCCAACTATCACCATCAAGAACATGACCACCAGCGCATGGGATACCGCAATCGTGGGATTGTAAAAGATGTGGGCATTGCCTGTACTTGCAACAATCCAGGCCATCAGCTCCATCAACCCTATACCCATAATCATACCCACATAGCCGAAGATGACCGATATGACCACCGACTCAGTCATGACCATCGTCACAATCTGCCTGTTTTTGGCTCCCAATGCCCTGCGAATGCCTAACTCGCGGGTTCGTTCCTTTACAGCAATCAGCATGATGTTTGAAATGCCTACGATACCTGTAAGAAGGGTGGCCAGTCCTACGATAATGACAAAAGCATAAAGACCGCTGATGATGCTATTAAGCAGCATTGGCAAGTCATACAGGTTATCTACTTTTACAGCTCGTCTGTCGGAGGGGCTGAAGCCTTTCTGTGCAGCCAACACCCCCACTACACTTGCATTAAATGCCACATTGAGTTCGCTCGTGGTCAGGTGTTGAGTCTGCAAACATATCTTGCTTAGCTTGCCGTCAGGACAGAATATGTGCTTTACGGTAGTGAGGGGAGCCACGACATTGCGGGTCTTGTTCTCCTTCAGCAATGGCTCGTAGATACCTATAACTTCAAAGACTACGTCATTGATGATCAAGTTGCGACCTATAACACTGGTAGTATCCTCAGGAAACAGCACCGGCTTCAGCCGCTTGGGTATAAGGCAAACCTTGCGCATCTGCTGCAGGTCAAGATCATTGATGTCTCGCCCCTCTGCCAATTGCACATTGGGAGCTGGAGCATAGCCTGGCCTGTAGCCGTCGATAATAGTGTTGGTATAGTACTTTTCCCTATGAGCACGCACAGGACGGCTGATAACAGGAATGGTCTGAGCGATGGTATCACCGAATCGTTTCTTCAGTAAGTCACAGTCTTCTTCAAAGAAGTACACAGGCCATCCGCGTTCCTTACCACCGAACGACAATGAAGTCTCTCGCGGTGTAAGTGTCACCATACCAATGTTGTAGGCTCTGAAATTATAGTGCATACCGTTCACAATGCCGTTGCCCGAACTGATGAGCACAATCAAGATGAACACACCCCACCCCATGGCCAGTCCTGTCAGTATCGTGCGCATCTTGTTGCTCATAAACGAGGTTAGCACCTCTCTCATCAGTTCCCTCATTGCTACGTGCTTTTATTATTTCAGCTTCTTCAATCTCAAATTTTCAATCTTCAATTTTCAATTTTAATCTTCAATTTTCAATCTCTTTAGTTACGATGCCTATGTACTGGTCTCCCAGCACAAAGTCCAGATGGTTAGCATCTACATCGACCACCTTCAGCTTCGGAGCCACACGCTTCCACTGCTCCAGATTGTTCTCCATGTCTGGGTTGTCTCTTAGAGCATTGAAGAGTGTAACATGACCGTCATACACAGGGAATGGCTCGTCGCAGTGCATCCGCTCTGCTATGCCAATCTTCTTGACTGCCAACTTGAGTGCAGCCTGCAAGGCTTTCTGATCCAACGACTTTATGTCGATATGATGCTGACCGGCAAGGCTCATCGCTTCCTTGGCAATTGCTGCATCGTCCATCTTGATATAGTTCTTATTGTGAATATGCGAGTCGCCCATATAGACGTTTGCACACTCACCCCTCAGTTCCTGCCAACGCTTTGCCAGCCAATAGGCTTGCTCGCCACCCCAAGAGTAGCCCATGAAAGCCTGCACTTTGGCGTCACGTGGAATGTCACGGTCTAACATTTCAATATAGGTATCGATCATCTTGTGGAAGTCGGCATCGGGGAAAAGACGATCGGCATGTTCGTCGGTAGGTTCAATGGCATAGATAGAGAATCGTTGCTGCCAACGGTTCAGTTTGCCTGCCATGTTGATGGCATAGACGATGCCGTGAGGCACCACCAGCACTGGCTTGTCGGGCGAGTAAGCGTTATACCAGTAGCCGGGCTCTGACGTGTTGCCGAGCAAACGGACAATGGTGTGCTGCCTCATCAGGCTGTTCACGCTGATCTTGACACCGCTGGCGGCAGCCGTAGCGGCCAGTTTGATAGCACCGATACTCGTCAGGCCCAAGGCAATCAGGTCGTCGGTAGTGCCAAAGTCATTGCGCCCCAATATCTGACGGGCAATCAGCAACAGCAGCGATTCCTTCTCCGTCGTGGGAGCCACGTTTTCTATCTCTTGAGTGAACTCCGGTTCTGGCATGCGCTTACGGTCAATCTTGCCGTTAGGCAATAGCGGCATTTCGTCTAATTGTATATAGGCCACAGGCACCATGTACTCGGCAAGCGACTGCGCAAGATGGTCACGCAAAGCGTCCTCGTCAATCTTCGCCTCAGCCCCATTAGTCCCATCACCAGTATAATAAAGACAGAGTACATCAACCGTTCCTATCTTCCTAATGGCGGCAACTGCCTGGCTGACACCTTCAAATTGTTTTGCGCAGGCTTCTATTTCGCCTAACTCGATGCGGAAGCCGCGCAGCTTCACAAGCTCGTCCAAACGTCCGAGGAACTCAATCTGGCCTTCACTATTCCAGCGGCAAAGGTCACCCGTATGATACATACGTACAGGCTTTCCGTCTGCGTCGCATGGAAGGAACGGACAGTCGCAGAACTTTTCTGCCGTCAGTTCGGGGTGGTTCCAATAGCCAACACTGACCTGAACACTGGCAAAGCAGAGTTCGCCTGAAGCCCCACGAGGCAAAAGACGGTTGTGCTTGTCAACAATGAAGCAGTAACCGTTGGCCATTGGCCGGCCAATAGGAATATTGGTGTATGTGCGATTATGCTCCAGACGGTACGTTGAAATCAAGTCGGTACATTCCGTCGGACCGTAACAGTTGAGCACTTGGACATCATCGCTCACCAAGCCCACCATACGTTCGCCCGACATGGCCAGATAACGCAGAGGCAGCGGACCGCTCTCCTTCAACAGGACACCAAGCGAGGTTGTGTAACAGCCACCAGTAATGCCGTGGTTGATGATGAAGTCACGGATGCCTTGTAGCTCGTGGCGAATCTCCGATGGCATGATATGCAGGCTACCGCCCACGGTGAGCACTGGATAGAGGTCCTGAATGTGGGCATCGAAGGAGAAGGCACGGTGCAGGGCAATACGGTCTGCCGAAGTCAGCTCCTGCACATCCACCATAGAGGCTATATAATTGCGGAGTCCACACTGGCGAAGCATGACACCCTTTGGACGGCCTGTGGAGCCTGAGGTGTAAATCATGTAGGCCAGACCTTCGGGAGTTGCGAGGTCGACAGGATCGGATTCGACATTGAAGTCGGTTTCGGCCAAGAACTGTTCGTCAATCACAATTTTTGCCTTACAGTCGTCAAGCATATAGGCTTGTCGCTCCTCGGGATAATCAAGATCAATAGGCACGTAGGCGGCGCCAGCCTTATGGATTGCCAGGACGGCAAGCGGGAAGTCAATGGTGTGGTCGACCTTCACGACAACGAAGTCGTTCGGACATACACCACAGGCAATCAGCTGATGGGCCAGCACATCAGAGTGGTGTGACAATTCACCATAAGTCATGCTACGCATTCCGTCGGCGACAGCAAGACTCTGGGGGGTCTTGCTTGCCTGTTTCTCAAACAGGTCAACGAAGGTCTCTTCTGGGTCTACATCAATATGCTTGCCTGCCCCCAGCGTAGTAAGTTCTGCCTGTGCCATTGAGGTGATGAATGGCAGTTCGCCGATTTGTCTTTCGCACATGTCGGCCATACTCCTAATGATGTTCTCGTATGTCTCTGCCACCTGTTTCATCTGCTGCTCGCTGTAGAGCGAAGTGTCGTAGGTGAAGGTCACCGAAAGCGTACCATCTCGTTCGGGAGTAATGCCGAGGGCCAGTTCGCAGAACGGTTCCTCTTCTACCTGCACGGCTTTGATTCCCCAATCCTGGTTAATGGCAAAAAGTGAGTCGTCTACGGGATAGTTTTCGAAGGCCATGACCGACTGGAACAACGAAGCACCAAGTTGGGTCTGCGTCTGTATCTCAGATAGAGGACAATAGTCGTAAGCTGATGACTGGGCCGACTGCTCCTGAAGTGCTTTCAAAGCCTGGGTGACGGTGAGTGTGCTTTCCGTATGCACCCTGACGGGTACGCTATTGATGAACAGTCCGACGAGCATGCTGCTATCTGCATCGTCGCGGCCAGATACAACCCTTGCAAACACAACGTCTTCCGTTCTGCAGTACATCTGGAGTACAAGTCCCCACCCCAGTTCCATCACAGTGTTCAGCGTGACACCAGTGCTGGCAGCCAGTTGGCGCATCGATGTCGTCAGCGTCTTGTCGAGCAAATGCTTGATACGAGGACTGGCCTTTTGCGTATCGTTCTCGCCGTAGGATGGGATGGCTGCCCTTGTGTCGTAGTCGGCGAGCAATTCTTTCCAGTAGTTGAGACCTGCTTTTCGGTCTTTGCGCAGAAGCTGTCGCACAAAGGATTCGTAGCGCCCGGTCTGCTCCATCGTGGCAGACAGAGTTTGCCCTGCCACTTCTGCTTCCAACTTCGTCAGGAAGTCTTTGAAGACGACGGGAATACCCCATCCATCTATGATAATATGGTGTAACACGACCAAAAGCTGGCAACTGTCAGCTCCTGTCTTCATGCAGACAAGGTGGAACATGGGATCGTCTGTCAGACTGAGTGGACGATGCAGCAGTTCCTGATGCACACGAGAGGCTGCCTCTTCAATGTCGCTCTCGCCTGTCAAATCGCGCATTTCCAGACCGAGTTTGCGCTGGACAACAGCCTGACAAGGCTGAAGAATGCCGTCGTAGAATATGGCGGTGCGCAACACCTCGTACTTCTCTGCAAGGTAGTCGAGCGTGTTCCTCAGCATCGTTTCACTGGGAAGTATGTTCAATGACAGACGGAAGAGCAGACGATAGGCCGCTGTGTCTTGGTCGGTAAGGTAGGTCAGCAAGATGCCTTCCTGCATGGGAGTCAGCGGATAGACGTGTTGCAGTGTCTCGCCGCGTTTAGCCAGGTGTTCCTCTATGTTCTTCAGTTGCAGGTCGGTCCATCCCGCAGCTCCAAAGTCTGAGGCGGTGGGTTCTGCATCGGCATTGGCCGTGAATGCTGCCACTTGAATAAGGTTGGCAATGAAGGCATCGGCCAGACTGCGTACTCTATCGTCCGTCCAACATTCTGCATCGTATTCGAAACGGGCCAGCAACTGACCGTTGGCTATGCCGCAGTTGATGTCGACCGAGGGAACAGGCAGTCCCAGCTCGCCAATGATGGAACGCTGGTGCAGGAACATGCTGCTGTCTGCCGTAAAGGGAGCATCGCCACCGCCACTGGTCACCTCGCCAAGATAGTTGAAGCCCATGAGTGGTGTAAGGTCTGTCCGCAGGGCGCTGTCTCCCTCTTGCGATGCGATATATTGCAGAATGCCATAGCCAACACCCTTGTTGGGAACGGCACGCAGCAATTCTTTCGTCTGACGGACATCGTGACGAATGTCGCCGTTAATATCCTGTATGACAATAGGATAGGAAGAGGTAAACCACCCCACCGTGCGGTCGATGACCAGAGGCTCATGCAAGGGTTCACGCCCATGCGCCTCCATCTGTATCGTCAGACAGTTGTTGCCCGTCTGCTTGTGGTATGCCTGACTGAGAGCAGTCAGGAGCAGGTCGTTGACATCGGTATTGTATGCCTTGATCGACTTGGTGAGCAGTTGCTTTAGCGGTTCGCCTTGCAGGGTCACCGTTACCTGACGGGTTGTCTTGCTACCATTGGTGACGGCAGTGAGTTCCTGACCTTCCATCAGCTCTTGCACTCGCTGCCAATATGACTTCTCTGCCCGCAACAGGTAACTGTCACGGTAGCGGCTGACCGCATCTGTCCAGTAGGCGAACGAATGGGTCTTGAGGGGCAGTTTGATGGGTTGCCCAAACCCAAGCTGTGTCAGCGCAGTGATAAGATCTTCGGCCAGGATGTGCCATGATACACCGTCGATGGATATATGGTGACAGACCATCAGCAGACGGTCGCCGTCAGCGGCATGCAACAGCACCGTCCGCAATATGGGACCGCGCTCCAAGTCTATTTGTTGGCCTTCGCTGATAGAGATTTCTGCAATATCGTGTGCCACGTCGGTCTGCCCAGACAGAGTCATTTCCTTGAAGGCAAACAGGTTCTCGTCTGTCGTCGGGCGAATCACGATGGAGTCGCCGACGGTAGCACGCAGCATGTCGTGGTGTATCACCAGTGCCTGTAGTGCCTGCTGCAGATGCTCTGGATTGATGGGCTGCGAGGCTCGCAACACCAGCGACTGTGTGAACTGCTCTGCATGTGTGAGTTGCCAACTCAGGAAACGCTGCTGGATGGCACCTGGCTTCACGACACCCATCACAGCCTCCTGCGAGATGACAGGGCCGCTGTTGCTCTTCAGCACACTGGCTATGTCGCCCACCGTGCTGCACTTCATCAGTTCGCTCATTTGTGCCGTATAGCCTTCATTGCGCAACATGCTCACCAGTTGCATCAGTTTGATAGAGTCACCTCCCAGCGAGAAGAAGTTGTCGAGCATGCTGATAGGCTCCTGCAAAGAGAGCACATCGCCCATCAAACGGGCAAGAATCTCCTCCGTCTTGTTGCGTGGAGCCACATACTCGGCTTGGTCTGCATGGGGAGGCTCCGGCAGGTGTCGACGGTCTATCTTGCCGTTAGGTGTCAAAGGCATGCTGTCCAATTGCACATAAACAGTAGGAACCATGTAGGAAGCGAGCCTCTCATAGAGATAGTTGCGCAAAGCACTCTTGTCGATCTCCCCATTAGTCCCATTAGTCCCATTAGTCCCATCAGTCCCATTAGTCCTATTAGTCCCATTAGACCCATTAGTCCCATCCCCAGTATAATAAAGGCACAGCGTATCTGTCCCCGCCACCTTTCTGATGACAGCAGCCACTTGTCGCATGCCTTCCATGCTGAGCGCACAGGCTTCTATCTCGCCCAGCTCTATGCGATAGCCGCGCAGTTTCACCTGATGGTCCTTGCGAGCCACATACTCCATCTGCCCGTCGGCATTCCAGCGGCAGAGGTCGCCCGTGAGATACATGGGAACGGGCTTGCCATCGGGCTGCAATGGCAGGAACGGACAGTCCGTGAACACCTCAGCCGTCAGCTCAGGCTTCTTCCAGTAGCCGCGCCCCACCTGTATGCCCGCAAAGCACAGTTCTCCTACTGCACCACGGGGTACAAGCTTACGTCTGTGGTCGACAAGGAAGTAATAGCAATTCTTGAAAGGCCGACCGATGGGAACATTGTCAAGTCGTCTGCCGGGTTCTATCTTGTAGCACGACGTGTCACAAGTACACTCTGTGGGACCATAGCCGTTGATAATCGTAATATGATCACTATACACCGAAGAGAGTTTCTCGCCGCCTGCCGAGACAAACCGCTGAGGCAGATCGTTATATGCATCCAGCAGCAGCTTCGCCATGTTCGTCGTAAAGCCGCCGCCCGTTATCTGATGTTCGAAGAGGAAGCGACGGATGGCATCAAGGTCAAGGCGTATCGACGATGGCATGATATGGAACGAACCGCCTACCGTCAATATCGGGAACAAGTCCTGTATGTGCGCATCAAACGAGAACGAACGGTGTCCGGCGATGCGGTCACTTGCCGTCAGTTGCTCTACTGCTACCATGTTTTCAATGAAGTTCCAAAGACCAGCCTGATGAATCACCGCACCCTTCGGCTGACCTGTCGAACCCGATGTGTAGATCATGTAGGCCAGACCGCTCCGCGAAGACAGGTTCACAGGATCAACCTCTTCGCTAAAGTCTGTTTCTGCTATAAACTTACTGTCTATCACGACCTTTGCCTCGCTGTCCTTCAGCATGTATTTCTGACGCTCCTCAGGATAATCCAGGTCGATAGGAACGTATGCCGCACCAGCCTTGTGAATGGCCAGCACCGCAAGCGGGAACGCTATCGTACGGTCAAGCATCACGGCAACAAAATCGTTGGGAACCACCCCGCAGGCAATCAGCCTGCGAGCCAGCACATCTGAGCGGCGCGACAGTTCACCGTAGCTCAGGCTTTCATCGGCATCTGCCACGGCAAGCCGTTCGGAATCCTGTCTCGCCATTTCTTCAAACGCAGTCACGAAGGTCTTCTTCCCTTCAGTCCCTGTCGTTCCTCCGCATCCTAGTTCCACTAGCTTTTCTTGCTCTTCTGCCGAAACTATCTCTATTTCGCTCAGTCGACCGTCGGCATTTGCCATCATCTGGCAGACAGCCTCATGAATGGCATCGGCCAGCAACTGTAACGTGGCCTCATCATTCATTGCCAGACTCGACTCCACGCGAATCTCATATTTATCGCCCTTCAGGAAGATCAGCACACCGGCATCGCCATCCATGTCTTCACGCACAGGCTGCACCACGCTCAGTTCCATATCTCCCAGCATCAGGTGCTCCTCCATACTGGCCATCGCCTGGAAGTTGAACATCACACCAGGTGTCATCCCCAGGTCCATGCAGAAATGCGTAAACGGATAGCTGCCATAGCGAATCGTACTCATCAGCTCCGTCCGAAGCCTACGTATATACTCCAACACGGTTGGGTCGCCCGTTCCGTCGGCCAGGAATGGCACCGACTTCACAAACATACCCACACTGCCACGCAGCCGCTTGTCCATTCTGCCGTGGTTCACTGTGAAGTAAGCCACTTTCTCCTGACGCGTCAGCACACCAATCACGTGGCTGAACGCTGCCTGAAAAAGCAGGTTCACTGCAACACCGTGTTCCTTGCTCCAGTCGTCGCATGCCTGCTTGCTCACAAACGAACTGCGCCGTCCCATCTTGCCCATCACGCCATGACCGTTCTTGCTCAGCGTGGCCATATCCAGCCCACCAAACTTCTCGGCATAATAAGCTTTTGCACGCTCATACTGCGCTGTGCCAAACGACTCCACCTCATTCTCTGCGGCATCATACATGCCGTAAGCTGGCCGTTCGGGTATCTCTCCTTCCACAATCTTTGCAAAAGTCGTCGTCAGCACCATTGCAAACGACATGCCGTCCACTATTGAGTGATGACCGTCGGAGAGCAGGCACATCCTGCGCTCTGTCTCAACTACCTCAACACGGAACAGAGGTTCACCGCTAAACAGGTCGAACGGTCGAACAAAGCCACCGTCAAAATATGCCTGTAGCTCTGCCTCACTGCATTTACGGCTCACGACAGGTATCACCATCGTCGGGTCATACCATTGCCGCACCTCACCTTTCTCGCCTGACACAAAGCGCGTATGCAACTCTGGGAACGTATCAAGCAATACGCGTACCGCTTTCACAATACGCTCCATACCAAGCTCCTTTGGCATGAAAATATAATTAGGCAAGTTGTACTGTGTCGAGTCGGGATGTTGCATGCTTTGTAGCAAAACACCCAGTTGAGACTGCAACAATGGATAGGTCATCTTCGTCATTATTTTATATATTATGTCAAAAATTGTCGCAAAGTTAGCAATAATATTTAAGAAAAGAACAATGTTGTTTCAATTTGACATTCGAATTTATTCACTTTTAACAATCAACATACAAAATGGAGCCTATGCGAATTGATAATACGTTACCCTACATTATAGAATATGTTATCTAATTTCATATTCTTTGCATATCTCATCGAATTACTCTTTGTTCTTTCTTCAGACTATGGCATATATTAAATTTTTTCTCAGAGAAAGACAAAGAATTATGCCGGTATAAACACCTTATTAAATATATAAACTATAAGGCTAAAAACATTCAGAAAAATATGTATTTTCTTTACAACCACCCCTCTGAGAAACGCACGGAATCCACCAAACTGAAAGTCGCTTGCAAATATGCGAGTATTGAGAGGACTTGCGCATGTCATTGATTTTCAGAGTGTTGCGAAATTTAGTTTCGCAAAAAGAACAGTTCCTCTTCATGAGACTTCGCCTTTCGAACAGCTCTAAGCGGCCTTCGTGCTGAGATTTGTATTGAATCAAAGTGGGTTTGCAGGCATATCTCAAACTGAGTTCTTACTTGAATCATCGTGTAACTAATGCTAAAACTTAGTTTGATATGGCTGCAAACCCACCATGATTCAATATCAATCTCAAAACGGTGTCTGCAACATGACTTGCTTACCTGTGATTCCCGTTGCTAGAATGCCACTTTCTGAAGGTGCTTTTTTTATGAATTTTCTTTACAAAATATGAGTATCCGTGCTCCACTTGCTCTATAAGAAACTTATGAGGTGCTGAGAGGGTGAAACGGGACAGAATGGAGCGCGATTCTGAAAGATATGGGGATTACATCTGCAAGTTTTGTCGACAAAACAAGCAGAGGCTGTGGAATAGTGATGGGCTATGAATAATTCAGGTTAGACAAAGCAATAACGTGCACCGAAAAAAACGACTGACCCAGAAAATTCATATTTCGCTTGTCAGGCATCTTATGCACGGACGCGGGCTGCAAGATACATGCCTGCCAGAATGAGGACCGTTCCTAAAAGGAAGAATGGAGTGATCTGCTCACCAAGAATGATGCTGGCAAAAACAATGGTGGAAACTGGATTGACATAGACATAGTTGGTGGCAATCATTGCACCCAGACGATCCATCACCCACGTCCACACCAAGAAACAGACACACGAGGCGATGACACCCAAGAACAGCAAGTGACTCAGCACATCCGTATGCAACAAAACGCCAAGGTCGAACTCACCGCCTAAGACAGTAGGCAGTTCTGCTGGTTTCAACAAGTAATAAGGTATCATCGTGAAAAGCCCATAGAAGAACACTTTCCGGGTGACGAACAGACTGCTGTACAGTCGGTTGGCTGGTATCATCATGAGCGAATAGATGGCCCAGCACAGATTAGCTGCCAGCGCGAGCGCGTCGCCACGAGGCGAGAGGCGAAGCACGAAGTGACCGTTGAGCACCACTGTAGCCACACCACAAACCGCCATCAATGTACCGACGACCTGCATAGGTCGCATGCGCTGCGACTTATAGAAAAAACTGATCAGCATGGCTGCTACCAGCGGACATGAACAAACGATGAGCGAGACATTGGTGGTAGTGGTGTAGTTCAATGCCTCGTTCTCTGTCAGGAAATAAAGAGAGCCGCCCGTGATGCCAAGTACCAGCATGATTAGCTCGTCGACCAACGTATTGGCTACCCATCGATGCGAATGCCTGCGAAAAAGAAACTCGAAGCCGGCAAGCAGAACATAGGCTATCAGAAAGCGCAAGGTGAAAATCTGTGCCGGAGTTAAACCATTGAGGAGCAGCAGTTTCGTAAAGATGAAAGTGCTGCCCCATATTGCCACTACGATAAAAGCAATGGCATGATAGAACCAAACGTGATTTTTCACTTCTTTATCTCAATGTCACGCCGAACATGATCGCGAATCTTTTTCAGATAGCCTTTCATGCCATCGGCATCCTTGTGATCGATAATCTCCAACAACTCCTTCAGCTCCGTGCGAATCTGCGACACCTGGTCGTGAGTGTAGGGATTGAAGAGGATCTCCTGCAACAGATAGTCGTCTTCGTTGAGCACGCCCTTGGCTATTTTCATGTGCCGCTTGAAGGTCGTCCCCGGTGCATCCTGATGCTTCATGACCGCAGCAAAGACAAATGTTGAGACGAAGGGGATGGACAACGAATAGGCTACGGTCTTGTCGTGCTCCTCGAACGAATACTCGTAGATGTTCAGCCCAAGTTTCTGATAGAGATCCTTGAAGAACAACCGCCCTATGAAATCGCCCTCGTTGATGATGATGGCATTCTCTTCCGACAACTGATTCAGATTGGCAAAGGTGGGGCCGAACATGGGATGAGTGGAAGCATAGTGCATGCCAGTAGACTCGTAGAACTCCTTCAGTCCAGTCTTCACCGAAGATATATCGCTGATGATGCAATCCTTTGGCAGATAAGGGATTACTTCCTGAAAAGCCGGGATGGTATATTTCACAGTGACGGCATTGATGAGAAGCTCCGGGCGAAACTCGCGCACTTCATCCAGACAGCTAAAACGCTGACAGTTGTAGGTGAAGCGCATGCGCATCGGGTCTTTCTCGTAGACGGCTACTTCGTGGTCGAAACTAAGCAGGTCGATGAAAAAGCTACCCATCTTGCCTGCTCCCATAACTAATATCTTCATCTTCTTTAAATCAGATTACTTATTAATAATTTCCATCTGCTGTCTGACACTCTCTTCGTGGATACTCTCAAACACATGGGCCACAAACTCAGCACCCAGTCCGCAGAGAGAGCCTTGCGCACCGCGCTTGGCTAAAATCTCATTGTAGCGCGATGCTTGCAGCACGGTCATGTTGTTGGCTTTCTTGTACTCGCCTATCTCGCGACATACACGCATTCTCTTGGCCAGAATGTCCATGATTTGATTGTCCAGCTCGTCAATCTGCTTGCGCAACTGCTGGATGCCCTCAGTCATGGTGTGCTCGTCACGAATGACAAGCAGCGAAAGGATATAGTCGAGCACGTCGGGTGTCACCTGTTGCGAAGCATCGCTCCAGGCCTTGTCGGGATCACAGTGGCTCTCAACAATCAGGCCGTCGAAGCCCAGGTCCATAGCCTGCTGACACAATGGGGCTATCAGTTCGCGACGACCACCGATATGACTGGGGTCGCTAATGATGGGAAGACTGGGTATGCGACGATGTAACTCAATGGGTATCTGCCACATAGGCATGTTGCGATAAATCTTTTTCTCATAGGAAGAAAAGCCTCGGTGGATGGCTCCCAGACGCTTAATGCCAGCTTGATTGATGCGCTCTAAGGCACCAATCCAAAGTTCCAAATCGGGGTTCACGGGATTCTTTACGAACACGGGTACGTCGACACCCCGCAACGAGTCGGCCAGTGCCTGCATGGCAAACGGATTGGCGCTTGTCCTGGCTCCCACCCAGAAGATGTCAATGCCATACTTCAGTGCCAGTTCGATATGTTCGGGTGTTGCCACTTCCGTAGAAACAAGCATGCCTGTCTCTTTCTTTACTTGTGCCAACCAAGGCAAAGCTTTCTCGCCATTGCCCTCGAAACCACCGGGCTTCGTCCTGGGCTTCCATACACCAGCACGGAAGTTGTGGCACCCCTTCATAGCCAGTTGCTTTGCTGTTGTCATCACTTGCTCTTCGGTCTCGGCTGAACATGGGCCTGCTATCACGAAGGGGCGTTCGTTGTCACTCGGTAAGTTCAATGGTTGTAATTCCAGTTCCATAATCGGTGTTTCCCCATGCAAGGGGATGGGTCTGAACAAGCGAATCAGACCATTTAATTGTTTCCGGGAGCCTGCGCTTGTTCAGGCCCCATCCCATCAGGGCGCTTGGTTTGCCAAGAACTTAAGGGACAAATACTTTTTCAATTCTCTTTAGTGCCTCCTGAATCTTCTCTTCCTTGGCACAGAGCGAAATACGTATGTATCGCTCGCCGTTGCTGCCGAAGATGAAGCCAGGAGTAATGAACACACAAGCCTCATGAAGCACACGCTCAGTGAGTTCTTCGGCATTGGTGTATGCAGCAGGGATTTTTCCCCAGAGGAACATGCCCACCTGCTTGTCGTCATAGCTGCATCCCAGCACCTTCATGATTTGCTCGGCATAGTGACGACGACGGGCATAGATCTCGATGTTGGCACTGCGATGCCAGTCGGCAGAATTGCGATAGGCCTCGGCAGCAGCTAACTGCAAGCCTCTGAAAGTTCCTGAGTCGATGTTCGACTTCACCTTCAGTATCCATGAGATGAACTGCGCGTTCGTTGCACACAGTCCCACGCGCCAGCCCGGCATGTTGTGGCTCTTCGACATCGAGTTAAGCTCTATGCAGCACTCCTTGGCACCAGGCACTTGCAACAACGACAGCGGTTCTTCGTTCAGGATGAAACTATAGGGATTGTCGTTTACAACAACGATGCCGTGCTGTTGGGCAAACTGCACCAACCGCTCGTAAGTCTCACGACGAGCATTGCCACCAGTCGGCATGTTGGGATAGTTCGTCCACATCAGCTTGACACGCGACAGATCCATCCTCTCCAGTTCGTCGAAGTCGGGTTGCCAACCGTTGTCCTCACGCAGATTATAATTGACGATCTTGGCACCCAACAGCTTGCTCAACGACGTATAGGTGGGATAGCCAGGGTTAGGCACCAGCACTTCATCGCCAGGATTGACAAAGGCAAGTGTGATGTGAAGGATGCCCTCTTTCGAACCGATGAGTGGCTGAATCTCCGTCTTCGGGTTCAGCTCCACTCCATACCAGCGCTTATAGAAGTCGGCCATTGCCTCGCGCAGCTCGGGTGTACCCATCGTGGGCTGATAGCCGTGGGCCGAAGGCTGATGGGCCACCTCACACAGTTTCTCAATGGTCTGCTCAGATGGCGGCATGTCGGGACTGCCAATAGCCAGACTGATAATGTCCTTGCCCTCGGCATTCAGCTGCGCCACCTCTTTCAGCTTTCTACTGAAGTAATATTCGCTTACGAGCGAAAGTCTTTCTGCGGGTCTTATTGTTGTCATCATAATCAAAATGTTTTCAGTTTAGTTTCCTTTGTACTCTCCCAGAATCTTCAAGTCCTTCGTCAGGGGGATAATGGCATCTATCGACTGTCGGTAACGCGTAAGGTTATCGTAGGTCACATCAACATAGAACAGATATTCCCATTCATGCCCGATGATAGGCAACGACTGAATCTTGGTCAGGTTGATTTTATAGAACGACAGGATGGAGAGTACTTGTGAGAGCGAGCCTTCCTCATGGGGCAGCGAGAACACCAGACTTGCCTTGTCTGCCTCCATCAGCGGACGCAGCATGTCGGCCTTCTGCGGTGTCGAACAAACCAGAAAGCGTGTGAAGTTGTGTTTGTTGTCCTCGATGCCGTCTTCCAGCACCTTCAGACCGTAAAGCCTTGCTGCCTCAGCATGGCAGATGGCCGCCCACCCACGATGGTTTCCTTCGGCTATCATCTGTGCCGAGCCTGCCGTGTCTTCGGCCTCGACAACGCGCAGTGCTGGGTGTTGCTCCAGATAATGACGCGTCTGCATCAAGGCCACAGGGTGAGAGTGAACTTCTGTGATGGTGTCCCAGTCATCGTCGGGCAGACAGCAGATGCAATGCGTGATGTGCAACTTATGTTCTCCCACCACCGTAGTACCGCTGTCACGCAACAGCTCGTAGTTGTGCAGCAGCGAACCAGCTATTGTATTCTCGATGGCAGCAAGGGCTATCACCGTAGGATCCTGTCGCACAGCCTGATAGACCTGCTCGAAAGTTGCGCAGCAAATGAGCTGTATCTGCTCGTTCTTGAAGTATTCGTGGGCCGCAATGTCGTGGAACGACCCTACCCTGCCCTGTATTGCAATTCGTTTCATTGTCTACGTTTGCCTTAGTCTGAAAAAAAACTCCGCTTGCACTTTGTTGTGAAGCGGAGCATTATTTTCATTTCATCGTTTTAATTCTTTTCATCACTACATACGCTCAACCGCTTCACAATTTCTTTGCAAAGTAAAAGTAAAAGCCGTAATAAAAAGCATTGTAGTTCAACATAAATTCTTTGTTTTTAATGATTTCGCTGCAAAAGTAACACATTTCCGCGAATCTCGCAAATAAAATGCAATATTTTTGTCGGTTTTGCTTACAATTTCACAGTGTCTCTTTAATAACGTCCTTACCTGCCTTCACATTCTGGTCTTTCTCATAGTTGGGACTATAGGGGCCTTCGGGCATGTTGCTCAACACGTAGCTGGCGCACTTTCGTCCAACTTCCACCTTATCAGTGGCTGCCGTCGATATGGCAGTGGCTGCCATATTAAGCAAGGCTCCAAACAAACCTCCCTGACTTGACTTCACACTGTTGTCAACGGTGATGGTGCCTTCACGCTGGTAGAGCGTAGAGCCAGTTTTCGTTGAGCGTAAGATGAACTCCACGTTTACCGTAATGGTGCCCAGTGCGTTCAGGCGCTTCCAGTCCTTGATGATGGTAAACATGGCGGCATCGGCTCCCAGTACATTTCTGAAAGGATCCAGATTGCCCTCAATAAACATCTCGGCATCGTAGGCGCTCTCGGCTTGAAACATCTCCATCGTCAGCATCGGTGGAAAGACGTAATAGCCCTTGTCGCAAAGAGGCACGTACATCGTGGTGTAGAAGAAGTCCTTTGCCTCCACATGATTGGTCCTGTTGATGGGAGGCATCACGACGATGGCACGTGGGCGTTCGTCATACATCTGCGCATACTTCACCCCTCGGGTGTTCTCATTACCTTGTGTAGCTGCCTGAAGCTGTGCCACAACTCCCATGAGGAGCATCATGGCGGTTATGATGGTCTTTCTCATTTATCCAACTGATTAACGATTCGTGAAATAAAAGTCTTCGACTCTGGATAGAGTTCCATCTCTTTCTTGAGCAGAGCAAGACCTTCTTCTTTCTTACCGGCCTTGACGAGCATATAGCCATACTCGGCACAGGCACCGGGAGGCACTGTGGCACGCGAGCCTTTCTGCTTCTCAATCACCTTCTTGTACTGTGCCATTGCCTCTGCCTTCTCTTGCTCGGTCAGCCGCTTGGTGTAGCGATACGATGCGTCCTCTGCGTCGTACCATGAGTAAAGTGGCGGCTGCACCGAACCACACGACGATAGCATCATCACACCAACGATGGCACCAAACAAACTTTTCCTCATGGCAGTGTAATGTTTTTAACCTCCTGGGCAGAAAGGAATACTTTCTTACTATAGAGTACCTGACCATCGGCACTCTTCACCGTCAGCTGATGTGTGCCAGTGGGAGCCGAATACTGAGTGCCACGACGCTGTGCGTCTTTGGGTCTTACACCTTCTGCCTGATACTGCTGACCGTCAACGTCAACGGTAACGGCCTTCTTGTGATAGGCTCCACTCTGACTTACGAACAGCAGATAAGCCACATCTTCCTTACCACTCTGCTGGGCAACTGGCATGTGGGCTCTGCAACCCATCAGCAGAACAGCCACTAAACATGTAAACAGAACTGTTATCTTTTTCATCTTTGCGTTTCTTTTCATTATATACAATTACTTGATTTCCTCAATATAGTAGTTCTCCAGCTTGCTGGCATCAATGGCATCGCCTTGATACTCAACAGCCGAGAACTCCGTCTCTGGTGTATCGCCGGCGGTCATCGTCACGGTCACCGTGCCAATCTGCTTGCCAGGCAACTCAATCATGACACCCGTCTGCGGGTTCTTCACCTTCTTGCCTTTTGTCTTCACGGCAAAGGTGTCACCCACCTTCACACCCTGACTGGCACCACCGGCAACCAGTTTGCCATCGGCATCGTAGGTGAGGAAATAGGTGCGCCAAGGCTTGTCGGTACATTTGTTGATAATGTTCTCAACCAGCTGCCCTATGGCCTCAGAGATGGCTTTGTCGCTCAACGTGGCATCGTAGCCCGCCTTGCCACCCACGCCAAACGTGGTCTTCGATGTAAGCTCAGCCTGGCCCTTGCCCTCATCTGAATAGATGATCAGGCCCGTAGAAACGTCCACCAGACGAATGGCCACGGTAGCCTCTACCGTCTGTACATTGGTGTTGGTAAACACACCCGACTTGCCCGTGTTCTTACGGCCAAACTCGGTGATGGAACCAATAATCATATAGTCGGCACCAATAGTCGACAGACTGCCCTCCCCTTTCTTAGCCTCATCGAGCAACGTAGCCAGATCGCTGCGCTCCAACAACAGGAATTTGCCAGAAGCAGCCAACTTGGCTGAGAGGATGTCGAGTGCTTGTTTGCCCATCGGATCGTTGGCCTTGTCGTAGAAGATTCCCTTGGCATACTGAGTTTCGTTGGTAAAACGGCCAATAGCCACTTTACGCTTGATGAACTTGCCTTCGCTAACGGGAGCGGTCGTTACGGGAGCCGTCACTTCAGTCTTACGCTGAGCGTTTGCCATTGTACCGCATAACAGGGCTACAGCAGCAATCAATAATGTTTTCTTCATTCTATATCTCTATTAAATTAATGTATATTCTACAAGCCAAACGGATTCAGATTCGAGTAGGCTTGCTTGGTCTGGTGCTCTACTCCTTCTGCCGAATAGTCGCCGCTGACATTGGCCAAGCCTTGCGGCTCAAGCTCCAGCACTTTACGCATGTCCTCTTCAGCTTTTTTCGAGTCGCCCCGACCAAAATAGATTTTGCCTCGCTCTGCATATGCCTCTGTCAGAAATGGATTCTGATCCACCACCTTATTATATAGTTCTATGGCTTCGTCGTCGTTGCCCTTGGCATGTGCCACACGAGCCGCCAAAAGCAGCACGTCTTCTTGCGCTTCGATGCGCTCCGACAACCACTGGCTGTCTTCTTCGGCACCTTTCACGTCGCCAATGCCAAGCAACGTCTGAGCACGCAGCAGTCGGGCATCAGCATAATTGTCATCCAATGCCACAGCTTTGGTCAGCCGTGCAATGCCGTTAATCACGTCGCCCTGCTTCAAGGCACTCTGAGCATACATGAAATGAGCCTGCGGCAAATCACCATTCACAGCCAGCGCCTGCTCTACCGCATCCGACATGGCCGCATAGTCTTCCTTCATGTAGCAGACATGCGCCATCTGCAACTTCACGTCAGTGTTGTCCGGCTCAGCGACTGCCATCAACTGCAGTTGCTCCAGTGCCTCATCCAGACGGTCAAGTCGGATAAACACTCGCGAGAGATAGTCGCGTATTTCGGAATCGTCTTTCAGTTTAAGCGCCTCGTCGAAGCATCTCAAAGCATACTCAAACTGCCCCATTTTCATGGCTTTCACACCATCATATTTCATCAGGTCGAACTTTTTGTGTTCGGCCTCCACCTTTTCTTCCTCCGGATTCTGCTCAGAGTTTCCGAACAATGCTTTCAGGATGTTCATATCCTATCCCAGTCTTCTTGTTTGTTAAACAATATATTTTGAGGTGCAAATATAAACATTATTTTTGAAAACGCAAAAAAACGACAAGAAAACTTTCTGGAAGACTTTATGATGCGCTTCTCGATTTTCTGTCTATTTAGGTGGATTAAGCCATAGGCACTTCAGTCCAAGTTCTTTTACATAATAGAGATAAGAAATAGGAGTGATACGCTTGATGCCCTGAGGCAACGAACGGTAGCTCTCCACTTTTTTGCCATCAAGTCCTATCTTCAGGTAGCCCGACATGTCTTCCTGCCTGACAATCACAGCATTATCGACATAGCCACAGATATGGTAGGCATGATTCTTGTCATTCTTCACCACCAGATAGTCGCGGGCTATGATGACATTTTTATTGAAGAACAGGTCACCCAGATTAAAGCGCGGACTCAGACAGCCTGTGTTGTAGCGCAATTTGTAGCAAAGAAGGTTACGATCGTTATGTTCGTGCGCCTCAGCCACTTCCACTCCGGCAAGAGTACGGAAGTTGGGATCATCGTCATAGTAGCAGTTACCCTTTGGATCCCAGTAGATATACCAGAAACGATCCCCTTCCTTATAACTATGAGGTTTATAACAGCTGTAGTAGACACCATTCTGCCAACTCACGTCTCTGAACAGTTTGAGTCCTTGGTCTATACCCTTACTGTCAATCAACGAAGCATATTCTACATAGCTATCATAAATTTTACCACCATATATGCCTGCCGCAAAGAATCCACCCTTGTCGTGCAAGCGCACTATCTCCTTGAACCTCGGCTGACAGCTCACGCGTCCGTTGTTCATCACCCCGTAGCGACCGTCCTTCAGGAATATCTCCAGTCCGGCCCGCTTCTGTCCACCCTTCTTGATGCGCACCATCTCCAGATTGACCAGTTCCTTATCATGGTTGTTCTCGTCAATCACAACATAACGACCGCCCGTGGCATTGCCTTTCCCGGTTGAAAGTCCGTAGAACGTTTTCTTCCAGTCTCGTTCCTCAGTCGGCAGTCCGAACGTCTGGTAGAGTCCCACGTTGTCCAGTATCAGCACATGCGGCTTGCCTTTCGAGACCCTCATGCCCCGTCCCACCTGCTGCAAGTACTTGCTCAGCGACAGCGTAGGCCGTGCCAGCTGTATGAACTCCACCTCGGGGCAGTCGAATCCCTCAGAGAAGATGTCGACATTGACAAGGATGGAGGCCCCCCTTACGGCCCCCGAGGGGGCTTCTATAGTCCTGTCTTTGTGTGCAGGGTCTGACGTGTCCCCCTCGGGGGACGAAGGGGGGGCC
>CACXXD010000034.1 GCA_902771445.1 uncultured Prevotellaceae bacterium
TATTAGAAGTCCATGTGATCGAGGGCATCGCTGAAGTCCTTCGGCTCATGACTGGCCTGTGGATCGCGATACTCGTCGTGGTCATGATGCGGACGACCCTCACCACGCTCAGGACGAGGACGGCGCTCGCCACGCTCGGGACGCTCACCGCGCTCAGGACGAGGACGGCGCTCACCACGCTCAGGACGATCGCCACGGTCACGACGGCTGGGGCGCTCCACATAGCCCTCGGGCTTCGGGATGAGCACACGATGAGAGAGCTTGTACTTACCCGTCTTCGGGTCGATCTCAAGCAGCTTCACCGTAATCTTGTCGCCCTCCTTGATGCCTGCCTCTTCGACAGTCTCCAGGCGCTTCCAGTCGATCTCTGAGATATGGAGCAGACCATCCTTGCCAGGCATGATCTCGACAAAGCAACCGTAAGGCATGATGCTGCGCACGGTTCCCTCGTAGACCTCGCCCACCTCGGGAATGGCCACGATGGCACGAATCTTGGCCATAGCTGCGTCGATGGCCTCCTTGTCGGGACCAGCCACCTGCACCTTGCCCACACCGTCCACTTCGTCGATGGTGATGGTGGTACGGGTGTCTTCCTGCATCTGCTGGATGATCTTGCCGCCAGGGCCGATGACTGCACCGATGAACTCCTTCGGTATCTCGATCTGAACAATGCGAGGCACCTGAGGCTTGAAGTCGGCACGCGGCTCAGCAATGGTGTCGGTCAGGCAGTTCAGGATGTGCTCACGACCAGCCTTGGCCTGCATCAGCGCCTTCTCGAGGATGTCAAACGACAGACCGTCGCACTTGATGTCCATCTGCGTGGCAGTCAGACCGTCGCGTGTGCCAGTGGTCTTGAAGTCCATGTCGCCCAGATGATCCTCATCGCCAAGGATGTCGCTGAGCACTGCATATTTGTCCTCACCGGGATTCTTAATCAGGCCCATTGCAATACCTGAAACGGGCTTCTTCATGGGAACGCCTGCATCCATCAGGGCCAGCGTACCAGCGCAAACGGTAGCCATCGACGACGAGCCGTTGGACTCGAGAATCTGGCTGACCAGACGCACCGTGTAGGGGAAGTCCTCGGGAATCTGTCCCTTCAGACCGCGCCATGCCAGGTGACCGTGACCAATCTCACGACGGCCTACACCGCGCTGTGCCTTGGCCTCGCCTGTGCAGAACGGGGGGAAGTTGTAGTGGAGCAGGAAGCGCATGTAGCTCTTGTCGAGCACATCGTCTACCATCTTCTCGTCGAGCTTGGTACCCAGGGTGCAGGTAGAGAGCGACTGTGTCTCACCGCGAGTGAAGATAGCCGATCCGTGAGGCATGGGCAGAGGCGACACCTCGCACCAGATGGGACGAATATCGGTGGTCTTACGGCCATCGAGACGGATGCCCTCGTCGAGGATGCAGCGGCGCATGGCATCGCGCTCCACGTCTTGGTAGTAGCGGTCCATCATGGCAGAGTATTCGTCGTCGGAGATAGCCCCCTCTACGGCCCCCGAGGGGGCTTCGTTAGTTGAGACTATCGTGTCCCCCTCGGTGGACGAAAGGAGGGCCTGCTTCCTCTCTGCGAAGAACTTCTCCTTGAAGTCCTCAAGCAGCTTCTCGAAGGCATCGGCACGCTCCTGCTTGGGCAGGGCCTGCTTGGTGATGTCGTAGGCGGGCTGATACAGCTCCTTGTTCATGCGCTCGCGCAGGGCCTCGTCGTTCACCTCGTGGTTGTACTCGCGCTTCACGTCCTTGCCCAGCTCCTTGGAGAGAGCGGTCTGCAGCTCGCACATGGGCTTGATGGCCTCCATAGCAGCCTTCAGGGCGCCGAGCAGGTCTTGCTCGCTCACTTCCTTCATCTCGCCCTCCACCATCATGATGTTCTCAGCCGAAGCACCGACCATGATGTCCATGTCGGCCTGCTTCATCTGGTCAAACGTGGGGTCGATGACATACTTGCCATTGATGCGAGCCACGCGCACCTCACTGATGGGGCACTCGAAGGGAATATCTGAACATGCCAAGGCTGCCGAGGCAGCGAAGCCAGCCAGCGCATCGGGCTGGTCGACGCCATCTGCCGAAAGCAACATGACATTGACAAAAACTTCTGCGTGATAGTTACTGGGGAAGAGTGGACGGAGAACGCGGTCCACGAGTCGCGATGTAAGGATTTCATTGTCTGAGGCTTTGCCTTCGCGCTTGGTGAATCCACCTGGGAAGCGGCCAGCTGCCGAATACTGCTCACGATAGTCTACCTGCAACGGCATGAAATCGGTTCCGGGAACTGCATCTTTTGCGGCACAAACTGTGGCCAGGAGCACGGTGTTGTTCATTCGGAGTACAACAGAGCCGTCGGTCTGCTTTGCCACTTTCCCGGTTTCAATGGTGATGGTCCTTCCATCAGCCAATTGAAGGGTTTTTGTAATTACGTTCATCTTAGAATTTTAAACATCTATAAAAATAAAATCGCGCAAAGTTAATCATTTATATATAAATCAAAGAATAAACCATTAATAATTTGAGTTTTTTATGATTTCAAACAAAGATATTTGGCATTTACACCATTTTAATGTAATTTTGCAGGCAAAAACATAAAAACAGACATGAGAAAATTTGCACTCGCCGCACTGTGCGCCCTGGCACTGGGAGCCTGCGACAACAAAGAGAAATTTACGGTAGAAGGCAGCGTGGAGGGAGCACAGGACTCGGTGCTCTACTTCGAGCAGGTGTCGCTGTCGGGACTGAAGACGCTCGACAGCATCAAACTGGGCAAGGACGGCAGTTTCAGCTTCAGGGCCGATACGACCAGCGCCCCTGAGTTCTATCTGCTGCGCATACACGACCAGATCATCAACATATCCATCGACTCGACCGAAACGGTGAGGGTGAAGGCACAATACCCGAACATGGCCGCACGCTACGAAGTGGAAGGCTCGGAGAACTGCCAGAAGATTCGCGAACTGGCTCTGTTGCAACAGGAACTGCAGCGCAAGGCCATCGAACTGGAACAGAACACGTCGATCCCCGCAGGCGATGCACAGGACTCGCTGATGCGCATGATCAGCAACTATAAGCAGAAGGTGCTGGACGACTATATCTACAAGGAGCCCAACAAGACCTACTCTTACTTCGCGCTGTTCCAGACACTGGGCCGCTGGCTGATCTTCGACCCACAGCACAACCGCGAGGACATGAAGGTGTTTGCCGCCGTGGCCACGTCGTGGGATACGTTCTATCCGGGTTCGGCCCGCAGCGAGAACCTGCACAACATCGTGATTGAAAACATGAAACAACAGTACGGAAGTGCTGCCAGACAGGCCGACGGCGGACTGAACATCGTGGAGACGGGTATCATAGACCTGGCCCTGGCCGACAACAACCAGAAGACGCAGACGCTGAGCTCGCTCACCGGGAAGGTGGTGCTGCTCGACTTCCATGTGTTCGCCCTGAAGGACTCGCCCCAACGCATCCTGATGCTGCGCGACCTATATAATAAGTATCACGAGAGGGGACTCGAAATCTATCAGGTGTCGCTCGACCAGGACGAGCACTTCTGGCGACAGATGACCATGCATCTGCCGTGGATCAGCGTGCGCGATGCTGCGGGCGAGAGTGCCGTGAAGTACAACGTGACCGAACTGCCGGAGTTCTTTCTCATCGACCGCAACAGCAAACTGCAGAAGAGAAGCAGTCAGATGAAGGACCTGGAAACGGAAATCAAGGCACTGCTGTAAACCGTCCGACATGCCACTACTGCTGCTACTACTTTTCTTCACCACGACAGCATCGGGCCAGTCAAGGCTGTTCTCGCTGAGCCGCACCAATGACAGCCTGTATCACCTGAACGAGTGGCGCATAGGCTATCCCGTCTACCGCTTCGACGTGGGCGACGTGGATGGCGACGGGACCGACGATGCACTGGTGGGGGTCGTAAAATCCACGCGGTTCTATCCCGAGAAAGCACGGCGCATTTTCATCTTCCATCTGGTGGACGGCAAGGTGAGACCGCTGTGGATGGGGTCGAAGCTGGGGGGCATCCTTGAGGACTTCCGCTACACCAAGGGAGGCATCGTGCGCAGTCTGGAGACGACCACCGACGGGAAATATGTGGTGGCCGAATATCGCTGGCAGGGCTTCGGACTGGGGTTCGAACGGTTCGTCGTGAAGAATACTGACAAAGAAAACGCTCTTAAATATTTCAACCAATGAGAAAGACAAAGAATTTTGCCATCGGTCTGCTGACCGTCGCCTTGCTGCTCGGCTGCGCCTCGGCGACCAGTCAGCAAGAGGCTACGACCATCGAGCCATCGAAGCTCGACGTGGAAAGCTTCATCAACGGCATCGACACCCAACAGGACATCTCAGAACTGTCGCTGTCGGACTGTCGCATCCTGCGCAACGGCTTTGCCGCACGCGTGGGCTACCCCTTCCGCGATGCCTATCTGCGCGGCATCTTCCAGACCACCACATGGTATGACTCACTGCAATGGGTGTTCTGGGAAGACCCCAGATACATTAAAGAGGTGGAGCCTATCGAGAATGAGCCTTGGCGCGATGAGTTCTATCGCTCGGTGAAAGACGATGCCATCAAGTACACCGACGAGGAGAAGGCATTCATGGAGAAACTGAAGGAACGCGAGGAGGAACTGAAGAAGCATAACTTCGACGTGCCTGAAGGACTGCGCGTGAACCTGCCCAACCTGCTCAATCCGCATCAGCTCGTCGATTTCCCAACCGAACTGCAACAGAAGTTGGCTGAGAACGGATTCGCCATCGTGCCGGCTGAGCACCAGCAGCTGTTCCATGTCTATGAGCAAAACGACTATAGCAACATGCCCAACTTCGTGACCACCGACCTCTATCTGCAACTGTTCCACCTCTACGTCGACTGTCTGCTACGCGATGTGGAGCAACAGAAGCTCTATGGCATGCTGGCACAGTTCTGCCAGGAGACACAGAAAGCACTCGTCGGTTTCGACAAAGACGTTGACGTTCAACTGCGCCAATGGCTCGTTTCGTGCTTCACCGTGGCCAACAGTCTGCTTACTGGCACAGAGCCGAAGGACGACCCAACGGCACTGCACGAATATCAACAAGTGATGAAGAGCGAAGACAACATGTCTGAATTCCTGGGCTATACGAATGCACAGTTCGCCTACAGCCTGTTCCGTCCACGTGGCCACTATACACGCAATGACAGTCTGCAGCGCTACTTCCGCACGATGATGTGGCTGCAGACCGTTCCTTTCCAGACCGATAATCTCGCAGACATGACCAAGATGAGCATTCTGGCCGAGGCTATCGGCAAATCGCCCTTGCTCACCAAGCTCTATAATGACATCAGCGAACCGCTGACCTGGCTGATGGGTCGCCCCGACGACGTGAGCATCATGCAAGCATGGCAGATCATGCAAGAATCGCCCAACGACCTCACTACTGCTTACCGCCGAATCAACGAGATGGCGGAACAGCAGACGCGCCTGCGTCCTAAGTTCCAGCATACCAGCCGGAACAAGGTGCGCATCATGCCACAACGCTATCAGCCCGATGCCGAGGTGCTGCAAGAGATGGTCGACTACGACTCTGAGAAGACATTGCGCCCTGTTCCCGAAGGGCTCGACGTGATGGCCGCAATGGGCGTAGGCGCTGCCGAACAGCTGCTCATAGAAGAGGGACAGAAATGGAAGGGATTTGAACCCATGATGAAGAAGGTGAAGGCACGCATGGACTCCATCGACTGGAACGAGACGATCGCAACACGCTGGCTGTCGGCCCTGAAGACGGTCAACGAGACAAGTGAACAGGCTCCCTACTTCATGCTGACACCCGAATGGGACAAGAAGGAGCTGAACTGCGCCTTGGCTTCCTGGGCTGAACTGAAACATGATGCCATCCTCTATGCCAAGCAGCCTATGGGAGCCGAATGCGGCGGCGGCGGTCCCCCTGAGCCTGTAGTGAAGGGCTATGTGGAGCCGAACGTGGGTTTCTGGCAGAAAGCCATCGATCTGCTCAATGCCACCCAACAGCTATTGGACCGCTACGACCTGACCACGAGGAAAGCCAAGAATGCTACCAACAGTCTGCGCGAACAAGCTGAGTTCTTGTTGCACCTGAGCGAGAAGGAGATGAAGGGTGAGACCTTCACCGACAGCGAATATGACCATCTGAAGATCATCGGTGCCATGTTTGAGAACATCTCGCTCGACCTGATTCGTGAGCCCAACCAGTACCTCATGGGATGGGAAGACGTGCAGGGCCCCGACCGCAACACCGCCCTCGTGGCAGATGTCTATACCGCCAATGCCGACAACAACCCAGAGAAGAGCATCCTCTATGCTGCCGTCGGACAGGCCGACGAGATCTATGTGGTCGTGGAGATTGGCGGCTATCTCTATCTGACGCGTGGTGCCGTGCTCAGCTACCGTGAGTTCACCCGTCCCATCGACCAGCAACGACTGAACGACGAGGAGTGGCAGAACTACCTGAAGGAGCATCCTCGTGAGGGTGTGCCACAGTGGATGAACCCCATCACCGTGCCGCTGAAGAAGAACCCTGTGCCGAATGAGAAGTTTTTTTATAGCACTGGTTGTTAGTAGCCTCAACGGCCTCACACACAGCCCCTCTCCGATGGGAGAGGGGAGTAGATACACTTCTCAACAAGAACAACAGCAAAAACTATACACTCCCCTCTCCCCTCGGAGAGAGGCCGGGGGTGAGGCCGTTATCCTCTTCACCGGCGACATCCTCCTTGACCGTGGTGTGCGCCGTTTTATCAACCGACACGGAGCCGATGCCCTCTTCACGCAGGGCATCGACTCCTTGTTTTCATGCAGCGACATCGTGGTGGGCAATCTGGAGTGTCCTGCCACAAAGATCGTGGCCCCGGTCTACAAGCGTTTCATCTTCAGAGGAGAGCCCGAACATCTGGCGGTGTTGCGCAAACATGGATTCACTCACCTGAACCTCTGCAACAACCACTCAATCGACCAAGGACGCGAAGGACTCGTCGATACGAAGCAGAACATAGAAAAGGCCGGGATGAAGTCTGTCGGTGCAGGCAAAAACATGAACGAGGCTGCCAGTCCCAGGCTGCTTACCGACAGCCCACGCAAGGTGTGGATGCTCACTTCGCTATGCATGGCACTGGAAAACTGGGCACCACTGAACGACCGCCCATGCGTGAGTCAGAACCCGATAGACTCGCTCGCAACAAGTATCCGCAGACTAAAGAAGGCCGACCCAACTGCCGTGGTCATCGTATCGCTCCACTGGGGAGGCGAACACACGCTGCGCCCCGTACCACGCCAGCGGATGGAGGCCCGGCATCTGATTGATGCAGGGGCCGACATTCTGGTGTGCCATCATACGCATACCCTGCAAACCATTGAGGAGTATCGCGGGCGCAAAATCTACTACAGCATCGGCAACTTCATCTTCGACCAACCGAAGCCGCTCAACTCAAAGGCTTGTATGGTGAAACTGACGGTGTCGAAAAAGGACATCAAGGCAGAGACCATCCCCATCGAAATAAAAAACTGCGTCCCAAAGATCAGCACCAGCCGTTAAGTAATGATAAAGAATACGTAAATTCCAATTAAAGGCTCTCCAGCCAGCCTTTCAGCTCATGCAACATTTCGAAGTGGAAGTCGAAGGAGGCGCGATAGCCCCAGCCATGACCGCCTGTGGGATAGACATGCAACGAGGCCGGCACATCATGACGATAGCACTCCAGATAATAATTGGCACCATTGATGGGGGGAACCGTCGTATCGTCGTCGCTCAGCGCAATGAATGCCTGCGGAGTGGCACGTGTCACCTGTCGCTCGTTGCTGTAGTCCTGCAGAGCCTTCTTCTTCGGCTTCTCGCCCAGGAAGTTCTTCATCGAGCCTTTATGCGTGAAAGCAGCATCCATCGTGATTACAGGATAGAACAGAATCTGGAAGTCGGGCTTTGCCTCGTTCTTGGCATGTGTGGCGATGGTCGAAGCCAGATGACCGCCAGCCGAGAACCCCATGATGCCCACCTTGTCGGGCGACACGTTCCACGTCTTCGCATTGCGTCGCACCATCTTGATGGCCTCCTCCGCATCGCTGATGGGAACTGCACAATTGCCGTGAGGCATGCGATACTTCAGCACAAAGACGGCGATGCCCTGCTGATTGAAATAAGGAGCCCAGTCGGTTCCCTCATGCTGCATGGCCAGATGGCTGTAGCCACCGCCAGGACACACCACGATAGCACGGCCCGTGGCCTTCTTCTTGTCGGGCAGGAAGATGGTCAGCTCTGCTTTGTCGTCCTTGTCGCCATTGTCGTTGGGTTCACCGTTTGGCCACACTTTGATGACCGCCTGTGCCTGAGAGACTACCGATACTGCTGTCATAATCAATAGAAAGAAAATTTTTTTCATCGTTTTTTGTTAATTTTTACCCGTGCAAAGTTACAAAAAAGTTGTCAGTATGGGTAAAGTATAGTGAAATTTTGTAACTTTGCTGCCGCATTTCATATCATCTGTCAGATAATAAGAACATCTATTTCTTTAAATAGCTATGCATCCTTTAGAAAAATTCAACTACTGTCCGGTATGCGGAAGCAACCAATTTGAAGAGAATAATATCAAGAGCAAGAGATGCCGCCACTGCGGTTTTGTGTATTATGCCAACCCCTGTTCGGCCACAGTGGCCTTCATCATGCGCACCGTTCCAGCCACTTCGCCCGAAGGCATGCCGCGACGCGAACTACTGGTGGCCCGACGCGCCAAGGAGCCTGCCAAGAACACGCTCGACATTGTGGGCGGCTTTGTCGACATGGAAGAGACGGTCGAGCAAGGTCTCTATCGCGAGATAGAAGAAGAGACGGGCATGAAGATCAGCGAGTCGAAGTATCTCTTCTCCCTCCCCAACCTCTACGAGTACTCTGGCATGACCATCCACACGCTCGACATGTTCTTCCTCGTAGAAGTGGACGGCGATGCCCGGCCCAAGGCTGCCGACGACGTGGCCGAACTGACGTGGATGCCCATCGAAACAGTAGACTACCGACTGTTCGGTCTGCGAAGCATCAGTCAGGGTGTGAAGCACTTTGTAGCGGCATGTCTAGCCGGGCAAGAAAACTGTCACCATATAAAAGAAGAGTCAAAATGAAGAAACTGAGCACCTCTTTCAGCATATTATTACTCCTCCTCACATTAGGCACATGCGTCACGATGCAGGCCGCAGAGAACGACAGCACGAAGACCACAAAGAAGAAGTCGTTCGGTGAAAGACTATTGCAGCCCATCAAATGGATCGGCAAAAACTGGAGTGCCTACGACAAGAACTACTCAGTGCCTTCGTTCTACAACTGGGCCTTCCAACTGCAGAACACCACATCGTATGAATGGCTCAGGATGGAGTCGCCCGAAGGCATGGACATCAACATGCGTGCCAAGGTCAGCCACCGTCTGGGGCCGTATCTCGGCTATCAGTTCATGTTCTATGGCTACACGGTCGACATCAACTCTCTGGGCAGTTCGTCGAAGCGCAAGAACGAGTTCACGCTTTCCATCAACTCCAACCTGGTGAACGCCGACATCATTCGCCGACGCACGGGCGGTGACTTCATCATCACCAAACTGAACTTCCACGACGATGTGCGCGGCACTATCGACCTGACCGATGTGGCCGACACCTACGAGCTGGGCGACTACATCAAGAACAGTCTGACGGGCGTCAACCTCAACGTCTTCCTCAACCACAAGAAATACTCCAATCCCGCCGCCTTCTCCAACGGTGCCATCCAGTTGCGCTCGGTGGGCTCGCCCATCGTGGGACTGGGCTATACCCACCAGAAGGTGGAAAGCGACGTGTCGGACATCTTCAACACCTACGGAGCCGAACTGATGAAAGACGATCATGGTAACCGACTGGTGCCTGACGAGCTGATCAATGAGCTGGCCGACCTGTATGATCAGGACGAAAATGCCTACTACCGCAGAATAGCCGACATGCTCGACCAGCAATGGGGCTATCTGAAAGGCAACGAGCATGTGCAGCGCACCGCACGCACGTTTCTCACCAACCACATACCCACGGTCACCCGAATCGACGACTGGCACATCCAGCTGGGCTATGCCTACAACCTGGTGTTCTCGCGCCGCCTGCTGCTGGGCCTGTCGGCCATCGTCTCGCCCGGCATGAAGCGCGTGAGGGCCAACAACGAAGCCAGCTCGACCTACATCCTGGCCGACGACTACAGCCGGCTCATCGAAAAGCACGAAGGCATTCATGTGCCAGCCGACCACTTCCGCTACTACTACGACGACACCCGCTTCTGTGCCAACCTCTATGCCCGTGCCAGTCTGACCTACAACAACAACCGCTGGCGAGCCGGACTCAATGCCGCGTTCAACGACTACTTCTACAAGAAAAACGGCATGAACGTCAACAACGGCTATGGCTTCGTTACGGCCTATGTGGGCTACTGCTTCGGGCGCAAAAAGGACTATCGCTACAACGGCAAGCTGCGACAGGAGTATATCACCACCGCACTTACGCCCCGACAGATAGAGGAGATGAGAGACACCATGCCCAAGAGCAACATTGAGCGAGGCGAAAGCTATCAGGCGAAGATGGGACACACGCGCAGATACTACAACGACAAGTTCAGCATTGGCATCCACGGATGCGACCTCGTGGCCGGTCCCGACGGGCGCTACGGCTGGCTACAGATAGAAGACGGCTACGTGACGCCCGGACAGGACACCGAGGGCCGGTTGCAGAAGGGCAAGACCTTCGACATCGACAAGGAAGGAACGCTCAGCCTGAGCGCCGGACACAAGGGCAACTTCCGCACGGGCAACTGGTGGAAATCGCAGCTCGCCGTCGACCAGATTCCCAACAAGTGGTTCCCCGAAATGCTGCACTACAGCGTGCGCGGCAAGATGACGCTCTACCTGCGCGGGCGCATCTTCAACACCCGCAAGCCGGTGAAGCTGGAACTCGACAGCCTGTACCTGAACCACGGCAAGGAGACGCAGGCTTTCAGCCAGATTGCGCTCGGCTCGTTCCACTCCAGGAGTCCCTACAGCATTGAGGGGCGCACCACGGTGAACAACCGTGACTACCGCATCTACATCGAACAGAAGAAGCGGGGCAGCAGCACCGACATGTACATTGGCCGCATCTATCCCTCCAACTCCAACTGGATGTCGCGCATCGACGACGAACGTCTGGTGTGCTCGCTCTCACTGCCCGGCACCCACAAGTCCAGTTCGGCCTCGATCAAGGACCCAATTTTGCTCACAGCCAACCAGACGCAACTGTTCTCGTTGTCCGACCAGCTTGAAGACGGCATCCGCGCCTTCGACTTGCGCCTGAAGAAGAAGCTGAGATATGCCCAGAAGTCGAAGGCATGCTTCGACAGTACGATGGTGATGTGGGACCGTTTCCTCACCGAGCATCCGTCGGAGTGCATCATTGCCTTCATAGGCAGCGACGAGGGCGGCAGATGGGACGAGGAGATGAAGAGAGACTTCCGAAGAGTCATCGGCCAATATCCGCACCGAGTCGTTGAGGACTTCGGCCTGAAGACTAAGCTCAAGGATGTCCGCGGAAAGGTGCTCATCGTGCGCCGACAAGAGGCATGCCCCTTCGGCAAACTGCTCAAGTTCACCGACAATGCCGTGTTCGACTACGACTGCTTCCACGTAGAGAATGTCTACAAAGAGCACAAGTCGTGGAAGAAGCTGCGCCTCGTGGAAGAGAACATCCGCAATGCCTTCGAGGACGAAGAACACGAAAAGTGGTATGTCACGTTCAACAACATTGCCTGGTCGCCCCGTCGACACAAGCCCTACAGCTATGCCTGGGGAGGGCGCTCCGTTCGCAAGCCGCTGAACAAGAGCTTGTACGAGATCATCGACCTGAAGGACTACACCGACTTTGGCATCGTGTTCCTCGACTTCTACAACGACCACGGCGACAACCCGCAGTTGGTTGAGTCCATCATCCAGTCCAACTTCCATCGCGAAGACGAGTGAAGGAGATGGAAGATTGAAGATTGAAAATTGAAAATTAAGCATTGAAAATTGAGCCCTTCTGAGTTTAAAGCCAAATCATGCTGGGTTTAAAGCCAAATCATGGTGAGATATGACTTAAATCACAACGTGATTTGACTTAAAACTCAGTTTGATTTGGCTTTAAACCCACCATGATTAAAGCCAAAACTCAGCAGGATGCCAATCGGCTCACTACATCAATGGGCATCCTATTCGTTAAGAATTCTGAATTTCTAATATATAAATAAGGTAGTAGGAAAACTTTTGCTTACTTTTGCAGCCCAAAGAATACTAATTACTGTAAGTTATGGAAAAAAACTTAGTCATTGTGGAGTCGCCTGCCAAGGCAAAGACCATTGAGAAGTTTCTTGGCAAAGACTACAAAGTGATGTCGAGCTACGGTCACATCCGCGATCTGAAGAAGAAAGAACTCAGCATCGACGACAAGACGCTCGAACCCGAATACGAGATTCCAGAGGAGAAGAAGAAGCTGGTGAGCGAACTGAAAGCGCAAGCCAAGAAAGCCGAAAAGGTTTGGCTGGCAAGTGATGAGGACCGCGAAGGAGAAGCCATCTCATGGCACTTGTGCGAGGTGCTGGGACTGGACGAGCAGAAGACCAGCCGCATCGTCTTCCACGAAATCACGAAGCCGGCCATCCTGAAAGCCATCGAGACGCCACGCGTGCTGGACATGAACCTCGTGAACGCTCAGCAGGCCCGGCGCGTGCTCGACCGCCTGGTGGGCTTCAAGCTCTCGCCCGTGCTCTGGCGCAAGGTGAAGCCCGCCCTCTCGGCAGGCCGCGTGCAGAGCGTTGCCGTCAGACTGATTGTTGAACGCGAGCGCGAACTGCAGGCCTTCAAGACTGAGACATACTATAATGTAAACGGTGTGTTTGCCATCATCAACCCCGACGGCTCGGCCTCGGAGGTGAAGGCCACCTTGTCGCAGCGGTTCAAGACCGAACAAGAGGCACGCAACTTCCTGGAGCAATGCAAAGAGGCCACGTTCACCGTGGAGAGCATCGCCAAGAAGCCCACCAAGCGAACACCCGCTCCACCATTCACCACCTCAACGCTGCAACAGGAGGCGGCCCGCAAACTGGGCTTCACGGTCAGTCAGACCATGATGGTGGCTCAGCACCTGTATGAGAACGGACGCATCACCTACATGCGTACCGACTCGGTCAACCTGTCGGCTCTGTGCATCGATGCCTCCAAGGAGGAAATCACCAACCAGTATGGTGCCGACTACAGCAAGGTGCGCCAGTACCACACCAGTTCGAAGGGAGCACAAGAGGCCCACGAGGCCATCCGCCCTACCTACATGAACGAAACCACCATCGAGGGTACCATGCAGGAGAAGCGACTCTACGACCTCATCTGGAAGCGCACCATCGCATCACAGATGGCCGATGCCGAGATCGAGAAGACTACGGTCAACATCAGAATAGACAATGGAGAGGCTGATTCTCAACCCTCAATGCTCAACTCTCAATTCGTGGCAGTGGGCGAGGTGGTCAAGTTCGACGGCTTCTTGAAGGTCTATCGCGAATCGAACGACGACGAGGACGAGAACAACGACGAGTTTGCACACGTGCTGCCCCCACTGAAGGAGGGCGACGAGCTGACGCGCCGTGAGATCAGTGCCTACGAGCGCTACAGCCAGGGACCGCAGCGATACACCGAAGCCTCGCTCGTGCACAAGCTGGAGGAACTGGGCATTGGCCGTCCGTCGACATACGCGCCCACCATCTCCACCATACAGCAGCGCGAGTATGTGGTGAAGGGCGACAAGAAGGGCGAGGAGCGCCCCTACAACGTCATCACCCTGCGAGGAAAGGTCATCACCGACAAGAAGCGCGTCGAACTGACCGGCTCGGAGAAGGGCAAGCTGCTGCCCACCGACACGGGCATGGTGGTCAACGACTTCCTGATGGAGAACTTCCCCGGTATCATGGACTACAACTTCACCGCCAAGGTGGAGCAGGACTTCGACCAGATTGCCGAGGGCAAGGAGTCGTGGAAGAAGATGATGCAGGAGTTCTACAAGGACTTTGAGCCTACGGTGGAGAAGACACTGAACGCACGGTCGGAGCACAAGGCCGGCGAGCGCGAACTGGGCAAGGACCCACGCACCAACAAGCCCGTGTTCGTCAAGATCGGACGCTACGGCCCCGTGGTGCAGATTGGTTCTGCCGAGGACAAGGAGAAACCGCAGTTTGCCCATCTGCCCAAAGAACTGAGCATGGAGACCATCACGCTCGAACAGGCGCTCGAACTGTTCAAGCTGCCGCGCATGCTGGGCGAATATGAGGGCGAGCCCGTCACCATCGGTTCGGGCCGTTTCGGTCCCTACATTCTGCATGCAGGCAAGTACACTTCGCTCCCCAAGGGTGCCAATCCGCTGACCGTCAGCATCGCCGATGCCGTGAAGCTCATCGACGAGAAGCGAAAGGCCGAGACGCAGAAGCACATGAAGACCTTCGAGGAAGACGAGAAGCTGGAGGTGATGAACGGTCGCTACGGCCCCTATCTGGTCTACGACGGCAAGAACTACCGCATGCCCAAGTCGATGCACGACCGCGCACGGCAGCTCACCTACGAAGAGTGCATGAAGATCATCAACAAGTGACCTCTCACCCACGCCACGCACCATGAGAAGAATCATTCTTATCGGCTATATGGGAGCCGGGAAAACAACCATCGGCAAAGCCCTCTCGAAAGAGCTGGGCTTGCCTTTTTATGACCTGGACTGGTACATCGAGGGGCGGCGCCACAAGACCATCAGCCAGCTGTTCAGCGAGCTGGGCGAGGAAGGGTTCCGCAAGATAGAATACAACATGCTGCACGAATTGGCTGAGTTCGAGGATGTCATCATCAGCTGCGGCGGTGGCACGCCCTGCTTCTTCGACAACATCGACTACATGAACCAGCAAGGCCAGGTGATCTATCTGCGTTGCGAGCCACAGGTGCTGCAGAAGCACCTCATGATGGGTAAGACCGAACGCCCACTGCTCAAGGACAAGAGCCCCGAACAGCTCATCGACTACATCACGGAGCACCTGAAGGAACGCGAACCCTACTACAACAAGGCGCGCTACACGCTCGATGTGAGCCTGATGGACAACTACGAAAAGATAAAGATCACCATCGACAAGCTGAAAGAGCTGTTGCAGCTGCCCGTTTCTGATAAGCAGACATAAGATCCCGAATCACGACGACAGAACCCTGATGTCTGGGAAGACGAAGAAGACTTGTAATAGTCACTAAAGTATGACTTCACAAAGTAATGACAAAACTTTGTGCAAAGAATCCGAATAATAAATTGTCTTAGTTGTTTCAGTTGTCTTAATACTATCAGGCAACAAAAACGACTAAGACATTTTTTTTGTATCAAATTGCATTTTTTCATTACAAATTTATAGGGAATTGGCTGTTTGCATGTAGGGGAACAGGCGAGAAGTGGCGTTTTTTACGGATTATTTGTATATTTAAAAGAAAGATTGTAATTTTGCAGCGATTATCAAACAGACCGACATGAAGAAATGGACCATTGAAGATGCCCGTGAGCTCTACAACATCAACGGCTGGGGCACAAGCTACTTCGGTATTAACGAGAAAGGCGACGTCTACGTCACACCCTGCAAGGACGACACGCAGATTGACCTGCGCGAGGTGATGGACGAACTGTCGCTGCGCGATGTCACGGCTCCCGTGCTGCTGCGCTTCCCCGACATCCTCGACAACCGAATCGAAAAGACGTGGAGCTGCTTCAAGAAGGCAGCCAACGAGTACGACTACAAGGGAGAGAACTACGTGGTCTACCCCATCAAGGTGAACCAGATGCAGCCTGTGGTCGAGGAGATCATCTCCCACGGGCGCAAGTTCAATCTCGGTCTGGAGGCCGGCTCAAAGCCTGAGCTGCATGCCGTCATCGCCATGCAATGCCAGAGCGACTCCATCATCGTGTGCAACGGCTACAAGGACCAGAGCTACATAGAGCTGGCCCTGCTGGCACAGAAGATGGGCAAGCAGATTTTCATCGTCGTCGAGAAGATGAACGAGCTGGACATCATCGCACGCGAGGCCAGAAAACTGAACGTGCGCCCCAACATCGGCATACGCATCAAACTGGCCAGCAGCGGCAGCGGCAAGTGGGAAGAGAGCGGTGGCGACGCGTCGAAATTCGGACTGACCAGTGCCGAACTGCTCGAAGCACTCGAACAGCTCGACAAGCGCGACATGCGCGACTGTCTGAAGCTCATACACTTCCACATCGGCTCGCAGATCACTAAGATCCGCCGCATTCAGACCGCCCTGCGCGAGGCTTCGCAGTTCTACATACAGCTACACAAGATGGGCTACAACGTGGAGTTCGTCGACTGTGGCGGCGGACTGGGTGTCGACTACGACGGAACGCGCTCGCCATCGTCGGAAAGCTCGGTCAACTACAGCATACAGGAATATGTCAATGACTGTATCTATACCTTCGTAGAGGCTTCGAACAAGAACAACATCCCCCACCCCAACATCATCACGGAGAGCGGACGCTCGCTGGCGGCCCACCACTCCGTGCTCGTCATCGACGTGCTCGAAACGGCCTCGCTGCCAGAGATGCCCGAGGAGTTTGAGCCTGACGAGAACTCGCACCAGCTGGTGAAGGACCTCTACGAGATATGGGACAACTTGTCGCCACGCAACGTGCTCGAAGACTGGCACGACGCGGAGCAGATTCGCGAAGAGGTGCTCAACCTGTTCTCCCACGGCATCGTCGACCTGAAGACACGGGCCGAGATCGAGGCCATGTACTGGAGCGTGTGCCACGAGATCAACGCACTGGCCAAGAACATGAAGCATGTGCCTGAGGAGCTGATGAACATCGACAAGCTGTTGGCCGACAAGTACTTCTGCAACTTCTCGCTGTTCCAGAGCCTGAGCGACTCATGGGCCATTGACCAACTCTTCCCCATCATGCCCATACAGCGACTCGACGAGCGCCCCACGCGCAATGCCACCATACAGGACATCACCTGCGACAGCGACGGCAAGATAGCCAACTTCGTCACGAACCGTCACAACTCGCATTCGCTGCCCGTCCACGCTCTGAAGAAGAACGAGGACTACTATCTGGGTGTCTTCCTTGTGGGTGCCTATCAGGAGATTCTGGGCGACATGCACAACCTCTTTGGCGACACAACGGCTGTCCACATCACCGTGAAGGACGGCCATTACCACATCGACCAGATTTTCGATGGCGAGACGGTCGAAGAGGTGCTTGAGTACGTGCAGTACAACCCCAAGAAGCTGGTGCGTCAACTGGAGATTTGGGTGACCAAGAGCGTGAAGGAGGGCAAGATTACCCTTGAGGAGGGCAAGGAGTTCCTGAGCAACTACCGCTCCGGTCTCTACGGCTACACCTATCTGGAGTAGTCATATTGGTCCTATAAGTCTTATAAGTCTTATAAGTCCTATAAGTCCTATAAGACCTATAAAAACCCGAAGACAGAAAAGATGAGAAATGAAAGATGAAAAATATGATTACCCAGTCAACTGAAACTAATCATATCTTTCATCTTTCAATTTTCAATCTTCAATCTTCAATTTTCAATCTTCAACTTCCTCTTCCCAGACATCAGAGTTTCGGCGGGAAGAGGGATTAAGATTTCCCTCTGTGTCCACGCCACCATAGTCAATGTTATGTTCAGTATCCTGAACACCGCTGACAACCAAGATACCGCTCTGCATCGAGACGACAATCACTTCTGTCTGCGGCCTGACGTAATCAAGTTTGATGCTATTTTTTCTCATGCCCATTTACTTTTTTAACTTCTTACCATTCCGAATATAGATACCCTTAGAAGGCATCTCAACCTTACGTCCCTGCAAGTCGAAGATGTCGTCCTGACCCTCCGAGAGAGTAATGCCGACGATGCCTGTCGGCTCATCATTGAAACTAAAGGAGATGCGCGACGACGCATTGGCCGCATTCCCATAATACTCCTCCAGCACATCGCGGAACTTGAAATAGCCCCTGAAGGCCTTCGTCTGCGTCTTGCCCACCGAATACCAGAACTTGTTGCCGCTCAAGAACAAGTTCTCTGCCGGAATCGTGGCTGTGACGTATGTGCCATACATGAAGCCACGCTGAGAATTGTTCGCACCTACCTGCACGGTTGGTGTCGCCACAGGAGCGATGTCTACCCCCTTCACCGTAAACTCGTCGACCTTCTCGCTCACCTTGATGATGTACGGATGATTGGCCTCCATAGCGGTCACCTTGGCGAACGACACGTTGATGGCCACGATAGCACCATCACCATCCTCTTGGGAAGTCCAGCTTGTGAAATCGGCCAGCTCCACATCGCTGCCGAAGGTTGCCGTCAACTGCTCTTCACTCATGGCAAAAGGCAGACAGATGGTCGACCACTCATCGGCATTGATGGTTCGCTTCACTTGCACCTCGACACCTTCGGCTGCCGAGGGAGCCACGGTCGACGACTCGTCGAGCACGACTCGCTTGGTCACTTTGATGTTGAAGGTGACGGCCTCCGGCCTGTCGGGAGTGGCATTGGTCTGCACAAACTCAATAGGAGAGATGGTGGCAGTATAGGTGCCTTCGGCCAACGTCTTTTGTGCCTTGATGGGCAGCACAAGCAGTATTCCGCTCTGCGACGTGAGCGGAAGACTGGTGATAGAGAAGCACTGGAAACGATCCAGTCCCTTGCTGGTATAAATAGAACTCACAATATGCTCCTTGTTGTACACGTCGCCTGCCGTGAAAGCCGGATTGCCATCCTCGTCGCTCACCGAGCTGATGCCTTCAGGATAGGCAATGTCCAGCTGGTAGGCAGTATAGGGCTCTGCTCCCAGATCATAATATATTACAACATTCGAGCTGCTGCCTGGCGCAATGTTCACGTCTGGCACCGTCAGGGTCACTCCGCAATACCCTTGCACCACCATCAGCGCTGCTATGCAAAGGGTCATGATTCTTTGTTTCATCATAGATAATAATTGTTTTTTTATAGGTCTTATAGGACTTATAGGTCATATAGGTCCTATAAGTCCTATAGTTTTTTATTTATTTCCCATCACTGAGTTGGCTATCTCCACCACATCGGCAATACTGATTTCGCCGTCGCTGTTTGCATCGGCCTCGGTCGTGGCGAAGCTCGCTGTCGCACTGCCCTTGATGTAGTTGGCCTCAAGCACCACATCGGCTATAGAGAAGGCCTTGTCGCCGTTCACATCGCCCAGGCGGTGGAACACAGGATAGAGTTTCGTCTCAGCACTCACGGTGTAGGTATAGGTGCGGTCGGTGCTCAGCAGTCTGAGTCCGTCGATGGCCGAAGCTCGCCTACTTGAGGAGCTGGTATCATCGGTAAACCAGCCCACGAAGTTATGGCAACGCTCTGGCTCGGCGGTCAGCACCACCTCTTCGCCAAACTCATAGATGCCCGAACCGCCGCCGCTCACCGTGCCGCCGCTCGTTGCCGTGGCCTCAGCATCGTCGTCCACGATGTTGCTCACCGAGAGGTTGAATGCCTCGCGGTCGAAGAACAGCTTCAGTTCCTTGTTGGCCGACAGATAGTAGTCGTAGGTCGGTTCCGTTGAGAGAATGTTGCCGTCAATGCTCCAGCGGTTGAACAGATAGCCGTAAGCCGGAGTCACCTTCAGCGTGAGTGTCGTGCCATATTTATAGGCAGCGGCTGGAGTCACAGGGGTGTCATAGACCGTCTTCACGCCATGATATTCCTCTGCCAGCACCGTCACGGTTGCAGCCCCCTTGAAGTTATAGGCCAGGTTGAGTTGCACAGGCTTGTCGGTCTGCTCAATCCACGAGATAGGCGTGGCCGTCAGACCCACATGGCCGTCGGCATCGACAATCAGGGCCGTGTTCACCGTCAGACAGTAGAAGCCGTCGTTATGGGCCACTCTGCTCAGGTCGATCGTCAACTTCTGTCCGTCAATGACGTAGTCAACGTCGGTCATGTCGACCACCTCGCCTTGGTTGACGAGCGAGAGGGCCTTGGGCAACAGCTGGCGAATGTCGGCGGTGAAGTTCACCTCTACCGACTTCACCTCGGCATTGCTCACGCTCACGTCGTTGTTGTTCTCCATTCCGTTCAGCTTCACAGAGATGATGTTCAGCGTAGCGGCAGGCTTCGGCGTGAAGCGGATGGTGTAGGTATGCGCACCGCCCCGCACGTTGTCCATGATATGAATGAGGTCTTCGTGCGTGGCACGCTTCTTGTCAACCAATGTGGCCCATGTCTGCCAGATGTTGCGCATGGGCAGCAGCGTGCCGTCTTCGCGCAGCACTTCGGTGATGGTAGCGGTGCCACCAGTAGGATCGTCCACCTTCGCGTATGTCCAGCCATCGCTGCCTGCATTCAAGGTGAGGGTGTAGACAAAGTCTTCTGCCTGCGCGGTAGTGGCTGAGCCAATGGTGATAGGTGCCGTGGTGCCGTCGACCAGATAAAGCTTGTCCGGCAGGTTCTGGGCATCTTCCTCCTCGTTCACGGCAAAAGCGTAGTTGGCATTGGGGTTGCCCTCCACCACCACACTGCGAATCAGCTCGTGAATCTTCACCTCGTTCAGCAGCGAGAGGTTCGGGTTGCGGCTCAGCGTGAGCTGTGTGTAACTGGTGTTATACTCAATGAAGTGTCCCAGCAGGCTCGATGTCATCCACCACTGGGCATAGGCATGACCGTGAGCGGGAATCGTGCCGAAGTCGGTCGTCACGCTCTTGCCGAAGGCCAGCGACTTCTCCTGACCGTTCAACTGCGACGACGTAATCTTATATTGCAGGAACAGGCTCTCTTCGTTGTCCACCATTTCGGGCTGAGCCGTCACCATGCGCAGGTTTTCGGCATCGCCATAGCCCACGTTGCTGATGAGCACGGCAAACTCAGCCTCTTCCGACGGCTCCACCACATCCTTCGTGATGGCATCGTCGGCTATCACGTCGCGCTGCATGAAGTAGTCCAGATTCAGTTCGGGCGTGGGCTTCACGGTCATGATCTGTTCGGTCAGGTCGGCATGGCGCTCCTTGCCGTCAACAGAGAACGTGAGGTTGCCGCCAAACACATAGTCGACAGGAGCAATAGTAGCAGCATACTTGGTGGGAATGAACTTCACCTTCAGCACGCCAGTCTTGCCCGCATCCAGTGTCCAAGGTCCGTCCTTAGTACCCGTGAAGCCCGTAAACTCCACGTAGCTGATGTCGAACTCGCGGTCGGTGGCCAGATCTCCGTTAGGCATCCGCTCAGTCAGCGTGAGCAAGATGTCATCCATTGCCTTGTCGCTGCCGTTCGTGATGGTCAGCGTTCCTTCGAAGGCCTGACGGGTGAGCGTAAGCAATTGGTTGAACTGCATCTTCACGGTGACGATGACATCTTCGTCCTCTATTACTACGGCTCCGGTGCAGTTGCCTGGCAGTATGGGCTTGCAGTTGTCGCCGATGGAAGTGAACGCCCAGACTTCGCGTGACTTCGGCTCATCGCCACATTTCCAGGTATAGGTGGCTCTCCAGCTGATGAGACAGCCCTCGTCGCTCTCTTCCTCACGCGTATAGCGAATGGTGATGAAGCTGGTCTCCTGCGGACGCAGGTCGAAGGCGATGGGTGTGAGGGCCTTCCAGCTGAATCCCTCAATCTCCGGCACTTCCAGTGTCACGTCGCGGGCCTTAATCAGTCCACGGTTGGTCAGTGTCACCTGCACGTCGACATATTCGCCCACAGCCACTTCGCTCATCTTCACACGACCGGGGGCAGAAATTGTCACCTGCGGGGCTGGCACAGCCACTTCGAGTGTGGCTTCGGTCACGATTTCGTAGCCGTCGCCTTCCTCGGTCTCCACCACCTTATACTCAATGTTGATGCCGTCGCCCAGACTCAGGTTCACCGTGCGGTCTGTTGTCTGTCCGGGATAGATCAGAATGTTGTTCGTGTAGGTCTCATGCCCTTCGGCAGTCACGGTGTATTCGTAGTAGCCTTCGGGCTGAGTGATGCTGGCCGTTCCGGTGGTGCCAGTGTTCAGCGTACCCACCACTTCGCCCGTCAGACTGTTGCGCACCTCGATCGTGGCGTTCTGCACCTTCGGGGCAGCCTCATCGTAGTAGGTGTATTCGTCGCAGACGGTGAAGACCACCGTGCCTTTCTCGTCGGAGACGATGGTCACGTTGTAAGGCAGAATCTGGTTGTTGCCGTTCTCAATGTTCACGCCGATATATCCGTCGAAACGGGTATTGGCCTCGCCCGAGGGAGTCATGGCGATGACAGCCGTGGCGGTCTCGCCTGCCTCGATGGGCATGACTGCGCCCTGCAAGCTCATCCAGTCGGGCAACTGCAGGGTGATGGGGCCTGTGGTGGCCGTGCCTGTGTTCTTGATGCCCAGGCTATAGGTGCCTGTAGTACCCTTCTTCACGGTGGTCACGATGCCCGTCACATCAAACGACACATCGGCATGGGGTGTATTGGGAATGGTGATAGCACCGCTCTCAAAAGCCGAACACACGTTGTCGCCATTGTTCTTGCAGAGCAGCGCCTTGGTCAAGGTCACAGCGTAGGTGCGACCGTCGAGCCATTCCTGCGAGGTCACGACATCGAGTTTCATGATTTCTCCGCTCGTGCCAACGAAAGGCTTGTTCTGAGCCGAGAAGGCAGTCACCTTATACAGGTTGTTGTCGTTGTCAATGCAAGCGACACTGATCTGATGACCATTGGCACGACTGGCCGTGAGTTGACAGCCGTCGCCGTTAACTCTGCCGCCTCGTGGCAGCTTCACCGTAAGCTCCACGGCCACGATGTCCTCGGCATTCTCCATCGTCACGGGTACGCTGACCGCCTGTCCCAGTGAGAGATACTCCATCTGGGCAGTGCCTATTGCGATGGTGTTCTGAGCTACTGCCCCCAGGGTGGAGAGCAGCAGCGTCAAGAGCAACATGAATGTTTTTTCTATATGATACTTCATAGTCTTTTTAAATTGAATATTGAACATTGAAGATTGAAAATTGTTTTTAAGACCTTTGATTATTCTTGCCAATTTTCAATTTTTAATTCTCAATTTGTGCAAGCGTCCTTCAGCTGAGCGCTCGATGTAGACACCCTTGCGCTTCTGACCGTCTACTTTTCGGCCTTGCAGGTCGTACATTTCCTTCTGCACGCCTTGCTCACGCTCTGCTATGGAGATAGACGTTGGCACTCCAGTTCCCACGCTGACCGACTGGGCCTTGCTGTCGCTCAGCACAGCCGACACGAGTCGGGGAGTGTAGCGAGCATCGAAGGTGGCGAGCACTGTACGGCTCTCGCTCATCTCGCGTGGCATCAGCGAGTAGACGATGGCATGCGTGCCGCTGTTCTGCGCCGTGGCTACCGTGGCAAAGCCCATCTCCTCGGTGTTCCAGCTGATGTAAGCAGGCTCGATACCGGCGATGCGCAGGTCGAGTGCTGCCACGGGCCTTGTGGTGTAGAGCACGAGCTGACCGTTCTCCACCATCACGCAGGCTTCGGGTTCGGCCAGGCTGGCAACTTTCAGTCTTCTCGCAGCATCAGGATTACTATTCTCCTGCTCCAACAAGATGTTCACCGTCTTTACGATGTCCTGCACATTGATCTCGTCGTCTTGTCCGTAGGTATCAGCGGCATGGAAGTTGAAGAGTCCCCACTGATTTCCGTTTGAGTAGTTGAGCGTAGATTGCAGGTCGAGCACATTCATGACATCATCCATGTTGGCATCGCCCATCTCATAGTTATAGGTGAACGTGAAGTGATGCGGATAGGAGCATTCCACCAAGGCAGGCGACGGACTGCTGAACGTGCGCCAGCTCTCTGTGTCGCCATTGGACCAGATACGACCTTCCCAGTCGTCGCTTCCGTTTGTCGACTTCTGATAGAACTGGCAGACACCGCCCACTCCGATGAGTGTCGAAGCCAGCGTGTTGGCATCGCTGCGCCAGTAGGCTATCGAGGGCAGTCCGGCTTCTTGAGTCAGCTCACACACCTCATAGAGCGTGTACTCGCCGATGTAGCCCAGTTCCTGTTGCTCCACGTTGAGCGTGCA